>NZ_JADBRA010000019.1:0-114313 GCF_014896205.1 Enterobacter cloacae complex sp. I2
ATATGGCTCAGTTGGTAGAGCGCACCCTTGGTAAGGGTGAGGTCCCCAGTTCGACTCTGGGTATCAGCACCACTTTATACTTAGGTTAAAGTTCGGCAAGAAGTAAAAGAATTTGTCTGGCGGCTTTAGCGCGGTGGTCCCACCTGACCCCATGCCGAACTCAGAAGTGAAACGCCGTAGCGCCGATGGTAGTGTGGGGTCTCCCCATGTGAGAGTAGGGAACTGCCAGACATCAAACAAGTAGAAAGGCCATCCGAAAGGATGGCCTTTTTGCGTTATGCGTACTGTTAAATCCCTCACCTCGTTAATCCCTCTCGCGAAATTCGCACATATCGGCGTATACCTATGCGTTTAACTGGCAAAATAGTGCGTATACATAAAGTAATCGAAACGCAGCAGGAGTGAGGTTACTGGCAGGGTTAACTGTGTAAAGCAGGAAGCGTAGTAGGGTGTTAAATAGAGTTAATAACGGGTAAAGCCAGGATGGAAAATATAAGCGCTTACATCACAACAAAATAAAAGCGCGGACATCGCCGCGCTTTTAAAAGCCTTATTTAGTCAGAGCAACAATACCCAGCGTCAGGCCCGCTATTGCCGCGGCACCACCGGCTATCGCACCTGCTGTTTCCCAGTTATCCTGGGTGGTGCCCTTCATGCAGGTATTGGTGTGAACCAGTCGGCCCTGATCGTCGTATACCGGTACACATGGAGAGTCGTGCGCACAGCCAGCAAGCAGCGCAGCGAGGAGTGCAACGGAAAGGAATCTTTTCATGATGTTACCTCAAAATAATCGCTTATTCGCTTCAGAGCCGATGCGGCAATTAACGAATTGATGATTATTTTACCACCGTGCTAATACCATGCAGAACAGTGAATAATCTCAATTTGTGTGGATTGTAAAAATCATGGAGAAAAGGAGCGGGTGGAGATAATTAATGGAGAAAATGTGAAGGATCGATATATTTATTCTGTTGTTTTCCGTAAATAAAAAAGGCACCCGAGGTGCCTTTTAATTTTTCATTAATCCTTGTGCTTTGTAAACCGTCTTCGGACAACCACAAAGAAAACAGGAACGAAGAAAATGGCCAGCAGCGTAGCTGACAGCATCCCGCCCATCACGCCCGTACCGACAGCGTTTTGTGCCCCACTTCCTGCACCACTACTGATTACCAGAGGCATAACGCCAAGGATGAATGCCAGGGAAGTCATCAGGATAGGACGCAGACGCATACGTGAGGCTTCCAGCGTGGCTTCGATAATCCCTTTGCCTTCTTTATCCATGAGATCTTTGGCGAACTCAACGATCAGTATGGCGTTCTTGGCGGATAAACCAATTGTCGTAAGCAGACCAACCTGGAAGTAGACGTCATTGTTCAGCCCGCGCACCGATGCAGCCAGAAGCGCGCCGATCACCCCCAGGGGCACAACCAGCATGACCGAGAATGGAATTGACCAGCTTTCATAGAGGGCAGCCAGACACAGGAACACCACTATCAGCGAAATGGCGTACAGGGCTGGAGCCTGATTACCGGAAAGACGTTCCTGGTAAGACATCCCCGTCCAGTCGTAGCCGATGCCGGAAGGCAGTTTCGACGCAAGGCTTTCCATTAACGCCATTGCCTCACCGGTACTTTTGCCTGGCGCAGACTCACCGAGGATCTCCATTGATGGCATCCCATTGTAACGTTCCAGACGGGGTGAACCGTATACCCAGTGAGAGCTGCTAAAGGCAGAGAAAGGCACCATTTCGCCGTTAGCGCTACGCACATACAGGCCGCTAATGTCTCCTGGCAGCATACGGAAGCGAGCGTCAGCCTGTACGTAAACTTTTTTCACGCGTCCATGATCGATAAAGTCATTCACATAGGTGCCACCCAGTGCTGTTGAGATGGTCTGATTAACATCAGATACGCTTACACCTAACGCCTGTGCTTTCTCCTGATCGACATCCAGCTTGAATTGAGGCGTATCCTCCAGGCCGTTAGGACGCACGCGGACCAGTAAATCTGGATGTTCTCTCACCATGCCAAGCAGCTGGTTACGCGCCTGCGTTAGTTGCGTATGCCCCAGGTTTGCCTGGTCAATCAGTTCGAAGTCGAAGCCTGTCGCCGTGCCCAGCTCAATAATCGCGGGCAGGTTAAACGGAAATACAAGGCCATCTTTGATCTGGCTGAACGCTTTCGTCGCACGGCTGACAATGGCGCTAACGCCGTTTTCATCGCCCGGACGTTCTTCCCAGGGCTTCAGGCTGACGAACGCGATACCGGCGTTTTGGCCCTGGCCGCTAAAGCTAAAGCCGTTTACGGTGAAGACCGATTCAACGTTCGCTTTCTCTTTCGTCAGATAGTAATCCTGAACCTGATCGAGCACCTGCTGGGTGCGCATCTGCGTCGCCCCTGCCGGCAGCTGAACCATCGTCATAAACACCCCCTGATCCTCTTCCGGCAGGAAGGAGGAAGGCAGGCGCAGGAACAAGACTGCCATGCCGCCGACGATGATGACGTATACCAGCAGATAGCGCCCGGTCTTACGTAAAATACCGCTTACGCTGTTGCTGTAGTGCTCCACGCTCTTATCAAAAAGCGCGTTAAACCAGCCAAAGAAGCCACCTTTCTTTTCATGATGCTCGCTGGCAACGGGTTTGAGCAGGGTGGCACAAAGCGCTGGCGTTAATATCAGCGCAACCAGCACCGATAAGGCCATCGCGGAGACGATGGTTAGCGAGAACTGGCGATAGATAGCCCCGGTAGAGCCTCCAAAAAATGCCATCGGTATAAACACCGCCGAAAGCACCATGGCAATGCCCACCAGAGCGCCCTGGATTTGTTCCATCGACTTCTGCGTCGCCTCTTTTGGCGGCAGCTTGTCCTCCACCATCACGCGTTCTACGTTCTCGACCACCACGATGGCATCATCGACGAGCAAACCTATCGCCAATACCATCCCGAACATCGTCAGGGTGTTAATGGAGAAACCGAACGCAGCCAGTACCGCAAAAGTACCCAGCAACACCACGGGCACCGCGATAGTCGGTATAAGGGTTGCCCGCAGGTTTTGCAGGAACAGGTACATCACCAGGAACACGAGAACGATCGCTTCAAACAGCGTCTTCACCACTTCATGAATTGAGATCTTCACGAAAGGTGTGGTGTCGTATGGATAGACAACTCTCAGGCCCTGCGGGAAGAAGGGCTGCAACTGCGCCAGTTTGCTCTTGATGGCGGCAGCGGTATCCAGAGCGTTTGCGCCAGTCGCCAGCTTGATCCCGAGCCCCGTCGCGGCCTGCCCGTTGATTTTGGTGACCATGTTGTAGTTTTCGCCACCCAGCTCAATGCGGGCCACGTCCTTCAGGTGGACCATTGAACCGTCCTGGTTCACCTTCAGCGTCACACGGCCAAACTCCTCCGGCGATTTCAGGCGCGTTTGAGCAATAATAGAGGCGTTCAGCTGCTGACCCGGTACAGACGGCGTCCCCCCCAACTGGCCCGCCGCAATCTGGTCGTTCTGGGTTTTCAGCTGGTTAATGACGTCCAGCGGCGTGAGCTGGTACTTATTCATTGCGTTGCTGTCCAGCCAGATTCGCATGGCATACTGCGCACCGAACAGCTGCACGTCACCGACGCCGGAAGTACGGCTGATCGCATCTTTTACGTTAGAAGCAACATAGTCGGAGATATCATCCTGGGTAAGGTTTTTATTATCCGACACGAAGCCCGCAACCAGCAGGAAGCTGCTGCTGGATTTTTCCACGCCGATCCCCTGTTGCTGCACTTCCTGCGGCAGCAGCGGCATGGCGAGCTGAAGCTTGTTCTGAACCTGAACCTGCGCGATATCAGGATCCGTACCCGACTCGAACGTCAGGGTGATGGTGACGTTACCGGCAGAATCACTGGTGGACGACATGTACATCAGATTGTCGATTCCGTTCATGTTCTGTTCGATAACCTGCGTCACCGTGTCCTGTACCGTCTGGGCATCCGCGCCAGGGTAGGTTGCTGTCACCGCAACTGCGGGTGGCGCAATGGTCGGATATTGCGCGACCGGCAGTTTTAAAATGGCCAGCCCGCCCGCAATCATCAGAATGATGGCGAGTACCCAGGCGAAAACAGGCCGTTGAATAAAGAAATTAGCCATGACGATATCCCTTAACTGGCTGGAGTAGCGGCGGTATCAGGAATAGCCACGACGGTGACGCCAGGGCGAACTTTTTGCAGGCCGCTGGTGATGACGCGGTCACCGTTTTTAAGGCCGTCCGTGACCAGCCACCGATCGCCAATCGCCTGCGGTGCAACGACAGTGCGAGATTCCACCTGATTTTTATCGTTTACCACAAGCACGGTGGCATCCCCGCGCGGTGTACGGGTTAACCCCTGCTGGGGAACAAGAATGGCATCCGGCTGCGTACCTTCATCGATGCGCGCACGGACAAACATACCCGGTAACAGCATATGCTGAGGGTTAGGGAAGAGGGCGCGAAGGGTGATTGAGCCGGTACTTTCATCTACCGTGACGTCAGAGAACTGTAGCGTTCCTTTTAACGGATAAGGCTGGCCGTTTTCCATCAGCAGCTCGACGCTGCTGGTGTCGCCCTTTTGCAGGCTCGTCTGCTTCAGACGCATAAAATCGCTGCTGGACTGGGTCACGTCGACATAAATTGGATCGAGCTGCTGAACCGTTGCCAGCGCAGTTGACTGACCATTAGTGACGAGCGCCCCTTCAGTAACGCTGGATTTACCAATTCGACCGCTGATTGGCGATGTGACTTTCGTGTAGGCGAGGTTGATCCGCGCGCTTTCAACGCCAGCCTTCGCGGCAACGACGCTCGCATCCGCCTGCTGAGCGGTTGCCACCGCCTGATCGTACTCCTGCTTGCTCACATATTGCGTACCGACCAGCGGAACGTAACGTTTCACCGTCAGATGGGCAATGTTTGCCGCCGCCTGCGCTTTTACCAGTTCACCTTTCGCATTGTCGTAGGCTGCCTGATAGGTGGCAGGATCGATCTGATAAAGGGATTCACCCGCTTTGACATCGCTGCCTTCGGTAAAATTACGGTGCAGAATGATACCACTGACCTGGGGACGAACCTCCGCAACACGATACGCATCTGTTCTGCCTGGTAATTCCGTCGTTACGGCCAGCGGCGCGCTTTTGACAATATGAACATTCACCTGGGGGGCTTGCGCATGCTGCTGTGAATTTTCCTGCCCATCGCACCCGGCGAGCAGTGCGGCACAGACAATGAAACCGGATAAGGGTAAGCGTCTGAAATGAGTCGTCATTACTGTTCCTTAAACTACCCCTAAACCGATAATTGCCGTGAATCGGTGAGAGGGTATGAGGCAAAAATAAAAATGTAGCTGCGTATAATAATGAGGGTATTTAATGTTTTTTAATTTATACGTGCTGGAGGGGCTTTAAAAAGTAAAAATCAGAATCTGGCCAGTGCTTTCAATATGCAATTTCTGTCAGGATAACCAGCGCAAATGTTTTGGGGTCGCTTTATTCATGTGTTTTGTGAATGCAATGCATTGAACTTATTTGACTGAATTATAAATTAAGCAAATTGACTTTTTTTGTGCAAAATGAAAATCGGTTATGATGAATACTTTTATTTATCCGACCCCTTCATTACGTTTGGTAGTGTATTAATCGTATGAGCAATGAGTAGCAGGCTATGGCGCGTAAAAAGAAAGAAGAGGCTCAAAAGACCCGTCAGCAGTTGATTGAAGCCGCTATCGGGCTATTCGCGACGCGGGGCGTGGCTAACACCACGCTCACCGACATCGCCGATGCTGCGCAACTCACTCGCGGGGCAGTTTACTGGCATTTTTCGAGTAAAGCGGAAATATTTAACGCCATCTGGGAACAGCAATTACCGCTGCGTGAGATGATTCGTGACAGGTTAGTGCTTTCCGAAAAAGATGACCCGCTGTTAATGCTTCGTGAACAATTTATTGTCGGCTTGAAATATATTGCAAGCAATCCCCGGCAGTATGCTCTTCTACAGATTTTGTATCATAAGTGTGAATTTCATGACGATGTGATTTCAGAATGTGAAATACGAAAGCGGATCGGTTTAAACGATGATTATCTTCGCAGGACGCTGAGGCAATGCATTGCTCGTAACATCATCTCGTCACAAACGAATATTGAACTTGCGGTAATAGTTTTCCACGCCTTTTTTAGCGGAGTCATCAAAAACTGGCTAATGAACAGCAACAGTTTCAATTTGTACCAACAGGCGCCGGCGCTGGTGGATAATATTCTGGCGACGCTGCATATCACCCGAGTAACGCCAGTGGTTTACGATGCGGCCTCATGACGGCGTCCGGGGTGGCGACATCTCCCCGTGCTGGCACTGTTCCTTAATCGCTTGCGCGGTGATCGGTTTGCCCAGCAGATAACCCTGTAGCGTATTACATCCCAGTTCTGTCAAAAACGCCTGCTGCGCTGCGGTTTCCACCCCTTCCGCCACAACCTTCAGATTCAGCGTTTTTGCCAGAGCGACAATCGCCGAGACAATCGTTGCGTCTTCGCTCTCTCCACTTAACTCTTTCACGAAAGCGCGATCGATTTTTAACTCACAGGCGGGGAGCCGCTTAAGATAGAGCAGGCTTGAGTAACCTGTACCAAAATCGTCTATCGAGGCTTTTACGCCCGCATCCGTCAGCGCTGTCAGGACGCGAACGCTTTCGTCTGGATTGTTCATCGCCGTGGTTTCGGTCACCTCCAGGATCAACATACCGGGCGGTACGCTATGGCGCGACAGACAATCGAGAACCGTTTTAACCAGCGTCGGCTGTTCGAACTGCAACGTAGAAAGATTCACCGCCATTGACCAGTCCGTGTGACCCTGAAGATGCCATTCACGCAGCTGGCGGCAGGCCTCGTCGATGACCCAGTTTCCAATGGGAATAATCAGCCCGGTTTTCTCTGCCAGCGGCAGAAACAGCTCGGGAGACAACAATCCCTGTTTTGGATGCTGCCAGCGTAACAGCGCTTCAAATCCAAGTACTGGCCCGGCAGGGGCGTGGAATTTAGGTTGATATACCAGGCGTAACTCATTACGGTCGATGGCCTGCCACAGATCGTTCATCAACTGAAGATGCGTCTGCGCCAGCGTATTCATTGACGGCTGGAAGAAGTGATAACCGTTGCGACCCATATGTTTTGTGTGATACATCGCCGCATCAGCGTTAAACATCAGTTCACGATCGGTGTTGCCGTCGTGCGGATAGAGCGCGATGCCAATGCTCAGGGTGACCATCAGCTCGTAAGGATCGAGATGGAACGGGCTATCAATAACGCGCACCAGTGAATTAGCCAGTGAGGCTGCATCATCCGGGCTGTCAGTTTCGGCCAGCAGGACGAATTCATCCCCACCGATACGCGCCAGCGTGTACTGACCTTTCAACTGCAACAGCAGGCGCTGAGTCACAGCAACCAGAAGCTTGTCACCGACGTCATGACCGTAGGCATCATTAACGGTTTTAAAACCATCGAGATCCATAAACATCAGCGCGAAGGCGCTCCCCTCGCGATCGGCCTTGCTGATAGCCTGATCGAGACGATCCCCCAGCAGAATGCGATTGGGCAAACGCGTCAGCGTATCATGTAACGCCAGCTGTGCGAGCTCGCGGTTAGCTTCTGCCAGCGATGAGGCCAGCAGCGAGGTACGAGCCTGAAGGCGGGCATCGAACATCGACACCAGTAATGTGATCCCCAAAATAGCAAGCGCGACCACGCTTACCAGTACCGCCAGCCAGCTACCGTTAATGCCATGATGGTGGACCATCGTCGACACCGGAAACTGGGCGGCTTCCATGCCGGCGTAGTGCATACCAGCGATAGCGATGCCCATGGTGATCGCCGCCCCCAGCCGCATCAACGCCATTTGTGCGGCTTCCTGTCGTAAACGGAACGTCAGCCAAAGAGCGGCCAGTGACGCGGCCAGGGCAATGACCACAGAGATGGCCACCCACGTGTTATCCCAGACAATACCCGGTGTGACTTCCAGTGCAGCCATTCCGGTGTAGTGCATGGCAACAATGCCCGCTCCCATCACGGCTGCGCCGGGGAGCAGCCGTTGCAGACGCAACTGCTCACCGCTAACGAGCCACAGGGCGAACATCGATGAGCTGATGGCGATAACCATCGAAAGCACGGTCAGGGCCGCGTTGTAGCTCATGCTCATGGAAAGATCCATCGCCAGCATACCGATGAAATGCATCGCCCACACGCCAATCCCCATCGACACCCCGCCGCCTGCCAACCAGACGCGCGCAGCGACGCCCTGGCTACCGGCAACGCGCGCAGCCATATTCAGTGCGGTATAGGCGGCAAGAATGGCGACAACAAAGGAGATGACGACGAGGATTTGGTTGTATTGGCTAACCAGCATGGTCTGTTCACTCGTTGGGGGATGTTAAGCAAGAGCGGTTGGAAAGGGCACAGACATTATCATCGTCAGGAAATGACGAAAAGTGATTTAAATCCCTGTTTTTATTAGGTGATAGCAGGGATGGCGCAGGGGGTAGCGGTTAGTCCAGCTCTGAACAGTTCACCAGTTTTAGCGGATTTACGGAATTCATATTGCGACATTTATCGGTTTCAGTGCTCATCAGTTCAATCCACTGCATCAGCAGCGCATCGAAAAGGAAAACAGAGACAGCAAAAACGACCAGCCACCAGTATTTACGAATCATGTGTCATTCCGCGAAAAGAGAGCCTTTAACGTGCTGGAAATATACACGAAAAGCGGGCGTTGAAAAGTGGGGAACGAGAAGGTTTACAAAGGTTGACGGTCGCCCATTTGGGCGATAAAAAAGGCGCTTCCCCATGCCGAAGAGCGCCTTTTTAAACAAGCAGTTAGCTAATCGAAATTAGTTCATGCCGTATTTTTTCAATTTCTTACGCAGGGTACCACGGTTGATGCCCATCATCAGGGCAGCGCGGGTTTGATTACCACGGGTGTATTGCATCACCATGTCCAACAGTGGCTGTTCAACTTCAGCCAGTACCAGCTCATACAGGTCATTAACATCCTGACCGTTCAGTTGAGCAAAATAGTTCTTCAGTGCCTGTTTAACCGAGTCACGCAGGGGCTTTTGAGTCACCTGATCCTGAGAGTTAACGGTAGATACGGTCAGTACGTCAGAATTTACGCGTTGTTCGAACATAGTTCTGTCAGCTCTTTATTTCATTACGCAAGATTTTCGAAGTATGCCTCCAACGCCTCCAGCTGTTCGCTGGCATCCTCAATGGCGTTGAATGTGCGCCGAAACTGGTCATTTGGAGCGTGCTCCTGGAGATACCAGGAGACGTGTTTACGCGCAATTCGGTACCCTTTTGCCTGGCCGTAGTGGTCATGCAGTTCCCGAACATGCGAACAAAGCAAGCGCTTAACCTCTGCCAGAGGCAGCGGGGCAAGCAGCTCCCCAGTGTCCAGATAATGCTGGATTTCCCGAAAGATCCAGGGTCTTCCCTGAGCGGCACGTCCTATCATCAGAGCATCAGCTCCCGTATAGTCGAGCACAGCTCTGGCTTTAAGCGGGTCAGTAATGTCGCCATTCGCGATAATCGGAATGGAAACTTTCTGCTTAACTGCCCGAATGCTGTCGTATTCAGCTTCACCGTTGAACAAACAGGCGCGAGTGCGTCCATGAATGGTCAGGGCCTGAATGCCACAGTCTTCGGCCAGTTGGGCAATCTCTACGCAGTTACGGTGTTCCGGCGACCAACCCGTGCGAATCTTTAACGTAACAGGAACGTCCACTGCGCTGACAACCGCCGTCAGGATTGACTTCACCTGGTCGGGGTATTGCAGAAGGGCTGAACCTGCAAGCTTGCGATTCACCTTTTTGGCCGGGCAACCCATATTGATATCAATAATCTGGGCGCCACTTTCCACGTTAATACGCGCGGCATCTGCCATTTCTTCAGGCACGCTTCCGGCAATTTGCACGGTGCGAATACCTGGCTCATCAACGTGCACCATCCGTAGGCGGGACTTATCGCTTTCCCAAACCTGCGGGTTAGACGACATCATCTCGGAAACGGTCAGTCCTGCTCCCATCTCGTAGCACAGCGTCCTGAACGGCCGGTCGGTAATACCTGCCATGGGTGCTGCGATCAGGCGATTTCTGAGCTGGTGGTGTCCGATGCGCATGAGTTAAGAAATGACCATACTGTGACTGCAAGGCGGCGTATATTACGCATTTTTTGCACGAGATGAAAGGCCAAACTTTGAACAATCCACTGCTGTAGATCAATGAATCGCCAGTCATACTTTTGGGATAAGATTATTCGCTATTTAAATCATTGGGTTATGAATAAATGAACGTTTTGTGGGCTCTTACAATTTCCCGTAACTTCTCATCATTTCTGAATAAATGAATCAATTGTCCGGGATAATCTGCTGCGATATGCAGCAGATTAGGGTGCTTCTTGCAATCTGTGTCGCCTTTCAGCACAGGATATCAGCGCAAAAAATCGACTTATTCAACCACCAGGCGGCCATGAAGCGGCTGGACCGGGCGGTTGTTATCGTGATGCATGATATGAGTGAATTTTTGAAGCTGTTCAGCAGAGACGGTCAGCGGCTGCTTAAGCACCAGCCACGTTACCCCTTCTGAGCACGGCGGCGTGGTCAGAGAGCCGCTGAAGCGCCAGTAGGTTTTATCCGCGGGCAGGAGTTTATTGATATCGAGGGTTGGCTTGATCGTGACGTTCTGGTCAACCTGTCCTGGCATCACGCTCCAGAGTTTATCCAGCTCAGCGTTTGCCGCACCCTGGTCGAACATAACGGCAACGACCGTCAGTTCGCCGTCAGCATTTTTGTGCACCAGATGCATTTCCATCGCGTATTTTTTACCGTGCACCGTGTTTTCGGATGGCGCATGGAAATGGAACTGTTGTAACGTCCAGGTCTGTTTATCAAGCGTGATGCTGTCGCGTGTATCGGCGTTTTCACTCGCCTGGATAGTATGGCCGTTGTTTGTCAGGGTGACCGGGCCGTCGATGTAGTGTGTTTCCAGCGGAGTGATATGGGCTTTGACCGTGCTATCAATGTTAATCGGCGACTGATACATCCCGCTTTTACACGTTTTATACGCCTCGTCCAGTTCGCCCCAGTGCTCCGGTGCGCCTTCTCCCTGATAGCTCCAGTGTGATGCGTAAGCCGAAGCCGACATCATGCTCAGCGCCAGCAGCGCTGCCTTGCATGCAATATGTTTCATCGTATTCTTCCTGTGAATTTTATTATTCAAATCAATAATTAACATTATTGTTTGCAGGGCTATTTTATCGGAGAAAAGATGAAGGCGGGAGGGAAAACCGAAGGGGAAAGGCGTGGTCAGAGGACCACGCCAAATGCTTATTTTTTACGACCGGTGATGCGGCACCACTCTTCTTTCTCGACGACCGGGTCGAGCGCAAAGAGATCGGCGTAGGCTTCGCAGACGCTGTCTGCCTGGCTTGCCAGAATGCCGGACAGACCCAGCAGGCCGCCCTCAACCGGCAGGACGCTGATTAACGGCGCCAGCTCGCGTAACGGGCCAGCCAGGATATTCGCGACCACCACATCGGCTTTCATGGCCTCTGGCTGTGCATCGGGCAGATACAGTTCAAGGCGATCGGAAACGCCGTTACGCTCGGCGTTATCACGGCTGGCCTGAATCGCCTGCGGATCGATATCGATCCCGATGGCTTTGGCCGCGCCCAGCTTCAGCGCCGCGATAGCGAGGATCCCGGATCCGCAGCCGAAGTCGATCACGGTTTTGCCTTCCAGATCCAGCCCATCCAGCCATTGCAGGCACAGGGAGGTTGTCGGGTGAGTACCGGTTCCAAACGCCAGACCCGGATCGAGCATCACGTTCACCGCGTTTTCATCCGGAACCTCGCGCCAGCTTGGGCAGATCCACAGACGCTGACCAAACTGCATCGGATGGAAGTTATCCATCCACTCGCGTTCCCAGTCTTTGTCTTCCAGCTGTTCGATTTTATGCGCGAAGCCTGCGCCCAGCAGCGGATGGTTTTCCAGAATCGCCACCACCTCTTTCATGTCGGTTTCTGCATCAAACAGGCCGATAACGTCGGTATCGCCCCACAGGCGCGTTTCGCCCGGCAGCGGCTCAAAGACCGGCGTGTCATGGGTATCCTGGAAAGTGATAGAGACCGAACCGGCTTCCATCAGCGCATCACTCAGTTCTTCGGCGTTCGCGCCGGTTGTGTTCAGTTTTAATTGGATCCACGGCATGGCAAAACTCTTTATTTATCAGTAGACATCAGGGTGGCGGGTGGTACGGGGCGGCCGAAACGGTTACCCACCACAAACGCCAGTAAACTTAACAGCAGCGAGGGCACAATCGGGTGAAAGCCCAGATACTGAATTTTAAACGTTGCGAGAACGGCATACAGAACGCCCCCGACGATCATGCCGCTTAACGCACCCGCGGCATTAGCGCGTTCCCAGTACAGGCCCAGCACCAGCGGCCACAGGAATACGGCCTCAAGCCCGCCAAAGGCGAGCAGGTTCAACCAGATGATCATCTCCGGTGGACGCCACGCGGCCAGCAGCAGCAGCGCACCCAGTACCAGGGTGATCGCGGCCGACATACGCTTCAGGCGACGCTCATTTTCAACCTGTTCAGGGCGCAGGTTCAGGTAGAGATCTTTAATGATCGTAGCGGAACTTTGCAGTAACTGGGCGTTGATGGTCGACATAATGGCCGCCATGGGCGCGGCGAGGAAAATCCCGGCGGCAAACGGCGGCAGCACTTTTACCATCAGGGTCGGGATGACCAGATCCGGCACGGTAAGGTCAGGGATCACCGCGCGTCCCAGCGCGCCCGCCAGGTGCATGCCAAACATCAGGATCGCCACCACAATCGTCCCGATGATGATCCCCCGGTGCACGGCTTTGCTGTCTTTATATGAGATGCAGCGCACGGCGGTATGCGGCAGGCCAATGACCCCAAAGCACACCAGCACCCAGAACGAAGTCATGAAGGTTGGAGAGAGAATATCATCCGCCCCCTGCGGCGAGACCAGCTTCGGATCGATCGCTTCCAGAGTTTCAACCGCATGGCCCAGGCCACCCGCGGCATGCACGATGCCGACCAGAAGAACGAGGGTGCCTACGAGCATGACCAGCCCCTGCATCGTGTCGTTCAGCACGCTGGCGCGGAACCCGCCAAACGCGGTATACAGCGCGATGCTGACGCCGAAGATGACCAGACCCGTCTCGTAGGGGATCCCGGCCGCCGTTTCCAGCAGGCGCGCGCCGCCGATGAACTGCACGGTCATCGCCCCGATGAACGCCACCAGCAGGCTCAGGCTTGCCAGCCATACCAGCAGGCGGCTCTGATAGCGGGCAAACAGCATATCGTTCAGCGTCACGGCATTGTAGCGGCGGGCCAGGATGGCAAATTTTTTACCCAATATGCCAAGCGAGAGCCAGATGGCAGGAAGCTGGATCATGGCCAGCAGTACCCAGCCCAGTCCGTACTTATAGGCCGCGCCGGGGCCACCGATAAACGAGCTGGCGCTGATGTAGGTGGCGGTCAGCGTCATCGCCAGCACGACGCCACCCATTGAGCGGCTCCCGAGGAAATACTCGTTCAGAAAGGTGCCGGTCGAACGTTTGCGCATCGCATAAACCGACAGGCCAAACACCAGGAACAGGTAAGCGATAAGGGGCAGAATGACTTCAAGCTGCATCATCGTCCTCCAGAGAAATATCGCGATAGATGAATTTCACCATCGCCCAGCACAGCACAATAAACACCAGCGGCAGCAGCAGGCAGGCCATTTCAAACCAGTGCGGAAGGCCGGTTATGCCGATAGCTGAATCAGGTAAGTAAGCAGTTACTAACCAAGCAGCAAGATAGAGAAGGGTCAGCCACAGCGCCCAGCGCGCTTCTTTATGGGCCTGAACAAAACGCTTGTCCATTTTTTGTCCCTTGTGGATGAAGAAAGCGGGGATTGTACATGATGGGGCTTTGCGATCCCCAGAAATAAAAAAGGCCGGATTATCCGGCCTTTTAGCAACGCTGGTCTGTTACTTCTCGTTCAGACCGAGTTTTTTCTCCAGGTAGTGGATGTTAGTTCCACCATTCTGGAAGTGCTCGTCGCTCATGATGCGCATCTGGAGATCAACGTTGGTTTTGATCCCATCGATGATCAGCTCCTGGAGGGCGTTCTTCATGCGGGCAATCGCCACGTCACGGTTTTCGCCGTAGCAGATCAGCTTACCGATCATTGAGTCATAGTACGGCGGTACGGTGTAACCGGCGTAGATATGGGACTCCCAGCGCACACCGAAGCCACCCGGCGCGTGGAAACGCGTGATTTTACCCGGGCTTGGCAGGAAGGTGTTCGGGTCTTCGGCGTTGATACGGCACTCTACCGCATGGCCTTTCACCACAACTTCTTCCTGCTTGATGGACAGCGGCTGACCGGCTGCGATACGCAGCTGCTCTTTGATCAGGTCAACGCCGGTGATCATTTCGGTAACCGGGTGTTCAACCTGAATACGGGTGTTCATTTCAATGAAGTAGAACTCGCCGTTTTCGAACAGGAACTCAAAGGTACCCGCCCCGCGATAGCCGATATCAACACAGGCTTTAGCGCAACGCTCGCCGATGTAGCGACGCAGTTCCGGGGTAATGCCCGGCGCTGGCGCTTCTTCGACGACTTTCTGGTGACGACGCTGCATGGAGCAGTCACGTTCTGCCAGATAGATCGCGTTACCCTGACCGTCGGCCAGCACCTGAATTTCGATGTGGCGTGGGTTTTCCAGGTATTTTTCCATGTACACCATGTCATTGCTGAAAGCCGCTTTCGCTTCCGCTTTGGTCATAGAGATGGACTGCGCCAGTTCGGCATCGCTGCGCACAACGCGCATACCGCGACCGCCGCCGCCGCCGGACGCCTTGATGATAACCGGGTAGCCAATGCGTTTAGCATGCGCACGGTTAGCATCCATGTCGTCGGTCAACGGGCCGTCAGAGCCTGGTACGGTTGGAACACCGGCTTTTTTCATCGCGGTGATGGCAGACACTTTGTCGCCCATCAGGCGAATGGTGTCGGCTTTCGGGCCGATGAAGATAAAGCCAGAGCGTTCAACCTGCTCAGCAAAGTTGGCATTCTCAGAGAGGAAGCCGTAGCCCGGGTGGATCGCGACCGCGCCGGTGATTTCGGCGGCGCTGATGATCGCCGGAATGTTCAGATAGCTTTTTACGGACGGAGCCGGACCGATACAGACCGTCTCATCCGCCAGCAATACGTGTTTTAAATCGCGATCCGCGCTTGAGTGCACGGCCACGGTCTTGATGCCCAGTTCTTTACAGGCACGAAGAATACGCAGTGCAATCTCGCCACGGTTGGCGATAACAATTTTATCCAGCATGTTCGCCTCGTTACTCGATGACGACCAGCGGCTCGTCAAATTCTACCGGCTGACCACTTTCGACCAGAATCGCTTTCACAGTACCTGATTTGTCTGCTTCGATCTGGTTCATCATTTTCATGGCTTCAACGATGCACAGGGTATCGCCTACGTTGACTTTCTGACCCACTTCGATGAACGCTTTCGCATCCGGGCTCGGGGTGCGGTAGAAAGTACCAACCATTGGGGAACGTACGATGTGACCACTGATTTCTGTTGCAGCCGCAGGTGCTGCTTCTGCTGCCGCTGGCGCAACGGCTGCGGCGAGCGCAGGCTGTTGCACTGGCGCAGCGTAAGCTTGCTGCATTACCGGGAAGCTAGCGGCTGGGGCTGCACGGCTGATGCGTACAGACTCTTCGCCTTCAGAAATTTCCAGTTCGGAGATGCCTGATTCTTCAACCAGCTCGATCAGTTTTTTAATCTTACGAATATCCATGAGTGGGTTCCGTACTCTTGTTTAGTGTGATTGTGACAAGCGTTTTACCGCTGTCTGTAAAGCGTATGAATAGCCGTCTGCACCCAGCCCACAAATCACGCCAGCGGCGATATCCGACAGGTAGGAATGGTGGCGGAACGGCTCTCGGGCGTGCACGTTACTCAGGTGGATCTCGATAAACGGGATACTCACCGCGAGCAGTGCGTCGCGTATAGCAACACTGGTGTGCGTAAACGCGGCCGGATTGATCAGGATATAGTCCACAGTGTCTTTAGCCTGATGAATACGGTCGATGATTGCGTACTCCGCATTTGACTGAAAATGGTCCAAATCCACATTCAGCGAGGCTGCTTCCGTACCCAGACGGTTAACAATTTCGCTCAATGTCAGCGTGCCGTACTTCTCTGGCTCACGGGTGCCGAGCATGTTCAGGTTCGGTCCGTTCAAAACTAAAATTTGGAATTTGTCAGCCATTGTGCCGCTATCTCCTGCGATTTTCGGGTAAAAAACAACATATACCCTCAACGCGCAATTGTCACCCTTTCAGAGGCCTAAAACCCCTGTCCGGAAAACCGAAGTCGCACATTATAACGATTTCGTAGCATTTGGCAGCTAAATACTGGTCTTATCAGGGAAGATTATCAACCGCTATCCGAAAAAGATTCGCGGTTGATAAATATTCTGCGGGAAAACGCACAGTTTCGTTAACTATCGCCACCACTGGCGGAACTTCTTGTAACGCCATGCTAAAAGGGCCAATGCCAGCAGGGCGTAGATGACCGGCTGAGGGGATAAAATCTTCACCGACCACAGGTAATGAAGGGGGGCGAGGATCGCGACAAGATAGACGAAGTTGTGCAGCCGTTGCCAGCGTCGGCCCAGTTTTCGCTGCGCGTACTGCGTGGACGTCAGCGTCAGCGCCAGTAAAACCAGCCAGCTTACGATACCCAGCGTCAGATAAGGGCGCGTCACCAGTTCGCTGCCGAGTAGTGCCAGGTTGTTAATGCCCAACTCCAGCAGGGCGTAGCTGGTGAGATGCAGCGTCGCCCAGGCAAAACACCATAGCCCCAAAAGCCGTCGCGTGCGTATCAATAAGGGCTGTTTAGCGTAGCGCGCCAGCGGTGAGACGAGCAAGGTCGCCAGCAAAAATTTCAGAGCCATCCGACCCGTAAAATGCTGAATATCTTTAGCCGGATCGGCACTAAACTGCCCCTGACTGGCTGCCCAAAAGAGCCAGATAAAGGGGAGTAATCCGGCTAAGTGCAGGAGAACCTTCAGCCCGGTTATCTGCTTTGCCGTTAAACGCACTCAGAAGTTCTCCCGTAAATTCAGCCCACGGTACAGGGATGCCACTTCATCCGCATAGCCGTTAAACAGCAGCGTTGGCTGGCGTTTAACGTCCAGCGCGCCGCCGGAACCGATAAAACGTTCCGTCGCCTGGGACCAGCGAGGATGGTCAACGTGTGGGTTAACGTTGGCGTAAAACCCGTACTCGTCGGGCGCCGCCAGGTTCCAGGTGGTCGGCGGGCGCTCGCGGGTGAGCTTGATGCTGACGATGGATTTAATGTTTTTGAAGCCGTATTTCCACGGTACGGTTAAGCGAATGGGGGCCCCGTTTTGCGGCGGCAGCGCTTTGCCGTAAACGCCCACGGTCAGCAGCGTAAGGGGATGCATGGCTTCGTCGAGGCGTAACCCTTCAACGTACGGATATTCCAGCCCGCCGCCGATGAACCGATCCTTCTGGCCCGGCATCTCGTCCGGCGCATAGCGCGTCTGGAAGGAGACATACTTCGCGTTGCTGGTGGGCTCAGCCAGGGCCAGCAGCTTGTGCAAAGGGAAGCCTACCCACGGCACGACCATCGACCAGGCTTCCACGCAGCGCATGCGGTAAATGCGTTCTTCAAGGGGGAAGCGGGTAGTGAGGTCGTGATGATCCAGCGTCAGCGGTTTTGCCACTTCGCCATCAATTTTCAGGGTCCAGGGATCGGTTTTCATGCTGCCCGCGTTGGCGGCAGGATCGGCCTTATCAAGACCAAACTCGTAAAAGTTGTTATAGCCGGTGACTTTCTCTTCCGGGGTCAGCGCCAGCTTATTTTGCCATTGCGCCGGTTTGGTGAAGTTAAGCGGGGCACCGGAGGGGGCTTTCGGGCGATCGTTACCCTTAAACCAGTCGAGCAGGTCAGCGTGGGCCGCAGGTGTGAGCGTCAGGGCGGTGGCGCTGATGCCAAGCATCTTCAGGATCTGGCGGCGCTGTAGCATAAAGACAGACTCAGACGTTACGTCGGCTTCCGTCAGTTTTCGGGTTTTCATGGCATCCTCCGTCAGGCGTTTTTCTAAGCATGACGGAGGAGGCGGGTTAGCGCGAATATGTCACGAAAATTTGAAGATTAGGCAATTTTGACCAGCGCACGACCGTGGAACTGGTTGTCCATGATTTTATTCGCGAACTCTGGCGCCTGGCTCAGGGTAATCTCCGTGGCGCTCTGCTCATAGAACGAGGCCGGCAGATCGCGGACCAGACGTTCCCAGGCCTCGGCACGCCGCTCGGCTGGAGCCATAACCGAATCGACGCCCTGAAGACGCACGTTGCGCAGAATAAACGGCATCACCGTCGTCGGCAGGGCAAAACCACCCGCCAGCCCACAGGCCGCCACGCAGCCGCCGTAGTTCATTTGCGCCAGCACTTTCGCCAGCACTTTGTCGCCGACGGTATCGACCGCGCCAGCCCAGACCTGTTTTTCCAGCGGGCGGGTTTCGGCGAACTCGTCGCGGCTCAGAATACGGTTTGCGCCCAGCTGACGCAGATAATCATGCGTACTTTCGCGGCCAGAGACGGCGGCGACCTGATATCCCAGCTTGTGCAGCAGCGTGACGGCCGTGCTGCCCACGCCGCCGCTTGCGCCGGTGACGACGATTTCGCCGGAGTCAGGACGGATCCCGGCCTCTTCCAGCGCCATGACGCACAGCATGGCGGTGAAGCCCGCCGTGCCGACGATCATCGCTTTGCGGCCGTCCATGCCTTTCGGCATCGGGACCAGCCAGTCACCTTTTACGCGCGCCTGTGCCGCCAGCCCGCCCCAGTGGTTTTCACCCACGCCCCAGCCGGTGAGCAGGACCTGCTGTCCGGCGTGGAAGCGCGGATCTTCACTGGTATGCACGCGGCCTGCAAAGTCGATTCCGGGCACCATCGGGAAATTTCGGATGATTTTACCTTTCCCCGTAATGGCCAGTGCGTCTTTATAGTTCAGGCTGGACCAGTCGATATCCACGGTCACGTCGCCTTCCGGCAGGCGGCTCTCCTCAATGGTTTGCACCGAGGCAACGGTTTTGCCGTCCTGCTGTTCTAAAATCAAAGCCTGCATAGGGGGTCCTCACCAGGTTTAGTAATGGGAAAATATGTTCTGAAGACTATACTCGCTCAGTGAAACACCGTGCCGATGTAACGCAATAAATTGCCAGATACACCAGGTTTGGTAGTATGCCGCATTTGAAATGCAAGTTAGCGCTCACTTGCGACCCCTTCAACCCACGGAGTAATCTCAAGGATGCGATTAACGACGAAGTTCTCAGCTTTTATCACTTTGCTGACGGGGCTGACCATCATTGTCACGCTGATCGGCTGCTCGCTGAGCTTTTATAATGCCATCCAGGATAAGCTGGTTAACCGTGTTGAATCGGTTGCATCGGTTATCGACACCCGCCTGATTACCACACCCTTCCCGGCGCTTTCGCGTGAGCTGGATGAGTTAATGGTGCCTGTGGATATTGTGCGGATCGAAATTAAACAGGGGAAGCAGACCGTTTTCAGCCATACCCGCCAGGGCAGCTATCGTCCTGCCGGCACGGTAGATCAGTATCGGGACGTAACGGTCCATTCGCTTAAACACCCTGGTATGACGATTCATATGATGTACCAGGATCCGATGAGCAACTATTTACGCTCGCTCATGACCACCGCACCCTTGACCATCGCCGTTGCCTTTATCGTGCTGCTCATTTTCCTCGCCGTTCGCTGGCAGCGTCGTCAGCTTTCCGGCCAGGAACTGCTGGAAACACGCTCCGTGCGGATACTCAATGGCGAGCGGGGGCCGCAGGTGCGGGGATCGGTGTATGAATGGCCGTCGCGCACCAGTAGCGCCCTGGACGTGCTGCTCTCCGAAATCCAGTTTGCCAGCGACCAGCGTAGCCGTATGGACACGCTGATCCGCTCCTACGCCGCGCAGGATAACAAAACGGGCCTTAACAACCGTCTCTTCTTTGATAATCAGCTGGCTACGCTGCTTGATGACCCCGAAAAGGTAGGCACGCACGGCGTGGTGATGATGATTCGCCTGCCGGACTTCGATCTGCTCCGTGATACCTGGGGACAGCGCGTGGCGGAAGAGAATCTCTTCACCCTGATTAACCTGCTGTCCACCTTTATTATGCGCTACCCCGGCGCGCTGCTGGCGCGCTACCACCGCAGTGACTTTGCCGTCTTGCTGCCGCATCGCACCTTAAAGGAGTCCGAGAGTATCGCCAGCCAGCTGCTGAAAGCCGTTGATGCGCTGCCGCAGAGCAAAATGCTCGACAGAGACGACATGGTGCATATGGGCATCTGTGCCTGGCGCGGCGGCCAGTCGACGGAGCAGGTGATGGAACATGCGGAAGCGGCTACGCGTAACGCCGTATTACAGGGCGCGAACGGCTGGGCGGTCTATGATGATACGCTGCCGGAGAAAGGGCGCGGCAATGTGCGCTGGCGAACCCTGATTGAACAGATGCTGAGCCGCGGTGGGCCGCGTATCTATCAAAAACCGGCGGTCATGAAGAATGGCCATGTTCATCACCGTGAGCTGATGTGCCGTATTTTTGATGGCACCGAAGAGGTTATCTCGGCGGAATATCTGCCGATGGTGCTGCAATTTGGCTTATCCGAAGAGTATGACCGCCAGCAAATCACCCGCCTCATCCCGTTTTTATCGTACTGGCCTGAGGAAAATCTGGCTTTACAGGTGACCGTCGAGTCGCTGATTCGTCCGCGCTTCCAGCGCTGGTTACGCGACACGTTAATGCAGTGCGAAAAATCGCAACGCAAACGCATTATTTTTGAACTTGCAGAGGCAGATGTAGGTCAACACATCAGCCGGTTACGTCCGGTGGTACGTTTAATCAATGCGCTTGGGGCTCGTGTGGCCGTCACCCAGGCGGGTTTGACGCTGGTGAGCACCAGCTGGATCAAAGAGCTGGATGTTGAATTATTGAAGCTGCATCCTGGTCTGGTCAGAACGATTGAAAAACGCACGGAAAACCAGCTGCTGGTACAGAGTCTGGTGGAAGCGTGCAAAGGAACGCAAACGCAGGTATTTGCCACAGGCGTACGTTCACGCAGTGAATGGCAGATGTTGAAAGAGCGCGGTGTAGCGGGCGGTCAGGGGGATTTTTTTGCGGCCTCACAGCCCCTTGACACCAATGTGAAAAAATATTTGCAAAGATACTCTGTTTGACCTGCCGTTTACTTTGTTTTCACGTAGAATATCGCGCCTGTAGCTTTGAGTAAGACGAGCATAAAAGCCAGTGAACGACCTTTAATGGGTTACAAGTGAAAGTGAGGGACGCTGCTGTTTACTCAGCCCTGACGGATTCAGGGGATGAATTTGTAACAAAGGAAACGTGCTGCACTAATTTTCACCGTAGCAGACGATTTTTGCGCCTTGTCGCTGCTGCGTGTGGTTGGTAAAGTAAGCGGATTTTGTTTTCCGCCCCAGCTTTCAGGATTATCCCTTAGTATGTTGAAAAAATTTCGTGGCATGTTTTCCAATGACCTGTCCATTGACCTGGGTACCGCGAATACCCTTATTTATGTAAAAGGACAAGGCATCGTATTGAATGAGCCTTCCGTTGTGGCCATTCGTCAGGATCGTGCCGGCTCGCCAAAAAGCGTGGCCGCAGTAGGTCATGATGCGAAGCAGATGCTGGGCCGTACGCCGGGCAACATCGCCGCGATCCGCCCAATGAAAGACGGCGTTATTGCTGACTTCTTCGTGACCGAAAAAATGCTTCAGCACTTCATCAAGCAGGTTCACAGCAACAGCTTCATGCGCCCAAGCCCGCGCGTGCTGGTGTGTGTGCCGGTTGGCGCAACCCAGGTTGAACGCCGCGCGATCCGTGAATCCGCTCAGGGTGCCGGTGCGCGTGAAGTGTTCCTGATTGAAGAGCCGATGGCTGCGGCAATTGGTGCGGGTCTGCCGGTTTCTGAAGCAACCGGTTCTATGGTGGTGGATATTGGTGGCGGTACTACCGAAGTGGCCGTCATCTCCCTGAACGGCGTGGTGTACTCCTCCTCCGTACGTATCGGCGGTGACCGCTTCGACGAAGCCATCATCAACTACGTTCGCCGTAACTACGGCTCTCTGATCGGTGAAGCAACCGCAGAGCGTATCAAGCACGAAATCGGTTCTGCTTATCCGGGTGACGAAGTACGCGAGATCGAAGTTCGCGGTCGTAACCTGGCTGAAGGCGTGCCGCGCGGATTCACCCTGAACTCTAACGAAATCCTGGAAGCGTTGCAGGAGCCGCTGACCGGCATCGTGAGCGCGGTGATGGTTGCGCTGGAACAGTGCCCGCCAGAGCTGGCTTCCGATATCTCCGAGCGCGGTATGGTGCTGACCGGTGGTGGTGCGCTGCTGCGTAACCTCGACCGCCTGTTAATGGAAGAGACAGGTATTCCTGTCGTAGTTGCAGAAGATCCACTGACTTGCGTCGCCCGTGGTGGTGGCAAGGCGCTGGAAATGATCGACATGCACGGCGGCGACTTGTTTAGCGAAGAGTAGTCGGGTGTGAGAGGGTAGCAATTTGCTACCCTTTCTCTCTGACGCGAGAATACGCATAGCCTATGAAGCCAATTTTTAGCCGTGGCCCGTCGCTACAGTTTCGCCTGATCCTGGCGGTTCTGGTGGCGCTCGGGGTCATTATTGCCGATAGCCGCCTCGGTACGTTCAGCCAGATCCGAACGTACATGGATACCGCCGTCAGTCCTTTCTACTTTATTTCAAATGGTCCCCGTGAACTGCTCGACTCCGTGTCGCAAACGCTTTCATCGCGTGACCAGCTCGAACTTGAAAATCGTGCGTTACGCCAGGAACTGCTGCTGAAAAACAGCGAGCTGCTGATGCTGGGGCAATATAAGCAGGAAAACGCGCGCCTGCGTGAACTGCTTGGCTCGCCGCTGCGCCAGGATGAACAGAAAATGGTCACCCAGGTGATCTCCACCGTAAACGATCCCTACAGCGATCAGGTGGTGATTGATAAAGGCAGCGTGAACGGCGTATACGAAGGTCAGCCTGTGATCAGCGATAAAGGCGTTGTGGGCCAGGTCGTTGCGGTTGCCAAACTGACCAGCCGCGTGCTGCTGATTTGCGATGCTACCCATGCGCTGCCGATTCAGGTGCTGCGTAACGACATTCGCGTGATTGCTGCCGGCAATGGCTGTACGGACGATCTTCAGCTTGAACATCTGCCAGCCAACACGGACATCCGCGTGGGCGACGTGCTGGTGACGTCCGGTCTGGGCGGTCGTTTCCCTGAAGGCTACCCGGTTGCGGTGGTCTCATCCGTGAAGCTCGACACTCAGCGTGCTTACACCGTAATCCAGGCGCGTCCAACGGCGGGCTTGCAGCGTTTACGTTACCTGCTGCTGCTGTGGGGAGCCGATCGTAACGGTGCGAACCCGATGACGCCGGAAGATGTGCATCGCGTCGCGAACGAACGCCTGATGCAGATGATGCCGCAGGTGCTGCCTGCGCCGGATGCGATGGGGCCACCTGCGCCCGTACCGGCTCCGGCGACAGGGTTAACGCAGCCGCTACCGGATGCGCCACCGCCGCCGCAAGTCTCGGGTGGAGGGCAGTAGTGGCCAGTTATCGTAGCCAGGGACGCTGGGTAATCTGGCTCTCATTCCTCGTTGCACTGTTGCTGCAAATTATGCCCTGGCCGGACGACATTCTTGTTTTCCGGCCAAACTGGGTTTTGCTCATTTTGCTCTACTGGATCCTTGCCCTGCCGCACCGCGTAAATGTCGGCACAGGTTTTGTGATGGGTGCCATACTGGATCTCATCAGCGGCTCTACGCTTGGTGTGCGCGCCTTATCCATGAGCATTATTGCGTACCTCGTCGCACTCAAATTCCAGCTCTTTCGTAACCTTGCGCTCTGGCAACAGGCGCTGGTGGTGATGTTGTTGTCGCTCGCTGCGGATATCGTTGTTTTCTGGGCAGAGTTTTTAGTGATCAACGTCTCTTTCCGACCGGAAGAGTTCTGGAGTAGTGTAGTAAACGGTGTGCTCTGGCCGTGGCTGTTCCTGCTGATGCGTAAAATTCGCCAGCAGTTTGCCGTGCAATAAAAGGTTTCTATGACGTCTCTGTATCTTGCCTCCGGTTCTCCGCGTCGCCAGGAACTGCTCGCGCAGCTGGGTGTCTCCTTCGAACGCATCGTTACCGGCATTGAAGAAAAACGTGCTGAGGGCGAAAGCGCTCAGCAGTACGTCTCTCGTCTGGCGCGTGAAAAAGCGCAGGCGGGCGTCGCATGCGTGCCGCGTGACTTACCGGTGCTGGGTGCGGACACCATCGTCATTCTCAAGGGTGAAGTGCTTGAGAAACCCCGTGACGCAGACCATGCGGCGCAGATGCTGCGCAACCTGTCCGGACAAACGCATCAGGTGATGACGGCGGTGGCGCTGGCGGACAGCCAGTACGTTCTGGATTGCCTGGTGGTAACGGAAGTGACGTTCAGAGTCCTCACCGACGAGGAGATCGCCGGCTATATCGCCAGCGGTGAACCGATGGATAAAGCAGGTGCATACGGTATTCAAGGGTTGGGTGGCTGTTTTGTCAGGAAGATAAATGGCAGCTATCACGCCGTAGTCGGCTTACCGCTGGTGGAAACGTATGAGTTGCTGAGTAATTTTAACTCACTGCGTGAGGGAAGGGATAATTATGACGGCTGAATTGTTGGTAAACGTAACGCCCTCGGAAACCCGTGTGGCCTACATTGATGGTGGCATTCTTCAGGAAATTCATATTGAGCGTGAAGCGCGACGCGGAATCGTAGGCAATATCTACAAAGGTCGTGTCAGTCGTGTACTACCGGGTATGCAGGCGGCTTTTGTAGATATTGGGCTCGATAAGGCGGCGTTTTTACATGCCTCCGATATCATGCCGCACACCGAATGCGTGGCTGGCGAAGAGCAAAAGCAGTTTGCCGTGCGCGACATCTCTGAGCTGGTGCGTCAGGGCCAGGATCTGATGGTGCAGGTGGTGAAAGATCCGCTGGGCACCAAAGGCGCGCGTCTGACCACCGACATCACCCTGCCTTCACGCTATCTGGTGTTTATGCCGGGCGCGTCGCACGTTGGCGTTTCACAGCGTATTGAAAGCGAAAGCGAGCGCGAGCGCCTGAAAAAAGTCGTGAGCGCCTACTGCGACGAGCAGGGCGGCTTTATTATTCGTACCGCGGCGGAAGGGATCAGCGAAGACGATCTGGCCTCGGATGCGGCCTACCTGAAGCGCGTCTGGACCAAGGTGATGGAGCGGAAAAAACGCAACCAGACCCGCTACCGTCTGTACGGCGAGCTGGCGCTTGCTCAGCGCGTACTGCGTGATTTCGCCGATGCGCAGCTTGACCGCATCCGTGTGGACTCCCGCCTGACGTATGAAGCCCTGCTGGAGTTCACCGCCGAGTACATTCCGGAAATGCCCGGTCTGCTGGAGCATTACACCGGACGCCAGCCGATATTTGACCTCTATGACGTTGAAAACGAAATCCAGCGCGCGCTGGAGCGTAAGGTTGAGCTGAAATCGGGCGGTTACCTCATTATCGACCAGACCGAAGCGATGACCACCGTGGATATCAACACCGGCGCGTTTGTCGGCCATCGCAACCTCGATGACACCATCTTCAACACCAACATCGAAGCGACGCAGGCCATTGCGCGCCAGCTTCGCCTGCGCAATCTGGGCGGGATTATCATCATCGACTTTATCGATATGAATAATGAAGATCACCGCCGTCGCGTGCTGCACTCGCTGGAGCAGGCGCTGAGTAAAGATCGCGTGAAAACCAGCATCAACGGCTTCTCCCAGCTGGGTCTGGTAGAAATGACCCGGAAACGGACCCGCGAAAGCGTGGAACACGTGCTCTGCAACGAGTGTCCAACCTGCCATGGACGCGGAACGGTAAAGACGGTGGAGACGGTCTGCTACGAGATCATGCGTGAGATTGTCCGCGTCCATCATGCCTACGACTCCGACCGTTTTCTGGTCTATGCTTCCCCTGCGGTGGCGGAAGCCCTGAAAGGGGAAGAGTCGCACGCGCTGGCGGAAGTGGAAATCTTTGTCGGCAAACAGGTAAAAGTGCAGATTGAGCCGCTCTATAACCAGGAGCAGTTTGACGTCGTAATGATGTAAACGCAGTTCGCTGCGAGATTAAAGGCTGACAAGGAGAGACGCGTGAGGCGATTGCCGGGGATTTTACTGCTTACAGGGGCAACGCTGGTCGTGATTGTCGCGTTGCTCGTGAGCGGGCTGCGTCTCGTCTTGCCGCATCTTGACAGCTGGCGTCCGCAGATCCTGGCGAAAATCGAGTCCACCACCGGCCTGCCGTTAGACGTGAGCCATATCGAGGCAAGCTGGCAGACCTTTGGCCCGACGCTTGATGCGCGGGATATCAGCGCCAGCCTGAAAGATGGCGGTCACCTTAAAATCAAACGCGTTACCCTGGCGCTGGATGTCTGGCAAAGCCTGCTGCATCTGCGCTGGCAGTTCCGCGATCTCACCTTCTGGCAACTTCAGCTAAAGACCAATACGCCGCTGCAAAGCGGCGAAGGCGATCGGGGGCTGGAAACCAGCCGTATCAGCGATCTCTTCCTGCGTCAGTTCGATCATTTCGATCTGCGCGACAGCGAAATCAGCTTTATTACCCTTTCCGGGCAGCGCGCCGAGCTGGCGATCCCACAGCTGACCTGGCTAAACGGAAAAGATCGCCACCGCGCCGAGGGGCAAGTAAATCTCTCCAGCCTGAACGGGCAGCACGGCGTGATGCAGGTGAGGATGGATCTGCGCGACGACAATGGCCTGCTGAACAACGGCCGCGTGTGGTTGCAGGCGGACGACGTGGACGTGAAGCCGTGGCTTGGCGAGTGGATCCAGCAGAACATGCAGCTGGAAACCGCGCGTTTCAGTCTCGAAGGCTGGATGACCCTGACGAATGGGGCGTTCGCCAGCGGCGATATCTGGCTCAAGCAGGGGGGCGCGAGCTGGAAGGGCGAAAACCATCAGCATCAGCTTTCGGTCGATAACCTCACCGCCCACGTAACCCAGGAAAAAGGCGGCTGGCAGTTCGCTATTCCGGATACGCGCATCTCCATGGACAACAAACCCTGGCCAAGCGGCGCGCTGACGCTGGCGTGGATGCCGGAGCAGGACGTCGGCGGGGTAAACGGTAAACGCAGCGACGAGTTGCGTATCCGCGCCAGTAACCTGGACCTGACGGCGATCGAGGGCCTGCGTTCAATGGCCGCAAAACTCTCCCCGGAGCTGGGTGACATCTGGCTGGCGACGCAGCCGAGCGGGCAGATAAACCGTCTGGCGCTGGATATTCCGCTTCAGGCCACGGAAAAAACGCGCTTCCAGGCGGCATGGAAAAATCTCGCCTGGAAACAGTGGAAACTGCTGCCGGGCGCTGAGCACTTCAGTGGCAAGCTTGAAGGAAGCGTGGAAAACGGCAGGCTGACGGCAGAAATGCAGGATGCCAAAATGCCGTACGAAACGGTCTTTCGTGCGCCGCTGGAGATCGCGCAGGGTAATGTCACCCTCAACTGGCTGAAGAACGACAAAGGTTTTCAGCTTGATGGCCGCGATATCGATGTAAAAGCCAGGGCGGTGCATGCCCGCGGCAATTTCCGTTACCTACAGCCTGAAGGCGATGAGCCGTGGCTGGGTATCCTGGCAGGCATCAGCACGGATGACGGCTCGCAGGCATGGCGCTACTTCCCGGAGAACCTGATGGGGAAAGCGCTGGTGGACTATCTCAGCGGCGCCATTCAGGGCGGTCAGGCGGATAACGCCACGCTGGTCTACGGCGGCAACCCGCACCTGTTCCCGTATAAGCATAACGAAGGTCAGTTCCAGGTTCTGGTGCCGCTGCGCAACGCAACCTATGCCTTCCAGCCGGACTGGCCCGCGCTGAAAAATCTCGATATCGAACTCAATTTCCTGAATGACGGCTTGTGGATGAAGACGGATAGCGTGGCGCTGGGCGGCGTGACGGCGAGCAACCTGACCGCAAACATCCCGGATTACTCGAAAGAGAAATTGCTGATTGATGCGGATATTAAGGGGCCGGGTAATGCGGTTGGTCCGTATTTTGAAGATACGCCGCTGAATGACTCTCTGGCGGCCACCCTTCAGCAGTTGCAGCTAGATGGCGATGTGAATGCTCGCTTACATCTGGATATTCCGCTCGACGGGGAAATGACCACCGCCAAAGGCGACGTTCGCCTTAATAACAACAGCCTCTATATCAAGCCGCTGGACAGTACGCTGAAAAATCTCCGCGGTCAGTTCAGCTTTGTTAACGGCAATCTGAAAAGTGAGCCGCTGAAAGCGACCTGGTTCAATCAACCCGTCAATATCGATTTCTCCACCACCGAGGGTGATAAAGCCTACCAGGTGGCGGTAAATATGGCCGCAAACTGGCAGCCGTCACGCATGAATGTTCTGCCGAAGCCGGTTGAGAACGCGGTGGACGGCGCGGTGTCGTGGAATGGCAAGGTGGCCATCGACCTGCCTTATCACTCCGGCGCGCGGTATAAGGTCGACATCACGGGCGATCTTAAAAATCTCAGCAGCCAGCTGCCCGCGCCCCTGAATAAGAAAAGCGGCGAGCCGCTGCCTGTCAACGTCAACGTCGACGGTAACCTCAACGGCTTTGACGTAACCGGTAACGCTGGCGGAACAAACCACTTTAACAGCCGCTGGCTGCTTAACCGCAAGCTGACGCTGGACAGGGCGATCTGGACGACGGACAGCCGTACCACGCCACCGCTGCCGGAGCAGGCGGGAATTGAGCTGAATCTGCCGGCGATGGATGGCGCAGAGTGGCTGGCACTGTTCCAGAAAGGTGTTGGGCAAAACGTCGATCAAACGGCGCAGTTCCCGCAGGCCATTACCCTACGTACGCCTGCGCTGACGCTGGGTGGGCAGCGGTGGAACAACCTGAGTATCGTTTCCCGGCCGACGGCTAACGGCTCAAAGGTTGAGGCTCAGGGTCGTGAAATTAACGGCACGTTGACGATGCGCGATAACGCGCCGTGGCAGGCGGCGATCCGCTACCTCTATTACAACCCGACCTTTGCCGTGGCTGAAAAACAGCCGTCGGTCGCTTCGCCCCTCAGCAAGGCTTCGCGCGTTGATTTCAGCGGCTGGCCCGATCTCCAGCTGCGCTGTGCGGAGTGCTGGCTGTGGGGGCAAAAATATGGCCGTATCGACGGAGATGTCGCCATCAAGGGCACGACGCTGAGCCTTACCGGTGGTCTGGTGGATACCGGTTTTGGCCGTTTGACCGCCGCCGGGGAATGGGTGAATAAGCCGGGCGCGCAGCGCACCTCCCTGAAAGGCGATATCAAAGGCAGCAAGCTGGATGCGGCGGCTAACTTCTTCGGCATCAGCACGCCGCTTCGGGGATCGTCATTCGATGTGAATTACGATCTGCACTGGCGTGCGGCGCCGTGGCAGCCGGACGTCGCCACGCTGAATGGCATTCTCAGAACCCGTTTTGGTAAGGGACAAATTGCCGATGTCAGCACCGGCCATGCGGGGCAAATACTGCGCCTGCTGAGCTTTGACGCGCTGCTGCGCAAGCTGCGCTTCGATTTCAGCGACACCTTCAACGACGGTTTCTATTATGACTCCATTCGCGGAACGGCCTGGATCAAGGACGGCGTGATGCATACCGACGATACGCTGCTGGACGGCCTGGAGGCGGATATCGCCATGAAAGGCTCGGTGGATCTGGTGCGTCGTGAACTGGATATGGAAGCGGTCGTCGCCCCGGAAATTTCCGCTACCGTGGGCGTGGCGACGGCGTTTGTGGTTAACCCGATTGTCGGTGCGGCGGTATTTGCCGCCAGCAAAGTGCTGGGGCCGCTCTGGAGTAAGGTCTCGATTCTGCGCTACCGCATTACGGGCCCAATCGATAAACCGCAGATTAATGAGGTGCTGCGCCAGCCGCGCAAAGAAGCACAGCAATGATTTGACGTGGGCAGGTAATTGCCTCACTCTCAATAAATACGATTTTTACACCGCCACGGGCGGCAACGAACGAGTAGCAATACGATGAGTCTGAACCTGGTAAGTGAACATTTGCTCGCAGCGAACGGCCTGAGCCATCAGGACCTGTTCTCCATTCTTGGTCAACTGACCGAACGCCGTCTCGACTACGGCGATCTCTATTTCCAGTCGAGCTATCACGAATCCTGGGTTTTAGAAGACAGCATCATTAAAGATGGCTCCTATAACATCGACCAGGGCGTCGGCGTGCGCGCCGTGAGCGGCGAGAAAACCGGTTTTGCCTATGCCGACCAGATAAGCCTGGCCGCGCTGGAGCAGAGCGCGCAGGCCGCACGCACCATCGTGCGCGACGCGGGCGATGGCCGCGTAAAAACCCTGGGCGAAGTGCAGCATTCGGCGCTCTATACCAGCATCGACCCGCTGCAAAGCATGAGCCGCGAAGAGAAGCTGGACATCCTGCGTCGCGTGGACAAAGTGGCCCGCGCTGCCGACAAACGCGTGCAGGAAGTGTCCGCCAGCCTGAGCGGCGTCTATGAGCTGATCCTGGTGGCAGCGACGGACGGTACGCTGGCCGCCGACGTGCGTCCGCTGGTGCGCCTCTCCATCAGCGTGCAGGTGGAAGACGACGGCAAGCGCGAGCGCGGCTCAAGCGGCGGCGGTGGTCGTTTTGGCTATGACTGGTTCCTCGGCGACGTTGACGGCGAAGCGCGCGCGGATGCGTGGGCAAAAGAAGCCGTGCGCATGGCACTGGTTAATCTGTCTGCCGTGGCGGCACCCGCCGGTACGCTGCCGGTTGTGCTGGGCGCAGGCTGGCCCGGCGTGCTGCTGCACGAAGCGGTCGGTCACGGGCTGGAAGGCGATTTCAACCGCCGTGGTACGTCTGTATTCAGCGGTCAGATGGGGCAGCTTGTCTCCTCTGAGCTGTGTACCGTGGTCGATGATGGCACCATGCCTGACCGTCGCGGCTCGATTTCTATCGACGATGAAGGCACGCCGGGCCAGTACAACGTGCTGATCGAAAACGGCGTGCTGAAAGGCTACATGCAGGACAAGCTCAACGCGCGTCTGATGGGCGTTGCGCCAACGGGCAACGGTCGTCGCGAATCTTACGCGCACCTGCCGATGCCGCGCATGACCAACACCTACATGCTGCCGGGTAAATCCACGCCGCAGGAGATTATCGAATCCGTTGATTACGGTATCTTCGCGCCGAACTTTGGCGGTGGCCAGGTGGATATCACCTCCGGCAAATTTGTCTTCTCGACTTCAGAGGCGTACCTGATTGAGAAGGGCAAAGTGACTAAAGCAGTGAAGGGCGCAACCCTGATTGGCTCCGGCATTGAGGCCATGCAGCAGATTTCCATGGTCGGTAACGACCTGAAGCTGGATAACGGCGTGGGCGTTTGCGGCAAAGAGGGCCAGAGCCTGCCGGTAGGCGTCGGCCAGCCGACGCTGAAGGTTGATAACCTGACCGTGGGCGGTACGGCGTAATTTTTCATTTTCCCCTCACCCTAACCCTCTTCCCAACGGGGAGAGGGCCGGGGTGAGGGGGAAGGCCTACTCTTTCCTTCTTCCCCGCATGCCCTGAAACAGCTCCGCCACTTCCACAAAATAGTCCGTCAGATAGTTAATACAGACCTGCACCTTCAGCGGCAGCTTGTCCTTTTCGGTATACAGCGCGTAAACCGGGCGCGGATCCGACTGGTAGCGCGGGAACAGGATCTCCAGCTCGCCGCTGTTGATCTCGTTGATCACCCACATCAGCGGCACGTAGGCGATACCGGCCCCGGCCACCAGCCAGCGCGAGATGGTCATCGGATCGTTGGTCACGAAGCGGCCTTCAGGCAGCAGCCGGGTGGAAAGCCCTTCCGGCGCGATCAGCTCAAATTCGTTATCCGGGCGCACGCTGTATTCCAGCCACGAGTGGTTGCTCAGATCGGCGGGTTTTTCCGGCACGCCATACTGTGCCAGGTAGTTCTTTGAGGCGCAGACCACCATCGGCATGCTGCCCAGCCGACGCGAGAACAGGCTCGAGTCCTGCAAGGCGCCAACGCGGATCACCACGTCTAACCCATCGGCAATCAGGTCCGGTGCGGGAATACCCGTCACCAGATTGACGGTTAAGCCAGGATACTCTTTCAGCATTTCCGCCGTCATGGCAGCGAGAACATTTTGTGCCATAGTTGAAGAACACCCGATGCGCAGCGTGCCGATAGGGGTGTTATTAAAGGCATAAAGCTGCTCGTGAACATCCTGCACTTCATGCAGCATTCGACGGCAGCCCTGATAGTAAATTTTACCCGCTTCCGTCAGCCCGATGCTGCGGGTACTGCGGTTGAGCAGCTTCACCTGAAGCTCGTCTTCCAGTTTTGACACCGTCTGGCTAATGGATGAGACGCTCATTTGTAGCTGACGTGCTGCGGCGGTAAAAGAGCCTTGTTCGACAACTTTGGCAAACACCGACATGCGTTTTAGTCGTTCCATTATTCACTCTGGCTTAAAAGTGATTTAGATCACATATGATAGATAACAGCATAACAGTTACGTTAATATACTATTAATTACATAACGGCTGCGCCACTCTCGCCCGGCATTTCTTGCCCTCCTGCGGCGGCGCGAGCTTAACAATCCAGTAGCCTGCACTCTCTATAAGCAAGGTCAACATGAGTCTGTTTCCCGTTATCGTGGTGTTCGGTCTGTCGTTCCCACCGATATTTTTCGAGCTTCTTTTATCACTGGCGATCTTCTGGCTGGTGCGCAAGGTGCTGGTCCCTACCGGGATTTATGATTTCGTCTGGCATCCTGCATTGTTTAATACCGCGCTGTATTGCTGCCTGTTCTATTTAATATCGCGCATGTTTGTCTGAGGTTGATGTGAAAACGCTAACAAGAAAAATCTCCCGCACTGCCATCACTATGGCGCTGGTCATCCTGGCGTTCATCGCTATTTTTCGCGCCTGGGTCTATTACACCGAATCGCCGTGGACGCGCGACGCGCGTTTCAGCGCGGAGGTGGTCGCGATAGCGCCCGATGTCGCCGGTCTTATTACGGCGGTCAACGTCCACGATAACCAGCTGGTGAAGAAAGATCAGGTGCTGTTCACCATCGACCAGCCGCGCTATCAAAAAGCCCTTGAAGAAGCAGAAGCCGACGTGGCGTATTACAACGCGCTGGCCTCTGAAAAACGCCGTGAAGCAGGACGCCGTAATAAGCTGGGCATCCAGGCCATGTCCAGGGAAGAGATTGACCAGTCCAATAACGTGCTGCAAACCGTGCTGCACCAGCTGGCAAAAGCTCAGGCGACGCGCGATCTGGCGAAGCTCGACCTGGAACGTACCGTGATCCGCGCCCCGTCCGATGGCTGGGTGACTAACCTTAACGTCTATGCCGGTGAGTTTATCACGCGCGGCTCAACCGCCGTGGCGCTGGTGAAACAAAACTCCTTCTACGTCCTCGCCTATATGGAAGAGACCAAGCTGGAAGGCGTGCGTCCGGGCTATCGCGCTGAAATCACGCCGCTCGGCAGCAACCGTGTCCTGAAAGGGACCGTGGACAGCGTTGCCGCGGGGGTGACCAACTCCAGCAGTACGGTTGATAACAAAGGGATGGCGACCGTCGATTCCAACCTTGAGTGGGTTCGCCTGGCGCAGCGCGTACCGGTGCGCATTCGTCTGGACGAGCAGCAGAGCAACCTCTGGCCCGCAGGCACCACGGCGACGGTGGTGATCACCGGTGAAAAAGACCGTGATGCCAGCCAGGACTCCATCTTCCGTCAAATCGCCCATCGCCTGCGCGAGTTTGGTTGATCGCTATGGGCATTTTTTCCATCGCCAGCCAGCACATCCGCTTCGCCGTGAAGCTGGCATGCGCCATTGTGCTGGCGCTGTTTGTTGGCTTCCATTTCCAGCTTGAAACGCCGCGCTGGGCCGTTCTGACCGCCGCGATTGTCGCCGCCGGTCCCGCCTTCGCGGCGGGTGGCGAACCCTATTCCGGGGCCATCCGCTATCGCGGGATGCTGCGTATTATCGGGACCTTTATCGGCTGTATCGCCGCCCTGACCATTATCATCCTGATGATCCGCACGCCGCTGCTGATGCTGATCGTGTGCTGTATCTGGGCGGGTTTTTGTACCTGGATCTCCTCCCTGGTGAAGGTTGAGAACTCGTACGCCTGGGGCCTGGCGGGATATACCGCACTGATTATTATCATCACCATCCAGACCGAACCGCTGCTCGCCCCGCAGTTCGCCGTGGAACGTTGCAGCGAGATTGTGATTGGTATCGTCTGTGCGATTGTCGCCGATCTGCTTTTCTCTCCGCGTTCTATTAAGCAGGAAGTGGATCGTGAGCTGGACGCGCTGATCGTTGCCCAGTATCAGCTCATGCAGCTGTGCATTAAGCACGGCGACAGCGAAGAGGTCGACAAGGCCTGGAGCGGGCTGGTGCGCCGCACGCAGGCGCTGGAAGGGATGCGCAGTAACCTCAACATGGAGTCTTCTCGCTGGGAGCGCGCCAATCGGCGCCTGAAAGCGATCAATACCGTCTCGTTAACGCTGATCACCCAGGCGTGTGAAACCTACCTGATTCAGAACACTCGCCCCGAAGCGGTAACGGATACCTTCCGCGAACTGTTTGATGAGCCTGTGGAGACGGTGCAGGACGTGCATCGACAGCTTAAACGCATGCGCCGCGTGATTGCCTGGACGGGAGAGCGGGATACGCCAGTCACCATTTATACCTGGGTTGGCGCCGCGACGCGCTACCTGCTTCTGAAACGCGGCGTGATTGGCAACACCAAAATCAGTGCGGCGGAAGAAGGGGTGTTACAGGGCGAAGTGGTCATTAAACCGGAATCCGCCGAGCGTCATCATGCGATGGTCAACTTCTGGCGCACCACGCTGGCCTGTATACTCGGCACGCTGTTCTGGCTGTGGACCGGCTGGACGTCCGGTAGCGGCGCGATGGTGATGATTGCCGTCGTGACCGCGCTGGCAATGCGTCTGCCCAACCCGCGCATGGTCGCTATCGATTTCCTGTACGGTACCATTGCGGCGTTACCGATTGGCGCGCTCTATTTCCTGGTGATTATCCCCTCGACACAGCAAAGCATGCTTCTGCTCTGCATCAGCCTGGCGGTAATGGCGTTCTTTATCGGGATAGAGGTACAAAAACGCCGACTGGGATCGTTAGGTGCCCTGGCGAGTACGATTAACATCATTGTGCTGGATAACCCGATGACCTTCCATTTCAGCCAGTTCCTGGATAGCGCATTAGGCCAGCTGGTGGGCTGTTTCCTGGCGATGATGGTCATCCTGCTGGTGCGGGATAACTCCCGGGCGCGGACAGGGCGTGTGCTACTGAATCAGTTTGTGTCGGCCGCCGTTTCGTCCCTGACCACCAATACCGCCCGACGCAAGGAGAACCACCTGCCGGCTCTTTACCAGCAGCTGTTCCTGTTGCTGAACAAATTCCCTGGCGATGTCGCCCGTTTCCGCCTGGCATTGACCATGATTATCGCGCACCAGCGTCTGCGGAACGCGCCGGTGCCGATTAACGACGATTTGTCCGCCTTCCACCGCCAGCTACGGCGCACGGCGGACCACGTGATATCGGCATCCAGCGATGACAAACGTCGCCGCTACTTTAAGCAACTGCTGGAAGAGCTGGATATCTACCAGGAAAAACTGCGGATCTGGGAAGCGCCGCCGCAGGTTACCGAGCCGGTTGAGCGGCTGGTATTTATGCTGCACCGCTACCAGAACGCGCTGACGGACAGCTGATGAAGAGAAAACCGACGCCAAAAGCGTCGGTTTTTTTGTGGCTATACTTAATCCTGTAGGTTCAAACATTCAGGAAGGGAGGACACATGACAACCCAGGCTCTTCAGGACAGTACGCTTTTTCAGACCGGGTATCTGGTTAACGGTATCTGGAAAACACTCGACACCACGTTTGATGTGCTAAACCCGGCCACGGGCGAGGTCATTGCAAAAGTAGCGAAAGCAGGTAAAGCCGAAACCGAAGAGGCTATTGCGGCCGCGACGAAAGCCTTTCCCGCATGGCGCGCAAAAACGGCAAAAGAGCGTTCTGCGATCCTCTATCGCTGGTATGAACTGATTATTGAGAATAAAAGCTGGCTCGGAAGGCTGATGACCACCGAGCAGGGCAAGCCGCTGCAAGAAGCTGAGGGCGAAGTAGAGTATGCCGCCAGCTTCATTCAGTGGTTTGCCGAGCAGGCCAAGCGTGCCAACGGCGAAATTATCCCTCCGGTTAAACCCGGCTCCCGTATCCTGGCCACCCGGGAGCCTGTCGGGGTGGTTGCCGCTATCACACCATGGAACTTCCCGATGGCCATGCTCACCCGTAAGCTCGGCCCGGCGCTGGCAGCGGGGTGTACCGGCGTGATCAAACCTGCAAACAACACGCCGCTGAGCGCCTTTGCGCTGCTGACGCTGGCGAAGCAGGCCGGCGTGCCGGATGGTGTGCTGAATGCGGTCGCGGGGAGCACCTCTGAAATTAGCGACGCCATAATGGCCAGCCATGACGTGCGCAAAATCTCGTTTACCGGTTCAACCGCCGTCGGGAAAACGCTGGTCCGCAATTCCGCAGACACCATGAAAAAGGTGTCGATGGAGCTGGGCGGCAATGCGCCGTATATCGTTTTTGAGGACGCGGACATTGAGGCCGCCGTTAAAGGCGCCATCGCCAATAAGTTCCGTAACGCCGGGCAGGTCTGCGTCAGCGTAAACCGTTTCTATATTCAGGAGACGGTCTACGACAAGTTTGTGAATCAGCTTGCTGATGCGGTGAAGGCGCTGAAGGTGGGTAATGGCCTGGACGAAGGCGTCGTTGTCGGCCCGCTGATTGAGCCTTCGGCTGTCGATAAAGTCCGTGAGCACGTCGAAGATGCGGTAGCGAAGGGCGCCACGGTGCTGGCCGGCGGTAAACCGCATGAGCTTGGCGGTAACTTCTGGTTGCCCACCGTCCTCGGTGACTGCCATGAAGGCATGAAGCTGGCGGAAGAGGAGACCTTCGGACCCGTTGCCGCCTGCTTCCGCTTCACGTCGGAAGACGAAGTTGTGATGCGTGCGAACAATACGCCTTACGGGCTGGCAGCCTACTTCTATACCCAGAATCTGTCGCGCGTGTTCCGCGTCTCACAAGCCATTGAGAGCGGCATGATCGGGATTAATGAATGTGCGGTATCGACCGAACTGGGCCCGTTTGGGGGGGTAAAAGAGTCCGGGCTGGGACGCGAGGGGTCCGTGCTGGGGCTGGAGGAGTTTCTGGAAGTTAAAACCCTGCATATCGGGGGATTATAATAGACAGGGCGGCATCTGCCGCCCGCCTGTACCGGGTGGCTGGCAATGAAAATTTATACCTTTGATTTTGACGAAATTGATAGTCAGGAAGACTTCTACCGCGAGTTTATTCGGGCGTTCGACCTGGAGCGGGACAGCGTAAGCAACCTTGATATGCTGTGGGATGTGGTGACCGGCGACAGGCTGCCGTTACCGCTGGAAATCGAGTTTACCCATCTGCCTGAAAAGCTGCGCAGACGCTTTGGCGCATTGATTTTATTGTTTGATGAAGCGGAGGAGGAGCTGGAAGGGCAACTGCGTTTCAATGTGCGTCAGTCATAAAAAAGCCCCTGACCGGGAGGTCAGGGGCAAGTCGTATGATGAGATACGACGAGGGTTTATTTGTACAGTTCAGCCGTAGCGTGCCAGTGGTCGCCGCTGCGTGCTTCAATTACGCGATAGGATGATGCACCTTGTTCTTCCGCTTTTTTGTTCAGCATGTCGTGCATGTCCATCGGAGATGCGCCGATGGCACCAACAGAAACCGTCCCGATAGCCTGACGGGATTGTGCCTGTTCGGCATTAATGGCGTCGGCCGCAAACGCACCGAATGACAGGACAGAGAGTACGCTCAGGGCAGCAACAGTGTTTTTAATTTTCATGATCGGTTACCTCGTCAATTATTCTACTGGGGTCTTTGTTCTGTGACCCTCATCACAAAATCAAGTATACACTAATCACGCAAAAAATTAATACCAGACTAATGGTTTCCCTTGTTATTACGTATTAAAAAATCCGATTTTTATAACGGGAATGCATAAAAAAGGATCTGACAAGGCGATTTTTGTCCATTTTTGTATTTAAAATCATATTGATAGATGAATTTGATTTTTAGTGCGATTTTGTAGCAAATCATCCACTGGCTGAATGTTAACAGGCGGTAAAAAGCACTATTTGCAAAAGCAGCAGGCAGTGGAAAGCAGGGTAAAACGAGGCAACAGCAGAATGATCCCCGTAGCCGTGCGCTACGGGGCAGGCAATTACAGCTCCTGTTCGAACAGGACCAGAATCGCTTCGTAGAGGTCTTTCACCGAGAAACCATTTGCCGGGGTGGTAAAGATGGTGTCATCACCGGCGATAGTGCCGAGGATCCCCTCAGCTTTACCCAGCGAATCCAGCAGGCGAGCAATCAGCTGTGCGGCACCTGGGCTGGTGTGGATCACAACCACGGCATCGTTATAGTCGATGTCCAGAACCAGGTTCTTCAGCGGGCTGGAGGTTGTTGGGACGCCAAGTTCAGCAGGCAGGCAATAAACCATTTCCATTTTGGCGTTGCGCGTACGCACCGCACCAAACTTGGTTAACATGCGGGAGACCTTCGACTGGTTGATGTTATCGAAGCCTTGTTCCTGCAACGCCTGAACAATTTCTCCCTGAGAACTGAATTTCTCTTCTTTGAGTAGCGCTTTAAACGCCTTTACTAATTCTTCTTGCTTAGACGAGCTTCGCATAAGTCACCCGGAATATGACGAAAGAAACAACATTATTATGCATGTGGATGAATTTTTATGCAAATTATCTACCTGGCGCCAGGCTGAAATAATGTTATGAAAGGGAGTGATTTTATCAGATTTCGTTATCGGAAAACATGCCTGGGTCACGCCGCGCAAATAAGCTTAAAAGTAAATTAAATGTTATCAAAATGATGTTGTTTTGGTGGCGTGGCAGGGTGTATTGTAACCCCCTCTTAATACGTTGTTGCCCACAGCCTGATAGCATTCAGGTGAAGGCGAAAGACGTGCGACCTCAAATTCTTTAGCGATGAAAATTGTAATTAATGACGTGCTGAATTATGGTCGCCGCAACGGATTTACAGATACTTAAGTTAACCATAATAAGGAGTTTAGGATGAAAGTCGCAGTCCTCGGCGCTGCTGGTGGTATCGGCCAGGCGCTTGCCCTACTACTGAAAACCCAACTGCCTTCAGGCTCAGAACTCTCCCTGTACGATATTGCTCCGGTAACCCCAGGCGTGGCGGTTGACCTGAGCCACATCCCGACAGCTGTGAAAATCAAAGGCTTCTCCGGTGAAGATGCGCGTCCTGCGTTGCAGGGTGCCGACGTGGTGCTGATCTCCGCAGGTGTTGCACGTAAGCCGGGTATGGATCGTTCAGACCTGTTCAACGTCAACGCGGGCATCGTGAAAAACCTGGTTCAGCAGATCGCTGAAACCTGCCCGAAAGCGTGCATCGGTATCATCACTAACCCGGTGAACACCACCGTTGCTATCGCAGCAGAAGTGCTGAAGAAAGCGGGCGTATACGACAAGAACAAACTGTTCGGCGTGACGACGCTGGATATCATCCGCTCCAATACCTTCGTGGCTGAGCTGAAAGGCAAGCAGCCAACGGAAGTGGAAGTGCCGGTTATCGGCGGTCACTCTGGCGTGACCATCCTGCCTCTGCTGTCGCAGATCCCGGGCGTGAGCTTCACCGAGCAGGAAGTGGCTGACCTGACTAAACGTATTCAGAACGCGGGCACCGAAGTGGTGGAAGCGAAGGCGGGTGGCGGGTCTGCAACCCTGTCTATGGGCCAGGCGGCGGCACGTTTCGGCCTGTCTCTGGTTCGCGCGTTGCAGGGCGAAAAAGACGTTGTTGAATGTGCCTATGTTGAAGGCGACGGTGAACACGCGCGTTTCTTCTCTCAGCCGCTGCTGCTGGGTAAAAACGGTGTTGAAGAGCGTAAGTCTATCGGCACGCTGAGCGCGTTTGAGCAAAACGCGATGGAAGGCATGCTGGATACGCTGAAGAAAGATATCACGCTGGGCGAAGAGTTCGTTAACAAGTAAAACGTCCTCTCCCATAGCAGGCCGGGTAAGCGTAAGCGCCACCCGGCAAAAAAAACCGAAGCACAGGCTTCGGTTTTTTTATGGCCGTCAGTTAGTGGCCGGATATTCCTGAATGGTGACCTGAATCGTCAGCTTCTTATCGTTTCGCATGACTTCAACAGGAATAATGGAGCCCGGTCGAATCTCGGCCACCTGGTCCATGGTTTCAAGCGCAGAGACCGCCGGCGTGCCGTTGACGGAAAGGATAACGTCGTTCACCTGGATGCCCGCATTGGCCGCCGGGCCGCCAGGCGCCACTTCGTTGACCACAATCCCCTGGATCTGATCGATACCCCCACCCTGCGTATGCATCGGCGCGATTTCACGCCCGCCGATACCAATGTAACCGCGGATCACGCGGCCATCGCGGATCAGCTTGTCCATGATTTTGGTCGCCAGCTGGAACGGAATGGCAAAGCCAATTCCTTCCGGTGTTTCGCCGTCGTTGCTTTTGTCGAAGGAGAGGGTGTTAATGCCCATCAGTTCACCCAGGGAGTTCACCAGCGCGCCGCCGGAGTTACCGTGGTTGATCGAGGCATCGGTTTGCAGGAAGTTCTGCCGTCCTGACGGGTTCAGGCCAATTCGACCGGTCGCGCTGATGATCCCCTGCGTGATGGTCTGGCCCAGGTTGTACGGATTACCGATCGCCAGCACCACATCGCCGATGTGCGGCGTTCGTTTGCGGTTTATCGGGATAGTCGGCAGACCGCCCGTGGCGTTGATCTTCAGGACCGCCAGATCGGTCAGACTGTCCGACCCCACCAGCAGGGCTTCAAACACGCGGCCATCCTGCAAGGCGACGATAATCTGGTCGGCATCGTTAATGACGTGTTTATTGGTGATGATATAACCCCGGTCATCCATGATCACGCCGGAACCGAGCGTGCGGATCTCCAGCTGGTTATGCGCGGAGCTGTTAAGCCCGCGGTTATAAACGTTAACCACGGCGGGGGCGGCACGGCGTACCGCCTGATTGTACGTCGCAGGCGTTTCATCCGTGCTGTCGAACTGGGGAGCCGACAGTTTGTTGAACTGGCGTAAAGATGGCATAGCCACCAGCAGCAGACCGGCAACGATCAAACCAATGACAATTGAACGAAAGAGCTTTAAAAGCATGATGCGTGTGTCGTTAAAAAAGGAACGGTTTGCAGCATAACATGAGTTATCCGGACATCACACGCAGCGGCGATGCCCGGAGTCGCAAATGGTTAATGCAGTAAAATGTACAGAGTGTCGTTGCCACGGATAATTTGCAGGGCAATGACCGCCGGTTTACTCTCCAGCACCTTACGCATTTCCGCAATAGACTGCACGCGAGTGCGGTTCACGCCAATAATCACGTCGTCCTGATGTAAACCTGCCTGCGCGGCCGGGCTACTCTTCTCAACGTTAGTGACAGAAATGCCTTTCGTGCCGTTTTTAAGCTGACCGTCGCTCAGCGTAGCGCCCTGGAGCGCCGGGGAGATCTGTTCTGCGCTGGCGGAAGAGGAGGTGCTCTTGTCCAGCGTCACTTCCACGGTCAGCGGTTTGCCCTCGCGGATCAGGCCCAGCTTCACTTTAGCGCCAGGCTCCGTGGTGGCAATACGTGAACGTAATTCAGCGAAGCTGCTCAGCGGTTTATCGTTCAGGCTGACAATAACGTCGCCGGATTTCACGCCCGCCTTTGCAGAGCCGGAGTTGGGCAGCACTTCGCTGACAAACGCCCCGCGCTGGACGTTGAGCTTAAAGGCTTTGGCGATATCGGCGCTCATCTCCATGCCTTTAATGCCCAGCAGCCCGCGCTTAACCTCGCCAAACTGAATCAGCTGTTGAGACAGGGTTTTGGCCATGTTACTCGGAATGGCAAAACCAATCCCGATGCTGCCGCCGCCTGGCGCGAGTATCGCGGTGTTGATGCCGATCAGCTCACCGTTCAGGTTAAGCAGCGCACCGCCGGAGTTGCCCCGGTTGATGGAGGCGTCGGTCTGGATAAAGTTTTCCAGTCCTTCGAGATTCAGGCCGCTGCGCCCCAGGGCGGAGACAATCCCGGAGGTGGCGGTCTGGCCTAAGCCGAACGGGTTACCGACCGCGACGGCAAAATCACCGACGCGCAGCTTATCGGAATCGGCGATGGCGATCTGGGTCAGGTTGCTGGGGTTTTGCACCTGAAGCAGGGCAATATCACTTTGATCGTCACCGCCGATCAGTTTGGCGTCGAACTCCCGGCCATCGTTCAGCTGAACGCTGATTTTATCGGCCTGACTGATCACGTGGTTATTGGTCAGGATATAGCCCTTAGCCGCGTCGATAATCACGCCCGAACCCAGGCCTTCAAACGGCTGAGCCTGCTGATCCGGCGCCTCTTCGCCAAAATATTTCTTCAGCTCTTCGGGGATGCGCTGGCTTTGTCGTGCGGTCCCTTCCACCTGCACGCTGACCACCGCAGGCAGGACTTTTTCAAGCATCGGCGCGAGGCTGGGAATGGCTTCTTGTCCGGGCACCTGCGAAGGCAGAGCCGCACTGGCAGGGAAGGAGGCCGAGAGAGATAACCCGACACTTAACGCTAAGGCGCTCAACAGCTGGTTTTTTTTCTTCATCGATGCTGACTCTCGTATCCTGGAATGAAAAAGAACGGCCCCAAAAACATCTTGATGTTATTGAATTTTCAACCGCTGAACAATGAGGTGATTGAGTAAATAATAGCTGGGGACGGGAAGAAAGGACGGGCGCATGAGGTGCGCCCGTAAAATTTATTCAGGTTTTGCGATTAATCGCGTTTTACACCACCGCGCAGCAGGCCGGACGCGCCGTCTGAATAGTCGCGTGGCATCTGAACCGGTGCCTGATCGTTACCGGCTTCAGAGTCCGCCAGACGATTGCGGAAGGGGTTGGTCTCTGCGGTCATTTCCGGCAGCAGGCTGCTGGAGCTTTTCGCCATGTGCTGATAGAGCTGGCGATAATCTGTCGCCATGTTGTCCAGCAGCTCGGCGCTACGGGCAAAGTGGCTGACCAGCTCTTCACGATATTCTTCCAGCTCGGCTTTGTTCTTTTCCAGTTCGTATTGCAGTGACTGCTGCTGACGCAATTTGCGGTTACCGAAACGCATGGCCACAGCACCGATGATGATGCCGACGACTAAACCGATTAGCGCATATTCCCAGGTCATGAACTTCTCCCGTTGTCTTGTTGTTCCGTAGGGTGTTGGCTCGGCTCCTGCCTGTGCCTGATTATGCCACTATAACCGCTATTTCCGCAGAAGTGGAATCCTGACGTATCATCGCGTAGTGTAGAACGGCCTTTTTTTCATCAGCCGCGCGCGCTGGTGAGGTTTAACTAAAGGAATAACAACAACATCATGCAAAACCTGTCCCCTTCATCGCGTTACCAACTGGCCCTGAGTGAGGGCACCCACCAGCCGGATGATGTCCAGCGTGAAGCGGTTAACCGCCTGAACACGATTTACCAGGAACTTCTGGCGAAACCCGCCGATGCGGCGCAGAGCAGCGGGCTGAAGGCGGCATTTGGCCGTTTGCTGGGTAAAAAAGAGCCGCCGGTAAACGCACCGGTTCGCGGCTTATATATGTGGGGCGGCGTTGGACGGGGTAAAACCTGGCTGATGGATATGTTTTACCAGAGCCTGCCCGGCACACGTAAGCAGCGTCTGCACTTTCACCGTTTCATGCTGCGGGTTCATGAAGAGCTGACGGCGCTCCAGGGCGAAACCGACCCGCTGGAGATCGTGGCCGATCGCTTCAAGGCGGAAACGGACGTGCTCTGCTTCGACGAGTTCTTTGTTTCCGATATTACGGACGCCATGCTGCTGGGGGGGCTGATGAAAGCGCTGTTTGCGCGTGGGATCACCCTGGTGGCAACCTCAAATATCCCGCCGGATGAGCTTTATCGCAATGGTCTCCAGCGGGCGCGTTTCCTGCCGGCCATTGATGCTATCAAACAGCATTGCGACATCATGAATGTCGATGCCGGTGTTGATTATCGTCTGCGCACGCTGACGCAGGCGCACCTGTGGCTTTCGCCGCTGAACGCCGACACCTCCCGCGAGATGGATAAACTGTGGCTGGCGCTTGCGGGTGCGCCGCGAGATAACGCCCCAGCGCTGGAGATCAACCATCGTCCGTTGCCGACGCTGGGCGTTGAGAACCAGACGCTGGCCGTCTCGTTTGCAACGCTCTGCGTGGATGCCCGCAGCCAGCATGACTACATTGCGCTGTCGCGTTTGTTCCATACCGTTATGTTGTGGGATGTGCCCGTCATGACCCCGCTCATGGAGAGCGAAGCGCGCCGCTTCATTGCGCTGGTAGATGAGTTTTACGAGCGCCACGTTAAGCTGGTGGTCAGCGCCGAAGTACCTTTATATGAGATTTATCAGGGCGAGCGCCTGAAGTTTGAGTTCCAGCGCTGCCTGTCGCGCCTGCAAGAGATGCAGAGCGAAGAGTACCTCAAGCGCGAGCATATGCCATAAATGCTACCCTCTCCTTGAGACGGGAACCATGTAGGCCGGGTTAGGCGCAGCCGCCACCCGGCATTTTCCACCGTCTCGAAAAACCCATTCCAAATCACATTTAAGGGTCGATCTTTGACCTCAACTTCTCTATAATCTTGCGACCCCACGTTACGAGAAGGTTTTTTTCCCGAAACTTTCTATGTGTCGGCATGTGCTATTCGAAGGGGTAGGTTTGCCGGACTTTGTCGTGTGAACCTCAACTGACTAAACGTTTGGGTGTTCACCAACGTGTAACTTATTATTTGGGTAAGCTTTTAATGAAAACTTTTACAGCTAAACCAGAAACCGTACAGCGCGACTGGTATGTTGTTGACGCGACCGGTAAAACTCTGGGCCGTCTGGCTACTGAACTGGCTCGTCGCCTGCGCGGTAAGCATAAAGCGGAATACACTCCGCACGTTGATACCGGTGATTACATCATCGTTCTGAACGCTGACAAAGTTGCTGTTACCGGCAACAAGCGTACTGACAAAGTGTACTACCACCACACCGGCCACATCGGTGGTATCAAAGAAGCGACCTTTGAAGAGATGATTGCCCGCCGTCCTGAGCGTGTGATTGAAATCGCGGTTAAAGGCATGCTGCCAAAAGGCCCACTGGGTCGTGCTATGTTCCGTAAACTGAAAGTTTACGCAGGCAACGAGCACAACCACGCGGCACAGCAACCGCAAGTTCTTGACATCTAATCGGGATTATAGGCAATGGCTGAAAATCAATACTACGGCACTGGTCGCCGCAAAAGTTCCGCAGCTCGCGTTTTCATTAAACCGGGCAGTGGTAAAATCGTAATTAACCAGCGTTCTCTGGAACAGTACTTCGGTCGCGAAACTGCCCGCATGGTAGTTCGCCAGCCGCTGGAACTGGTTGATATGGTAGAAAAACTGGATCTGTACATCACCGTTAAAGGTGGTGGTATCTCCGGTCAGGCAGGTGCGATCCGTCACGGTATCACCCGCGCTCTGATGGAGTACGACGAATCCCTGCGTTCTGAACTGCGTAAAGCTGGCTTCGTTACTCGTGACGCTCGTCAGGTTGAACGTAAGAAAGTGGGTCTGCGTAAAGCACGTCGTCGTCCACAGTTCTCCAAACGTTAATCCATTCTGCTTACGCAGAACGATTGGCGAAAAACCCGCTTCGGCGGGTTTTTTTATGGATAATGCGCAGGTTATCCACAGTAACATTTCATATATCTTCTCTTTTTCCACATTTCCGGCATCCCCTCACCACAAAGCCATCAAAATCTGGTAAACTATCATCCAATTTTCTGCCCAAATATCGGTGAATACTCGATTTTTGTTCGATTCTTGAACAATGTGTCTTCTCTGGGATGGGCGATACTTCATCTGGCTGGCCCCGTTGGGCCGGTAGCAGTAAAAATTCTGAATATACCTGGAGGTTTTCATGGCTGTCGCTGCCAACAAACGTTCGGTAATGACGCTGTTTTCTGGTCCTACTGACATTTATAGCCATCAGGTTCGTATCGTGCTGGCCGAGAAGGGTGTCAGTTTTGAGATCGAGCATGTGGAAAAGGATAACCCGCCTCAGGATCTGATCGATCTCAACCCGAGCCAAAGCGTACCGACGCTGGTGGATCGCGAGCTGACCCTGTGGGAATCCCGTATCATTATGGAATACCTGGATGAGCGTTTCCCGCATCCGCCACTGATGCCTGTTTATCCTGTTGCGCGTGGTGAAAGCCGCCTGTACATGCAGCGTATCGAGAAAGACTGGTACACGCTGATGAACGTTATCGTCAACGGTTCCTCTTCAGAAGCAGATGCTGCGCGTAAACAGCTGCGTGAAGAACTGCTGGCGATTGCGCCGGTATTTGGTCAAAAACCGTTCTTCCTGAGCGACGAGTTCAGCCTGGTAGATTGCTACCTGGCGCCGTTGCTGTGGCGTCTGCCAACCCTGGGCGTGGAGTTCAGCGGCCCGGGCGCGAAAGAGCTGAAAGGCTACATGACGCGCGTCTTTGAGCGCGACTCTTTCCTGGCATCCTTAACTGAACCGGAGCGCGAAATGCGTCTCGGCCGAGGCTAATGACTGTGGAAATGTCACAACTTACCCCACGCCGTCCGTATCTGCTGCGCGCCTTCTATGAATGGCTGCTGGATAACCAGCTCACGCCGCACCTGGTTGTGGATGTGACGTTGCCGGGCGTGCAGGTTCCAATGGAATACGCACGCGACGGACAGATTGTACTGAATATTGCGCCACGTGCAGTGGGTAACCTGGAGCTGGCAAACGACGAAGTGCGCTTTAATGCGCGTTTCGGCGGCGTGCCGCGTCAGGTTTCCGTTCCGCTGGCTGCGGTTCTGGCTATCTATGCCCGTGAAAACGGTGCAGGCACCATGTTCGAGCCGGAAGCGGCTTATGATGAAGAGGTTGCCAGCCTGAATGACGATGACGCATCCGATGAACGCGAAAGCGACCCGGTCATGTCTGTGATTGATGGCGACAAGCCCGATCGTCAGGACGACGACGAAGGTCCGGATGATGAACCGCCACCGCGCGGTGGTCGACCGGCGCTACGCGTTGTAAAGTAAACGAGAGCCCCTTACTTCGGTAAGGGGCTTTTTTTTGGCTAACCCCTTCATTTTCCATTCTTAATTATTTTATTCAGATCATGAATGCGTAGCAGCAAAGTCATTAATTTATTCTGAAAAAAGAAATTAGTTAAATTAAATATACACATTCACAAAACAGGGTATATTGGCGTCAAATAATATCATTTAGAGCATAAATTACGTTTTAAAATTGGACGACATCGGACAGGAGCGTCAATGATGTCTGGGCTAAATAAAGCCCATCAAGGATGAGCAGAAGGTTAACAGGTTATAATCCTATCGCTTTAAATTCTTCTTATTCCTTCGTTGTATTATTTTTTAAACCAGTACGCGGGATATTTCCCTAAAATACCCTTTCACTAAAGTAGTGATTTTTATAACCGTTATATTTTTAAGGATTGAAAATGAAAAAATTCGCTAAATCAGCTCTGTTAAGCATGCTTGTATTAGGCGGTTCTGCTATGGCAGCCCACGCTGAAGGCAATGATGGTACCGTTACATTTGTTGGCAAAATTGTGACTTCCCCATGCTCAATTAAAATTGGCGACGAAAACCAGACCATTAGCCTCGGTGAAAACCTGGGTACCGGTTCACTGAAAGCAGGCCTTATTCAGGCTGTAGATTTCGATATTCAGCTGGTCAACTGCGTGTTTGACGATCAGACCAGCATGAACATTGTATTTAATGCGAGCGGTGACGAATCTACGGCGAATCCGGGCTACCTGGCGCTGATGGGTGCGAAGGGCGAGATGAAAGGCTCTCATATCGTTCTGGCGAACTCTAAGGGTACCGAAATCCGTCTGGGCACCGCTGCAACGCAGGCGCTGGCTGTAGATGCCGAAGGCAAAGGTCTGGCCGATCAAAAATTCGCGTTCAAAGCGTGGGTACAGGGCGAAACCGCTGCTGAAACTATCGACACAGGTGAGTTCTCCTCTCTGACCAGTTTCCAGATCAGCTACCTGTAATTCTCTGTTTTGCCCCGCGCAGGCGGGGCAATTTAGACATCTTTGCGCGGGCCATATCGGCATTCAAGGTATTAATAATGAAGTGCGGCAATTTCTATCAACTAAAGCATCTGGCCATATTGATTGGCATTATTATGGGATCATCTCTTAATGATTCTTTTGCAGAAGATGCAGTTGAATTTAATACTCAGTTTCTGGATGTCCAGGGGAGTGAAAATTACGACTTAAGCCATTTTTCCCGCAAAGGCTATGTGCTGCCGGGGAAATATAATTTACAGGTCATTGTGAATAAAGGCCGGCTGCCTGAAAATTACGATATCAACTGGTATCCAAAAGAAGATGAGCCTGATGACAGCTTTGCATGTCTTTCACCTGATCTGGTCGCGCATCTGGGTATTAAGCCCGAGCTCACAGAGAATTTTATCTGGATAAAAGAGGGCGCGTGTCTAAAACCAGATCAGCTGAAAGATATGCACGTGAACGCGGACATGTCCGAATCAGCGCTGCGTATTGCTATTCCACAAGCCTATCTCGAATATTCGGATGAAAACTGGGATCCGCCCGCGCGTTGGGATGAAGGTATTCCGGGTATTCTCTTTGATTATAATATTAATGCCAGCCATGAACATGATGAAAATGAAGGCGGCAACGAACAGGATGTCAGCGGCAATGGGACCCTGGGGGCAAACTTAGGCCCGTGGCGTCTACGCGCCGACTGGCAGGCTGATTACCAGCATCAGGACGGCGAAACGACCCGTAACTGGGAGTGGAGTCGTTATTATGCCTATCGCGCTTTGCCTGCCTGGGGCGCCCAGCTTCTGATGGGAGAAACATCGCTCTCGTCAGATATTTTCGACACCTTTAACTACGCAGGGTTAAGCGTCAATTCAGACGATCAAATGCTGCCCCCAAACTTGCGGGGCTACGCGCCTGACATCGCGGGCGTCGCGCGCACCAATGCCAAAGTTGTGGTTACGCAGCAGGGAAGAGTGCTGTATGAAAAGCAGGTTCCGGCGGGCCCGTTCCGAATTCAGGATATTAACCAGTCCGTCTCTGGCGATTTGCACGTGCGCATTGAAGAGCAGGATGGAAAAGTACAGGAATACGATGTCAGCACCACGTCGGTGCCTTTCCTGACGCGCGCCAATCAGGTGCGCTTCAAAACCACCGTAGGCCGTCCACAGGACTGGAACCACAATATGGCCGGCAATATTTTTGCGGCCAGCGAAGCGTCCTAGGGCGTAGCCGATGGCTGGTCCCTGTACGGCGGCGGAATAGGTGAGCAGGATTATCAGGCGATGGCGGTAGGCATCGGGCGCGACATGGCCGCGCTTGGGGCACTCTCGTTTGACGTCACGCGTTCGCGCGCGCTCATCACGGAAGATCAAGACGACGATACGCTACAGGGTAACTCGTACCGCATAAGTTATTCCAAAGATTACGACGAGCTGCACAGCCGCATCTCCTTTGCCGGCTATCGCTTTTCTGAAGAAAACTTCATGACGATGAACGATTACCTGGATGCGCAGGACGGTGAACATTTCCGCTCTGGAAAAGATAAGCAGATGTTTACCGTTAACTATAACCAGAACTTAATTGATATTGGCATAAACGTTTTCGTGAACTGGACGCGTCGTTCTTACTGGGACCGTTCGGACGAGAATAACTATAACATTATGTTCTCTAAATATTTTGATATTGGTGACTTTAGAAATATCAGCCTGTCTCTGAACGGCTATCGCAGTGAATATGATGACGAGACTGACGATGGATTTTATCTTTCCGTCAATATTCCGTGGGGAGAAGGCGGCTCGTTTAATTATAACGGCTCTTACAGCCAGGACGATCACTCTAATCGTGTGGGCTATAGCCAGCGCGTGGATGACAATAATAATTACCAGCTTAGCGTCGGTGATTCACAAAGCCAGAAATCGGCCGACGGTTATTATCGCCACAGCGGTGATATCGCGGATTTGGATCTCAATGCCAGCTATCTGGAGAATAATTATTCCTCGGTGGGGATATCCCTGGAAGGCGGAGCCACGCTGACGGGCCACGGCGGCGCGCTGCACCGCGTTTCCATCCCGGGCGGCTCAAGGTTAATGATTGACGCAAGCGGTCAGGAAGGCGTACCGGTGGGCGGCTATAATGCGCCCGTTTATACCAACGCGTTTGGCATGGCCGTCCTGTCGGACATTAACGACTACTACCGTAATGACATAAAAATCGATATTGAAAACTTGCCGGAGAATGCGGAAGCCACGCGCTCAACCGCCCAGATTACGCTGACTGAAGGGGCGATTGGTTACCGTCAGTTCGACATTATTCGTGGAGAAAAAGCGGTCGCGATCCTGCGGTTGAGTAACGGTAAAAATCCACCGTTTGGTGCAGAAGTCTTTAACGAAAGGCATCAGCAGGTAGGGTTAGTTGACGACAATGGCAGCGTCTATCTTGCGGGCGTCAACCCGGGCGAAGAGATGCAGGTGACGTGGAATGGCGACCAGCAATGTTCTATTTCGTTACCGGCTCCTTTGCCGAAAGATCTCTTTAATAACCTGTTACTGCCGTGCCGCAGCGAGCGGGAATTAACGACGCCGGCCGCGCCTTCGGTCATGCCGGCAATTCAGCAACAAACTAAACGCGTTATCCCTGCTTCGGAACAAGACGATTTTTCCGCCAAGCCGGATCCGTCAATTCAATCAGGAGAAAACACATGAAAAAAATTGCTTCACTCCCAGCCTATATTGTATTGGGCTGTACGTTGCTTCCCATGATGGCAGCCCATGCCGCCATTGTGCCGGACAGAACGCGTATTATTTTTAATGGCAACGAGAAATCCGTCAGCATTACGCTGCGCAATGATAATCAGGAAAGTCCTTACCTGGCACAGTCATGGGTTGAAGATAGTAAAGGTCAGAAAATTACGTCGCCACTGACTGTATTACCGCCGGTTCAGCGTATTGAGCCTAAAGAAACCGGGCAGGTTAAAATACAGGGAATGCCGGGGCTGGCCTCTTTGCCGCAGGATCGTGAATCGCTGTTCTATTTTAACGTGCGTGAGATCCCGCCGAAAGGTAAGCGACCGAATACGCTGCAAATAGCCTTACAGACGCGCATTAAATTATTTTACCGTCCGGCTTCGCTGCCGAAAATGGATCCCCATCATCCGTGGCAATATGCGCTGACGCTGACCCGCAGCGGAGACGATTATCAGGTAAATAACCCGACCAGTTATTACGTGGTGCTGAGTAATGCCAGCAAATCCCACGATACGCCATCCGTGGCGGGCTTCAATCCAATGGTGCTGGCGCCAAAATCCGGGGAATTAATGCACGTGAAAGCCTCTACGCTGGGTCAACAACCCGTGCTGGTCTACGTCGATGATTACGGTGGACGTATGCCGCTCTATTTCCGCTGTTCAGGCACAACCTGTAGCGTAGACCAGGAAAGAAGCAGTAAAAAATAACAGGCAGGAGGCCCCGTTATGTTTCGGAAAATAACCTGTTTACTGGCGATCGCGCTGGCTGGCGTCGCGGGGTCATGCAGGGCAGCTGACACGGAGGTGCTTATGAGCGTCACCGTTGTGGTGAACGTACCTATGCCATGTGAGGTGAGCGGCGGGGCGGTCGAGTTTGGCTCGGTGTACACCACAAAAATTGACGGCACCCGCTACACCCAGCCGCTTGATTACACGATCGACTGTAAAAACCGTCTGAAAGACAACCTGAAGATGCAAATTCAGGGGGAGTCGACGGTGATCAACGGGGAAAAGGTGCTTAAAACCAACGTCGAAGGATTTGGCCTTCGCCTACAGACAAAAGACGAAAAACGACTTATTGAACCGGGTTCCACCGACTGGCTGGAGTTTATCTACGCCAACAGCGGGCCCGAGCTGGAAGTCGTTCCGGTGAAGTCGGCCTCCGTCACCCTGAATGCATCTGAGTTCGATGCCAGAGCAACCCTGATCGTGGATTATCAATGAAAATGCGTTCATTTATCTTGCTGCTGTGTTGCTTAACGGTGGGCTCTGCCGGTGCAGAGGGGGATTTGACCTTTCACGGTTTTCTGGTCAGGCCACCGGAATGTGTAATCAGCAACGATCAAACCATTGAAGTTAACTTCGTCGATGTACAGATAGAAGAGATCGACGGCACGAAATTCATGCAGAATTTGCCCTACACCATTGATTGTGATTCGCCTGACCGCTATTCGGATCTGACGATGTCGCTGACGCTAACCGGTAACGTGACGGACTTTAATAACGCAGCCGTCGTGACGGATGTTTCAGGGCTGGGCATTGAAATTCTGCACGGTAATACACCCTTTGAATTAGGTTCGACGTTAACCGTCACCGAACAGGCATTACCCGTTCTGAAAGCCGTGCCCGTAAAGAAAACGGGGGCTGTCATGTACGCGGGTAATTTCGAAGGTTGGGCAACATTGCAGGTGGATTATCAATGAAGCGCTATCAGCGAGGAACGCTCTCCCTGCTGCTGTTTCTGGCGACGGCAGGTGTTCAGGCTTCACCAGATAACGTGCATTTCACCGGCAACCTGCTGGGCGGAATTTGCAAGATGGAAATGCAGAACGGGGTGCTGGATACCGTCACCTTTCCTGATATTGCCGCCAGCGACTTAATGCTGCGCGGACACTCAGCTCGTCAGCCCGTCAGGTTAAGGCTTTATGACTGTCCGCCTTCCGTACAAAAAAATGGCGTGCGGGTGACGTTTCACGGCACCGAAGTCACCGGGATGCGCGGTTTTCTGGCCTTCGATGCCACCTCGATTGCATCCGGCGTGGGCATTGGTCTCGAAATGCTAAACGGCGTGAGCGTTCTGGTTAACGATCCGGTGGGGGCGACCTTTCCGCTCGCCGACGGAAATAACGATCTGATGCTGAACGCCTGGCTTCAGGTCATTCCCGGGCAAGACGTTTTATCCGGAACGTTCACGGCAACATCAACCGTTATTTTTGAATATTTATAATATGAACAGACGATTACTGATTACCCTTGTACTCACTCTCATGAGCCTGTTTTACGCGGGCGGCAGTTACGCAGCTAAAGGTCTTACGGGCAGCCGCGGCCAGATCGTAACCTATTACGGTAAACCGGTTTCCGGCGCGAAAAGCTCTGTGATGGTCAATATGGGCACCACCACAAAAGCGGGCGTGTTCCATGGCGTCTGGGATTTATTTAGCCGCGATCCGAATGGCTACATGACGGTTACTTCCTGGGACGGCAACGCCTCAGGTTTTGCTCCAGTGCGTTTGAAGCTTGCCTCTGAGCAAGCGGTTTCTACGGGATGCCCCGGAATGGATAAAACGCGCTGGACATGCATGAAGGTATTTATCGATATCGAAGTCACGTGGCAGGACAGTGAAGCCTGTCCCTGGATCTTAATGTTTGTTACGCGCTCAACGGATACCGCTACCGGCGATAGCTGGGCGTCAACGATGGAGCGTACATCCGGCTGTAACTACGTACCCGCTACCGGTCTGGATATTTCCTGGGATCGCGACGTCATTCAGCATGACAAGCAAATCACGCTGAATTCTACGGGCGGAACCATGGAAACGACGCTGCATACCTATCTTTGGGAAGGGGGAAGCTTTTGTGATAACAGCGCGATGACCGAACGGGGCGCCTACTGTCGCATGATTACCACGGGTGTCTCAATTAGCGAAATAGGCTGTACTGATGAAAAACTCACGACCTCGGTTGTCCGGCATCCCTTAATGGATCAAATTGTGCACGACATCATATTGAGGATAAATCTTGAGCACGTGGGGGGAGGGCAATTTGTCTCCACTTGTAATTACCGTTACATTATTGACCAGCTTTAGCGGCGCACGGCCCCAAAACAGAGAATTTTGACGCATCCTCTCCTGTGCTATGATGCAGCGTTTTCCTTCAATGGCACTGGACTGCAATGAAACCGACCGATCGTAACGCTGAAAACTCAGATGAAACCCTTGGCCGCAGCCTGCGTCGCCGTCCGCTGACGCGCAAAAAGCTGTCGGATATGGTGGAAGAAGAGCTGGAGCAGATGATCCGCCGGAAGGAATTTGCGCAGGGAGAGCAGCTGCCCTCCGAGCGCGAGCTGATGGCGTTCTTCAACGTGGGCCGCCCCTCGGTGCGCGAAGCGCTGGCGGCGCTAAAGCGTAAAGGTCTGGTGCAGATTAACAACGGTGAACGCGCCCGCGTCACCCAGCCGTCTGCCGATACCATCATCAGCGAGTTGTCGGGGATGGCGAAAGATTTTCTGACACAGCCCGGCGGTATTGCCCATTTTGAGCAGCTCCGTCTGTTCTTTGAATCCAGCCTCGTGCGTTATGCCGCAGAGTACGCCACGGACGATCAGATTGCGCGGCTGACGAAAGCGCTGGAGATCAACAGCCAGTCCCTGGATGACAACGCGCTGTTCATTCGTTCCGACGTCGATTTTCACCGCGTGCTGGCAGAGATCCCCGGCAACCCAATCTTCAACGCGATCCACGTTGCGCTGCTCGACTGGCTAATCGCGGCGCGTCCTACAGTGCCGGACGCTGAGCTTTATCAGCATAACGAAGCCAGCTATCGCCAGCATATCGCGATCGTTGACGCGATCCGCCGCCGCGATCCCGATGAAGCCGATCGGGCGCTGCAAACTCACCTCAACAGCGTTTCCGCTACCTGGCACGCCTTCGGCCAGCATTCAAAAGCTAAAAAGTAACGATCTTTAAGTGAAGCAGCTCGCAATATAAGCGTTCTGTATTCCACTGCTGCTTATTTGTTATGGTATAACAGGTATAAAGGTATATCGTTATAACAAGCACACGAATGATTGAGGTATCTATGGCAACGCAACTACGCGGCGTAATGGCCGCTCTTCTGACTCCGTTTACCCAACAGCAGGCGCTGGATAAGGAGAGCCTGCGCCGTCTGGTGCAGTTCAATATTGCGCAGGGCATCGATGGGCTTTATGTCGGCGGTTCAACGGGGGAAGCCTTTGTCCAAAGCCTTTCTGAACGCGAGCAGGTGATGGAGATCGTGGCGGAGGAGGCGAAAGGAAAAATCACGCTCATTGCCCATGTTGGCTGCGTGAGCACCGCGGAAAGCCAGCAGCTGGCCACCGCCGCTGCCCGACTGGGCTTTGACGCGGTGTCCGCCGTCACGCCGTTTTATTACCCCTTCAGCTTTGAAGAACATTGCGATCATTACCGTGCAATTATTGATTCGGCGGCTGGTCTGCCGATGGTGGTCTACAACATCCCGGCGTTAAGCGGCGTGAAGCTAAGCCTGGATCAGATCAACACCCTGGTGACGCTGCCCGGCGTCGGCGCGTTGAAGCAAACCTCCGGCGATCTGTTCCAGATGGAGCAGATCCGCCGTGAGCATCCGGATCTGGTGCTCTACAACGGGTATGACGAAATCTTTGCCTCTGGCCTGCTGGCCGGCGCGGACGGGGGGATCGGCAGCACCTACAACATTATGGGCTGGCGCTACCGGGCTATCGCCAACGCGGTTCGTGAGGGGGATAACGCCACCGCACAGCGCCTGCAAAGCAAATGCAACAAGGTCATCGACCTGCTGATTAAAGCCGGGGTCTTCCGTGGTCTTAAAACGGTTCTGCACTACATGGACGTGGTGTCCGTGCCGCTGTGCCGAAAACCGTTTGCCCCTGTAGACGAGCAATTCGTGCCGGCGCTGAAGGCGCTGGCAGAGCAGTTAATGGCGGAAAAACGCTAACGCACTGCCGGATGGCGCGTCGCTTATCCGGCAAAACGACAGAGAAATCGTCGGGAGAGTGAAATGAGTAAGTCTACCCAAAGCATCCCGTGGTACCGCCATCTAAGCCGCCCTCAGTGGCGCGCCTTCTCCGCCGCCTGGCTGGGATATCTGCTTGATGGCTTCGATTTTGTCCTGATTGCCTTAGTGCTGACAGAAATTAAAAGTGAATTTGGCCTGACGACCGTGGAAGCGGCGAGCCTCATTTCTGCGGCCTTTATTTCGCGCTGGTTTGGCGGCCTGCTGCTGGGTGCCATGGGCGACCGCTATGGCCGCAAGCTGGCAATGATAACCAGCATCGTACTCTTCTCCTGCGGTACGCTGGCCTGCGGTTTTGCGCCGGGTTACGTCACCCTGTTTATCGCCCGCATGGTGATTGGAATGGGGATTGCGGGGGAATATGGCTCCAGCGCAACCTACGTCATCGAAAGCTGGCCGAAACACCTGCGCAATAAGGCGAGTGGTTTTCTCATTTCTGGCTTCTCCGTCGGTGCCGTGGTTGCGGCCCAGGTCTACAGCCTTGTCGTGCCCGTCTGGGGCTGGCGAGCGCTGTTCTTTATCGGCATCCTGCCCATCGTCTTTGCCCTGTGGCTGCGGAAAAATATTCCGGAGGCTGAAGACTGGAAAGCGAAGCACGAAGGTCAGGCGCCGGTACGCACAATGGTTGATATTCTTTATCGCGGCAAATACCGCCTGATCAATATGGCGATGACGCTGTTTGCCGGCACGGCGCTGTGGCTCTGCTTTGCCGGCGAACTCAACAACGCCGGGCTGGTGGTGATACTCGGCCTGCTGTGCGCCATTGTGTTTATCAGCTTTATGGTGCAAAGCAGCGGTAAACGCTGGCCTACGGGCGTCACGCTGATGGTTGTCGTGCTCTTCGCCTTCCTCTACTCCTGGCCGATTCAGGCGCTGTTACCCACGTATCTGAAAACCGACCTGGCCTATGATCCGTCAACGGTGGCGAAGGTGCTGTTCTTTAGCGGCTTCGGCGCGGCTGTAGGTTGCTGCGTGGGTGGTTTTCTCGGCGACTGGTTGGGCACCCGGAAGGCATACGTCTGTAGCCTGCTGGCCTCACAGCTGCTGATCGTTCCCGTCTTTGCGATCGGTGGTGCAAATGTCTGGGTGCTGGGCCTGCTGCTCTTTTTCCAGCAGATGCTGGGGCAGGGGATCTCGGGGATCTTACCGAAACTCATCGGCGGTTATTTCGACACCGACCAGCGTGCGGCGGGCCTGGGCTTTACCTATAACGTCGGGGCGTTGGGCGGGGCGATCGCCCCGGTGATTGGCGCGCTGCTGTCGCAGAATATGGCGCTGGGCACAGCCCTGGGATCGCTCTCCTTCGGCCTGACCTTTGTGGTGGTCCTGCTGATTGGGCTGGATATGCCGTCCCGTGTTCAGCGCTGGCTTCGGCCGGAGGCGATTCGAACCCACGACGCCATCGACGGTAAACCTTTCAGCGGAGCCGTTCCGTTTGGCGGCGATAAAAGCGCGTTAGCCAAAAGCAAAAGTTAATCTGCTGGAAAAAACGGCAGGGCGTTAGCTCCGCCGTGAGGATATCTTTATGTACGCGATGACGTTTGCCACGCGATTTCCAACCCAGAATTAGCGCGTAAACGTTACCGCTTCCGGCTGCGTCAGGTGCACGGTTGTCTGGCTGGGCACCGTCTCGGCAATCACCCTGCCGTGGCGAACAGAGTATCGTGCCGGCGTCTGGCGACGAACGGCATCAAACCCATTCTCTGCCGGGAGGATCACCAGGTTTGCTGAATTCCCAACGCGCACGCCGTAGTCCTGCAAATTGAGCGTTTTCGCGCTGTGGGTAGTGATTAGGTTAAGCCCATCGTTTATTTGCCCGTAGCCCATCAGTTGGCAGACGTGCAGCCCCATATGCAGAACCTGAAGCATATTCGCGGTTCCCAGTGGATACCACGGATCGAAAACGTCGTCATGACCAAAGCAGACGTTGATCTCCGCTTCCAGCATTTCTTTGACGCGCGTGATGCCGCGGCGTTTTGGGTAGGTATCGAAACGGCCCTGCAAATGCGTGTTAACCAGCGGGTTTGCCACGAAGTTAATGCCTGACATTTTTAACAGGCGGAACAGCCGGGACGTATACGCGCCATTATAGGAGTGCATCGCCGTGGTATGGCTGGCGGTCACGCGCGAACCCATTCCGTCACGATGTGCCAGAGCGGCAACGGTTTCAACGAAGCGCGATTGCTCATCATCAATTTCGTCACAGTGGACATCGATCAGGCGGTCGTACTTTCTGGCCAGGGAAAACGTTTTATGCAGCGACTCCACGCCATATTCACGCGTAAATTCAAAGTGCGGGATTGCGCCGATGACATCCGCCCCTAAACGCACGGCTTCCTCAAGCAGTGCTTCACCGTTCGGATAAGAAAGAATGCCTTCCTGCGGGAATGCCACAATTTGCATATCGACCCACGGGGCGACTTCCTGCTTCACCTCCAGCATGGCTTTCAGTGCCGTAAGGGTAGGGTCCGAGACGTCAACGTGTGTACGTACGTACTGAATGCCGTTGGCGATCTGCCACTTCAGGGTCTGCATCGCGCGGGTTTTAACGTCTTCGTGGGTGAGCATCGCCTTACGTTCGGCCCAGCGCTCGATTCCCTCGAAAAGGGTGCCTGACTGGTTCCAGTTCGGTTCACCCGCCGTTTGCGTTGTATCCAGATGGATATGCGGTTCGATGAAAGGAGGGATAACCAGCCCGCATTCGGCGTCCAGCACCTGACCGACTGGCGCAGGGGCAGTTTCCTGAGGATCGATACGGCTGAAGCGTCCGTCCTCAATCGTGATCTGCCATAAACCTTCCTGCCCCTGCAAACGGGCCTGACGGATAGTGAGGGAATTATTCTGCATGGGAAGCCTCCGAAGGATTAGCAAGGGTACGTTTGGCGAATGGGTTTAACACCAAATAGCTGAAGACGCCACCCAATACTGCGTTAACGGGGACAATTCCCGGAATGTAGTGCCCGGCAGCAACACCCAGGGCGACCGAGAAAATGGCAATCCAGTTAACGGACACAAATTTTGCGTGGTCGAAGCTGGCATAGCGGCGGCGATTAATCAGATAGTCGGCGATAATCACCCCGCCAATCGGCGGAATCGCTGCCGACAAAAAGGTCAGCCAGCCAACGAAGTTGTTGTATAGCCACAGCGCGCACAGCGTACCGATAATGCCATTCGCCACCGACAGCGTACGGCTGGAAAGGCCAGTAATATTGGCGAAACCCAGACCAGAGGCGTACAGCGCGTTGTCATTGGTGGTCCAGATATTCAGGCCGAGAACGACAATTGCCGGCAGCAGCAGTCCCTGGGCGATCATCACGTCAGAAATATCGGCCTGTCCTACGGCGGCAGCGCCTGCCGCACCGAAGATAAACATCAGCGAGTTGCCAAGGAAAAATGCCACCATCGCTACCAGAACGGCCCCTTTGGCATTGCGGCCAAAGCGGACGAAGTCGGCGGTCAGCGTGCCTGCGCTGATAAACGAACCTACAACCAGCGCCAGCGCGCTGGAAAAGTTGAGCGGCGTCTGCGGCACAATGGATTTGAGGTGGTCCAACCCTCCCACGCCGTCCACCGCCAGCCAGACGGAGTAGCTACCCAGGATGACAATAGCGGGTACGGCGATGATGGATAAAATCGTCAGTGCCGAGATGCCAAAAAAAATGGTCAACGTCATCAGCAGGCCGGAAACCGCAATCAGGATGTTCACGTCGATGCCCGTGGCTTTACTCACCGGGATGGCAAACATCGCTACGCCGACGCCAAACCATCCTACCTGCGTACCGCCTAAAAGCATGGAGGGAAGCCAGGAACCTTTTATACCGAACGAGTAACGCGCAAGAAGATGGGTTGAGAGGCCGGTTTTTGCGCCAATGTAGCCAAGAAAAGCAGTGTAAATACCGAGGAGGAGATTGCCGAAGAGAACTGCGAGGAAGAAATCATTATAGGAAAGACCGGTACCGAGCGTGCCTCCGGTCCACATACTGGCGGAAAAAAACGTTAACCCTAACATCACAAAAGTGAGTGGAACCACGCCTTTCCGCGCCGCCAGAGGAACCGGGCCCTGGCTATAATTGTTATCTTGCGACACAACGCCTCCTTGAATTTTGGCCAAAAAATCCGCCGCATAATATACATTTTTTTCAACAATGCAAACGTTTACGTCGGGATTTACGCTGCTTTTTTGGGGTAGAGGGTATCGTTAACTGAAGGGTAGGTTACTGAAAACAGGCTCCCCGGCGTTCCGCGTTATGCTTCTGCCGGGGAGTCAGAGGGGCTTACACTTCCAGGAAGTTCATGATCCCGTCAGCCGCTTTACGCCCTTCGGCAATCGCGGTAACCACCAGGTCTGAACCGCGAACGATATCGCCACCGGCGAAGATTTTCGGGTTGCTGGTCTGGAAGGCGTTGTCGCTGCCTTCCGGCGCAATCACGCGGCCCTGAGAGTCCAGCTCTACGCTGTGCTTCGCCAGCCACTCCATGCTGTGAGGGCGGAAACCAAACGCCATCACCACGGCGTCGGCCGGGATCACGTGCTCAGAGCCTGCCACGATCTCCGCGCGACGACGACCTTTCGCATCCGGCGCACCCATCTCCGTGCGCGCCATCTTCACGCCGCTCACCTTACCGTTGGCGTTCACTTCAATGCCCAGAGGCTGGATGTTGAACTGGAACTCCACGCCCTCTTCACGCGCGTTTTTCACTTCGCGCTTAGAGCCCGGCATGTTCTCTTCGTCACGACGGTAGGCGCAGATGACGTGCGCCGCGTTTTGACGAATGGAGGTACGCACGCAGTCCATCGCGGTATCACCGCCGCCCAGCACGACAACGCGTTTACCTTCCATGCTGACAAACGGCTCGTCGGCGGTTTCGCCGTAGCCCATCAGCTGTTTGGTGTTAGCAATCAGGAACGGCAGCGCGTCGTACACGCCTGGCGCATCTTCGTTCTCCAGACCACCGCGCATGGACTGATAGGTGCCCACGCCCAGGAACACGGCGTCGTAATCCTTCAGCAGATCGTCGAGCTGCACGTCGCGGCCCACTTCGGTGTTGAGTTTGAACTCAATGCCCATGCCGGTGAAGATTTCACGGCGGCGGGTCATCACCTCTTTTTCCAGCTTGAAGGCCGGGATGCCGAAGGTCAGCAGGCCGCCGATTTCCGGATGACGGTCAAAAACCACCGCCTTCACGCCGTTGCGTGTCAGCACGTCGGCACAGGCGAGGCCTGCCGGACCCGCACCGACGATCGCCACGCGCTTGTCGGTTTGACGCACGCCGGTCATATCCGGACGCCAGCCCATCTCGAAGGCTTTATCGTTGATATAGCGTTCGATGTTGCCGATGGTCACCGCACCAAACTCGTCGTTCAGCGTACAGGAGCCTTCGCACAGGCGATCCTGAGGACACACGCGCCCGCACACTTCCGGCAGGGTGTTGGTCTGGTGAGAGAGCTCGGCGGCTTCAAAAATACGCCCTTCGTTGGCCAGCTTCAGCCAGTTCGGAATGTAGTTATGGACCGGACATTTCCATTCGCAGTAAGGGTTACCGCAGGACAGGCAGCGGTCTGCCTGTGCTTTGGCCTGGCCTTCTGAAAACGGCTCATAGATTTCAACAAATTCAATTTTACGGATCTTCAGCGGTTTCTTTGGCGGATCAACACGCTGAAGGTCGATAAACTGGTAAACGTTCTGGCTCATCTGAATTCCTTACTGCGCCTGCACGCGCAGCTCTGCTGCGCTACGACTACGGTGACCCAACAGGGCTTTAACATCGCTGGACTTCGGCTTAACCAGCGCGAATTTGGCAGAGAACGCTGGCCAGTTCGCCAGGATCTCTTCGCCGCGCGAAGAACCGGTATGCTGCACGTGTTCGGTAATCAAACCGCGCAGGTGTTCTTCGTGAATGGCCAGCGAATCAACGTCCAGCACTTCCACCAGTTCCGGGTTCACGCGCTTGCGGAACTCACCGTCTTCATCCAGCACGTAGGCAAAACCGCCCGTCATGCCGGCGCCAAAGTTCACGCCGGTTTTACCCAGGACGCACACAATTCCGCCCGTCATGTATTCGCAGCCGTTATCGCCGATGCCTTCCACCACGGTGATGGCACCGGAGTTACGCACCGCAAAACGCTCGCCCGCACGGCCCGCAGCAAACAGACGACCGCCGGTCGCACCGTACAGACAGGTGTTGCCGATGATGCTGGCTTCATGACTGCGGAAGGCTGAACCCACCGGAGGACGCACCGCCAGCAGACCGCCCGCCATGCCTTTGCCGACGTAGTCGTTGGCATCGCCGGTCAGGTATAACTCAACGCCGCCGGCGTTCCACACGCCGAAGCTCTGGCCCGCGGTACCGCTGAAGTGCGCGGTAATCGGATCCGACGCCAGCCCCTGGTCACCGTGCGTTTGTGCGATGTAACCGGAGAGAGACGCGCCCACGGAACGGTCGGTGTTGCGGATGTCAAACCAGAACGTTTTGCTCTGCTTCTCGTCCACGTACGGCTTCGCCTGTTGCAGCAGCTGCGCGTTCAGCACGCCGTTGTCGAACGGCGGGTTGTTCTCGGTGCAGTAAACCGCTTTGCCAGGATGCGGCTCAGCCGTTTCCAGCAGCTTAGACAGCTCCAGCTTCTGCTGCTTGGCGGTGAAGCCTTCCAGCTCTTTCAGCAGGTCGGTACGGCCAATCAGATCCACCAGACGCTTCACGCCCAGCTGCGCCATCAGCTCGCGGGTTTCACGGGCGATGAAGTCAAAGTAGTTGGTCACCTTGAACGGCAGGCCGTGATAGTGATTCTTACGCAGCTTCTCGTCCTGAGTTGCAACGCCGGTTGCGCAGTTGTTCAGATGGCAGATACGCAGGTATTTACAGCCGAGCGCAACCATCGGGCCGGTACCGAAGCCGAAGCTTTCCGCACCCAGAATCGCCGCTTTGATGATGTCGAGGCCGGTTTTCAGACCGCCGTCCACCTGCAAACGGATCTTGTGGCGCAGGCCGTTAGCCACCAGCGCCTGCTGGGTTTCCACCAGGCCAAGCTCCCACGGACAGCCCGCGTATTTCACGGAGGAGAGCGGGCTTGCGCCGGTGCCGCCGTCATAGCCGGCAATGGTGATCAGATCCGCATAGGCTTTCGCCACGCCGGTGGCGATGGTGCCGACGCCCGGCTCGGAGACCAGCTTCACGGAGATCATCGCTTTCGGATTGACCTGCTTCAGGTCGAAAATCAGCTGCGCTAAGTCCTCGATAGAGTAGATATCGTGGTGCGGCGGCGGGGAGATCAGCGTCACGCCCGGCACCGAGTAGCGCAGTTTGGCGATGTACGGCGTGACTTTATCACCCGGCAGCTGACCGCCTTCGCCCGGTTTTGCACCCTGAGCGACCTTAATCTGGATCACGTCGGCGTTAACCAGGTACGCAGGGGTTACGCCAAAGCGGCCGGACGCCACCTGCTTGATGCGCGACACTTTGTTGGTGCCGTAACGGGCCGGATCTTCACCGCCCTCGCCGGAGTTGGAGTTGCCGCCGATGCTGTTCATGGCTTCCGCCAGCGCTTCGTGCGCTTCCGGGCTCAGCGCGCCGATGGACATCGCCGCGGTATCGAAGCGTTTGAACAGTTCGGATGCCGGTTCTACGTCGTCGATGCTGACAGCCTCGTCACCCGGATTCAGGGCAATGAGATCGCGCAGCGTCGCTGCCGGACGGTTGTTCACCAGCTCGGCATACTGCTGATAATCGCTGTACTCGCCGCTCTGTACCGCCTGTTGCAGCGTGCGCACCACGTCCGGGTTATACGCGTGGTACTCGCCTCCGTGGACATATTTCAGCAGGCCGCCCTGTTCCAGCGGCTTACGTGCCAGCCAGGCGCGCTTCGACAGGTTCACCAGGTCCTGCTGGAAGTCAGCAAAACCGGCGCCGCCGATACGGCTGATGACGCCCTGGAAGCAGAGGTTCGCGACATCGTCGTGCAGGCCGACCGCTTCAAACAGCTTCGAGCAGCGGTAAGAGGCGATGGTCGAGATGCCCATTTTGGACATGATCTTGTACAGGCCTTTGTTGATACCGTTACGGTAGTTCAGCATCACCGCACGGTAGTCTTTGTCGATGGCGCGGGTGTCTACCAGGCGGGCCAGCGTTTCGTAGGCCAGGTACGGATAGATCGCCGTCGCACCGAAGCCTAGCAGCACGGCAAAGTGGTGCGGATCGCGGGCGCTCGCGGTTTCAACAATGATGTTGGCATCGCAGCGCAGGCTCTTGTCGACCAGACGCGTCTGAATAGCCCCTACCGCCATTGGCGCAGGCACCGGCAGACGGTTTTTCGCGATGTTGCGGTCAGACAGCACCAGCAGAACGGTGCCGTTACGCACCATCTGCTCGGCTTTGTCGCACAGCGCATTCACCGTCTCTTCGAGGCTCGTTTCAGTCACGTCGAAGGTGATATCGAGCGTGTCGGCGCGGTAGTGCTCCTCGGTCATGGTGGTGAGCTGTTTAAAATCGGAATACAGCAGGATCGGTGATTTAAAGGTCAGACGGTGCGCCTGGCCTTCGGCTTCGCAGAAGACGTTCATCTCGCGACCGATGCTGGTGGCCAGCGACATCACGTGCGCTTCGCGCAGCGGATCGATTGGCGGGTTGGTTACCTGCGCAAACTGCTGACGGAAATAGTCGTAAATAATGCGCGGCTGGCTGGAGAGCACGGCGAACGGGGTATCGTCACCCATCGAGCCGACCGCTTCCTGGCCGTTTTCGCCGAGTACGCGAATAACCGAGTCCAGCTCTTCCGCGCTGTAGTTAAACTGTTTCTGGAAGCTCGCGAGGGTATCGTCGTCCATCTCGCGGCTGCCCACTTCGTCGTCAGACAGATCTTCGAACGGCACCAGGCGACGGACGTTTTTCGCCATCCACTCTTTATACGGATGGCGGCTTTTCAGATCGTTATCGGTTTCCGCAGAGTGCAGAATACGGCCGCCGCGGGTATCGATAACCATCAGCTCGCCCGGACCGACGCGGCCTTTCTCGACCACTTCGTCAGGCTGATAATCCCAGATCCCCACTTCAGAGGCGCAGGTGATGAGCTTGTCTTTGGTGATGACGTAGCGCGCCGGACGCAGACCGTTACGGTCCAGGTTACACGCAGCAAAACGACCGTCGGACATCACGATGCCCGCGGGACCATCCCACGGCTCCATGTGCATGGAGTTGAAATCGAAGAACGCGCGCAGCTCCGGATCCATATCCGGGTTGTTCTGCCAGGCCGGTGGCACGAGCAGACGCATAGCGCGCACGATATCCATCCCGCCCGCCAGCAGCAGCTCCAGCATGTTATCCATGGAGCTGGAATCCGAGCCGGTTTCGTTCACGAACGGCGCGGCATCGTGCAGGTCAGGGATCAGCGGGGTCTGGAACTTATAGGTACGGGCGCGCGCCCACTGGCGGTTACCGGTGATGGTGTTGATCTCGCCGTTGTGCGCCAGGTAGCGGAACGGCTGTGCCAGCGGCCAGCGCGGCACGGTGTTGGTGGAGAAGCGCTGGTGGAACAGGCAAATGGCCGATTCCAGACGCAGGTCCGCCAGGTCCAGGTAGAAGCGCGGCAGGTCAGCCGGCATACACAGACCTTTATAGATGTTCACCAGGTTCGAGAGGCTACAGACGTAGAACTCTTTATCGTCCTGGAGACGTTTTTCGATGCGGCGGCGGGCGATGAACAGACGGCGTTCCATATCACGTGGACGCCAGCCCGCAGGCGCGTTAACGAAAATCTGTTCAATACGAGGCAGCGAGGAGAGGGCGATTTCACCGAGCACCCCTTCGTTGGTTGGCACATCGCGCCAGCCGACAATCGACAGGGTTTCGCGCTGAAGTTCTTCTTCAACGATGCGGCGTGAGGCGGCCGCTTTTTCAGGATCCTGATTCAGGAACAGCATGCCGACGGCGTAGTTTTTGGCTAAACGCCAGCCGCGCTCTTCCGCCACGATGCGAAAGAAACGATCCGGTTTTTGCAGCAGCAGGCCGCAACCGTCGCCGGTTTTACCATCGGCCAGGATGGCGCCACGGTGCTGCATACGGGCCAGTGCGTGAATAGCGGTACGCACTACCTTGTGGCTAGGTTCGCCTTCTATGTGGGCGATCAGGCCGAAACCACAGTTATCCTTCTCAAGGGATTTATCGTACAACATATCAGTGAACCTCCCCAGGCTCGTCGGGCTTCCCACTGAACTTTACCGTGGCGCACAGGCGCAGAAAGAGCATGGCGACGGGGTTTGCGTTTCATACGCGGACCTCGCATTCGCCCTCTTTTTCATCCTTTCGCGCAGGTAAACAAGTTTGAGGACTTGCTTCAGAGGGAATCTCAATTACTGCATAAATATGATGAGCAGGCCGCTCATCCAGAAAGCTTCCAGCGGATTTCCAACTTATCGGGAATTAGTACACAGGTCAAATGGCAATCTTATTTATACAAAAATGTGCTAAAGCGTAATTATCCTTTTGTTTTTATTGGTTATTTAACTAATTTTACAACCACTTAAAGCGTCAGGAAGGTGCAGGGGAGTGTGATCTGACTCACTATATGAAAGCGGTATTATTGATGCAGCATGCTGAAATGCGGATTTATGGCAGAATAATAATCTGGTGCAGTGTTCGAACCCGCATAAAATCACTGTTTTTCAGTCCTGGCGCTATAAATGAAAAAAACCATCAGAACATAAGGAAAAGTAATTACGTGGTGGATGAATGAAATCTCGGTAATCATGATTATTTATTCAAATAGATAAAGGCCGTCCAGGGCGATTGATCCAGGTCATCGCCGACAGAGGCTAAAAATGGCAGGCTTGTCCCCTTTCTTCGGGACGGTCTATCAGATTATGCAGTTACAGAAATTAGTCAATATGTTTGGTGGGGATCTTTTGCAGCGTTACGGGCAAAAGGTGCATAAGCTGACGCTTCACGGCGGCTTTAGCTGTCCGAACCGCGACGGCACCATCGGGCGTGGTGGCTGCACGTTCTGCAACGTGGCGTCGTTTGCTGACGAAGCCCAGCAGCATAAATCTATCGCAGAACAGCTCGCGCATCAGGCCAGCCTCGTGAACCGTGCCAGGCAATATCTGGCCTATTTTCAGGCCTACACCAGCACGTGGGCGGAGGTGCAGGTATTACGCTCTATGTATCAGCAGGCGGTCGCTCAGGCGAATATTGTCGGGCTGTGCGTGGGTACGCGCCCGGACTGCGTACCGGAGGCGGTGCTGGATTTACTTAGCGAGTACAGAGAGAAGGGCTACGAGATCTGGCTGGAGCTGGGCTTGCAGACCGCGCACGATAAAACCCTGCACCGTATCAATCGCGGGCATGATTTCGCCTGCTACCAGCGCACCACACGTCTTGCCCGCGAGCGTGGCCTGAAAGTCTGTTCGCATCTGATTGTCGGCTTGCCCGGAGAAGGGCAGCAGCATGGCCTGGAGACGCTGGAAAAAGTGGTTGAGACCGGCGTGGACGGGATCAAGCTGCATCCGCTGCACATCGTAAAGGGCAGCATAATGGCGAAAGCCTGGGAAGCGGGGCGGCTAAGCGGTATCGAACTCGACGACTATACGGTGACGGCGGGGGAGATGATCCGCCACACGCCGCCGGACATTGTTTTTCACCGTATCTCGGCAAGCGCCCGCCGCCCAACGCTTCTGGCACCGCTGTGGTGCGAGAACCGCTGGACGGGGATGGTAGAAATTGACCGTTATCTGCGTGAACACGGTGTGCAGGGGTCGGCGCTGGGCCGTCCGTGGGTTCCCCCGCTACCGGCGACGGCCGCCTAGCAGACTTCCCAGCATGCCGCGCACTATCTGATTGGTAATCTGACGCGTCGCGCTTTTTGCCATGGTCTGCACTACGCCATCGCGCTTGCCGCCGCGTGGCCCGGTGCTGCCGAACAAAATATCTTTCAGCCCGCCGAGAATACCGTCATCCACGGCAACAGATTGCCCTTTGGCGGCAGGCGCTTCCTGCGATTCGGCAGTCGCCTGCACCCCTTTTTGCAGCATCTCGAACGCAGACTCCCGATCCACCTCGTCTTCATACTTGCCGTACACCGGGGAGTGATTAATCAGGCTGTTACGTTCATCGTCGGTAACCGGCCCCATGCGCGAGCAGGGCGCGATCACCATTGCGCGTTCCACCACGGACGGGCTGCCCTTGGCATCCAGGAACGAGATCAGCGCTTCACCGGTGCCCAGCGCCTGAATCGCGGCTTCGGTATCAAAGGCCGGATTGGCACGCATGGTTTGCGCGGCGGCTTTGACGGCTTTCTGATCTTTCGGCGTGAAGGCGCGCAGGGCGTGCTGTACGCGGTTGCCCAGCTGCCCCAGCACGTTGTCAGGAATATCCGACGGGTTTTGCGACACAAACCAGACCCCAACCCCTTTGGAGCGGATCAGGCGGATAACCTGTTCAATTTTATCCAGCAGCACCTGCGGCGCGTCGTTGAACAGCAGGTGCGCTTCGTCAAAGAAGAACACCAGCTTAGGTTTTTCCAGATCGCCTGCTTCTGGCAGCTGTTCGTAAAGCTCAGAGAGCATCCACAGCAGGCTGGCGGCGTAGAGCTTCGGCATCTGGTAGAGCTTTTCTGAACTCAGAATGTTGATAATGCCTTTGCCGTTGCTGTCGGTGCGCATCCAGTCCTTGATATCCAGCATCGGCTCGCCGAAGAAGTGCTCGGCACCCTGCTGCTCCAGCGTCAGTAGCCCGCGCTGAATGGCACCGACAGAGGCGCTGCTGATATTGCCGTACTGGTTCTGGAAGGATTTGGCGTTATCGCCGATGTACTGGGTGATGGCGCGTAGATCTTTGAAATCAAGCAGCAGCAGCCCCTGATCGTCGGCGATACGGAAGATGATGTTCAGCACCCCGGACTGTACGTCGTTAAGATTAAGCAGGCGGGCCAGCAGCAAAGGACCGAGATCGGAGACGGTGGCGCGCACCGGGTGCCCTTTTTCGCCGAAGATATCCCATAGCACGACAGGATTGCCGTGCGGCGTCCAGTCCGTGATGCCGATATTTTTCAGGCGCTCGAGCAGTTTTTCTGATGCCGTACCTTCCTGAGCCACCCCGGTTAAATCGCCCTTCACGTCAGCCATAAAGACCGGCACGCCAATGTCTGACAATGACTCCGCCAGCTTTTGCAGGGTGACGGTTTTCCCCGTCCCGGTCGCGCCTGTGATCAGGCCATGACGGTTCGTCATCGCGGGCAGTAAAAACAGCTCTTTTTCCAGCGTCCTGGCGATTAACAATGGTGTACTCATGATGCACGTCCTCTCGTAGTCCTGGGTGGAGTATAGGCAACCTGACGGCAAAATGTCTGCGTAAATTCCTCACTTTGCGGCGCATTATCCAGTGCGAACTATGCTTTTGCATACGGTAAACAAATTTTTGGGAAACTATGTCCAGATTCTTTTTTAACGACCGCAAACAGCTTGTCAACGACGCCATAGAAGGCATACTCCTCTCCGCGCCACACGGTAATCTCGTCAAACTCGATATTGATCCGGCCATCCGCGTGGTGGCGCGCGGCGACTGGGATAAAAGCCGCGTGGCGGTGATCTCCGGTGGCGGCTCCGGCCACGAACCGGCGCATGCCGGGTTTGTCGGTAAAGGCATGCTCACCGCCGCGGTGTGTGGCGATCTGTTTGCCTCCCCAAGCGTGGATGCGGTTCTCAACGCCATTGTGGCGGTGACGGGCGATCGTGGCTGTCTGCTGATCGTAAAAAACTATACCGGTGACCGGCTTAACTTTGGCCTGGCCGCGGAGAAAGCCAAACGCTACGGCCTTAAGGTGGAAATGGTTATCGTGGCGGATGACATCGCCCTGCCGGATAACAAGCAGCCGCGCGGTATCGCAGGAACCGCGCTGGTGCACAAGATTGCGGGATATGCGGCAGAGCAGGGGAAATCGCTCACCGAGGTGCGGGATATTGCGCAACAGGCCTGCGATAACCTCTGGAGCCTGGGCGTTGCGATGCAAACCTGCAACCTGCCGGGGAGCGATGACGAAGAAGGGCGGATCAAACAGGGCCACGTGGAGCTGGGGCTGGGTATTCACGGCGAGCCGGGGGCCTCGGTGGTGGATACGCAAAACAGCAGGGCGATTATCGATACGCTGGTGACGCCGCTGAAAGCCCAGGCGGGTGAAGGGCGCTTTGCGGTGCTGATCAACAACCTCGGCGGCGTGTCCGCGCTGGAGATGGCTCTGCTCACCAAAGAGCTGGCACATTCAGCGCTGAAAGCGGAGATCGCTTACCTGATTGGCCCCGCGCCGCTGGTGAGCGCGCTGGATATGAAAGGCTTTTCGCTGACGCTGTTAAAGCTCAACGATTACGTTGAGAAGGCGATTCACGCCGAGGTTGAGACGCTGGGCTGGCAGAAGCCCGTCGCGTTTGCGCCCCTGCGTACCGTCCCACATAGCGCCCTTCATGACCGCGTGGAATATACCCCGTCGGACAATCCGCAGGTGGGCGGGTTCGTCTCCTCGGTGACGAATACATTGATACAGCTTGAAAATCGCCTGAACGCGCTGGATGCCAAAGTGGGCGACGGCGATACCGGCTCAACCTTTGCGCAAGGTGCGCGGGATATTGCGCAGCATCTGGAGGAGAACAATCTGCCCCTTAACGACGTGCCGACATTACTCCTGCTGGTGGGCGAGCGGCTGGCTACGGTGATGGGCGGTTCGAGCGGCGTATTGATGTCGATCTTCTTTACGGCGGCCGGACAAAAGCTGCATGACGGTCAATCCCTGCCGGATGCGCTGTTGAGCGGGCTGGCGCAGATGAAGCAGTACGGCGGGGCCGATCTCGGGGATCGCACGCTGATCGACGCCCTGCAACCGGCGCTGGAAGCGTTACAGAAAGGCACTATTCAGGCGGCGGCGCAGGCTGCGCAGCAGGGCGCCGAAGCCACGGCGAAAATGGCGAAAGCGGGAGCGGGACGCTCGTCGTATGTTAACAAGGAAAACCTGGATGGGGTGATGGATCCGGGAGCGGTCGCGGTGGCGGAAGTATTTAACATATTGGCGCAGTAGCAAAAGTAGGCCGGGTCAGGCGAAGCCGCCACCCGGCAAACTCACATCAGAAATCCGCTTTCAACACCACGCGGTAACGGGCTTTACCGTCGCGCACGTGCTGTATCGCTTCGTTGATTTTCGACATCGGATACAGCTCGGTGGTCGGCGCCACTTTGGTGCGGCCGGCAAACTTCATCAGCTTGCGTAACTCATATGGCGTGCCGGTAGCCGAGCCGGATATGCTGCGATCGCCGCCGATCAGGGTAAACGCCGGAACCGGCAGCGGCTTCATCACCGCGCCCACGGTGTGGAAGTTACCGCCGTAGGCCAGCGCTTCAAAGTACGGCTGCCAGTTGAGATCGACGTTGACGGTATTGATGATCAGGTCAAACTGCCCAGCCAGCGCGTTCAGCGCTTCAGGATCGCGGCTGTTCACCACTTTGTCTGCACCCATCGCCAGCACTTCCTGCTCTTTTGCCGGGTTGGAGCTGAACGCCGTCACTTCACAGCCCATCGCGTGCAGCAGTTTGATGGCAATATGCCCCAGACCGCCAATACCGATTACGCCCACGCGGCTGGTGGCGGTGACGTGGTGCATCAGCAGCGGTTTAAAGACGGTAATACCGCCGCACAGCAGCGGACCTGCGGATTCAATATCAATGCTGTCCGGCAGCGGGATGACCCATTGCCAGTCGGCGCGAAGCTTATCGGCAAAGCCGCCTTTGTTGAGGATGGTAGGAACAGCGCCTTCGGTGCAGTTAACCTGATTACCGCTGATACAGGCGTCGCAGTGGCCGCAGCTGCGTGCCGTCCAGCCGATGCCCACGCGCTGGCCCACTTTTAGCCCTTTGTCCTGCGCGGCGCTGCCGAGCGCCGCAACGCGACCAATCACTTCGTGTCCGGCAACCAGCGGATAGCTGGAAAAGCCCCATTCGTTGTCGATCATGGAGAGATCCGAGTGGCAGATCCCGCAGTAATCAACCTGTACCTCGACGTCTTCTGCTTTTAGTTCGCCCGCATCGTACTCGTACAGCTCAAGTTCTGCACCCGCCTGCGGTGCGGCGTAGCTTTTTATCTTCGACATCGCGTTTCCCCTGTTTTGGTGTGAACTGAGAGTGTAGAGCATTCAGTTTACAGTCGCTTAACAGAAGACGGCAGGAACGAAACTTACAGACTTTTCAGCATTCTGACTTCGCAGTCCACGTGGCCCGTGCAGCCCAGTGGCGCGTCGATATGCTCAAAGCCCAGATGTTCATACAGGCCAATGGCCTCTTTAAGGAACGCGGTGGTTTCGAGGTAGCAACGTTTAAAGCCCTGTGAGCGTGCATGTTCCAGGGCGATCAGCGCCAGCTTTTTCGCCAGGCCTTGGCCGCGTATCGCGGGCAGAAAATACATTTTCTGTAGTTCACAGATATCCGGCTCGCTGCAAAGCAGGGGGGCAATGCCGCCACCGCCCACGACCTGTCCGTCCTGCTCGACGACCCAGTACGCATGACCCGGCTGGCTGTACAGCTGAAAAAGTTCGTCCAGATTCGGGTCGGCCACGGTGTAGCCTTTGTCGGCGGTCAGACCGTATTCGGCAGAGACCGTGCGTATAACGGCGGCGATAGCTGGGTTGTCTTGCTCAGCAATCCGACGCATTGTCGTGGCGACGGGGGTAATCACGCTCATAGCATTACTCATGACAAAAATTGACACACAGCTGCTGTTAATAGCACCGCAGAAAGGGGAGTGCAAGCGAGGAGTTTTCAGGAAGGATACCCCTTACGCCCTGAAGCGTAAGGGGTAAAAGCATTACAGGGCTGCGATAACGGCCTGCTGCTCGATCAGTTTGGTCTTCGCATCGGCGAAGGCAACCAGACGCTCACGCTCTTTGGCGATGACCGCTTCCGGCGCGCGGGCCACAAAGCCCTCGTTCGCCAGTTTGCCTTCGATTTTTGCAATTTCCACGTCGACTTTCGCCACTTCTTTCGCCAGACGAGCCAGCTCAGCGTCTTTGTCGATCAGGCCCGCCATCGGGATCAGCAGCTCCGCACCGTCGATGATTTTTGTCACGGAAACCGGACCTTTGTCATCGGCAGGCAGCACGGTGATGCTTTCCAGACGCGCCATGGTTTTCAGGAAGGTGTTGTTCTCGGTGACGCGACGAACGGCAGCGTCGCTGCAACCGCGCAGCAACAGCTCCAGTGGTTTACCCGGCGCGATGTTCATTTCTGCACGGATGTTACGTACCGCAACGATCGCCTGCTTCAGCCACTCGGTATCCGCAGACGCGGCTTCATCCACCTTCGCGGCGTCGAAGGCCGGGAACGGCTGGAGCATGATGGTATCGGCGTTGATACCGGCAATGACCTTCACGCGCTGCCAGATGGTTTCGGTGATGAACGGAATAATCGGGTGCGCCAGGCGCAGCAGGCCTTCCAGAACGGTAATCAGCGTATTACGCGTGCCGCGCAGCTCCGCTTCGGAACCGCCGTTCATGACCGGCTTCGCCAGCTCCAGATACCAGTCGCAGAACTGGTTCCAGGTGAATTCGTACAGAATGCCCGCTGCGATATCGAAGCGGTAGCTGTCCAGCGCGTCGCGGAACGCTTTCACCGTCTGGTTAAATTCCGCCAGGATCCAGCGGTCTGCCAGAGACAGGATCATTTCGCCGCCGTTAAAGCCGCAATCCTGATCTTCGGTGTTCATCAGCACGAAGCGACTGGCGTTCCACAGCTTGTTACAGAAGTTACGGTAACCTTCCAGACGCTTCATGTCCCAGTTGATGTCGCGACCGGTAGAGGCCAGCGCCGCCAGGGTGAAACGCAGGGCGTCGGTACCGTGAGACTCAATCCCGTTCGGGAACTGCTTCTCGGTACGCTTGCGGATTTTCTCAGCCAGCTGCGGCTGCATCATATTACCGGTACGTTTTTCCAGCAGCTCTTCCAGGGAGATCCCGTCAACCATGTCCAGCGGGTCGATAACGTTACCCTTGGATTTGGACATCTTCTGGCCTTCATCGTCGCGGATCAGGCCGGTCATGTAGACGGTATGGAACGGAACCTGCGGCTTGCCGTCTTCGTCTTTGATGAAGTGCATGGTCATCATGATCATGCGGGCAATCCAGAAGAAGATGATGTCGAAGCCGGAGACCATCACGCTGGTTGGGTGGAACTGACGCAGCGCGTCGGTGTTTTCCGGCCAGCCGAGGGTGGAGAAGGTCCACAGCGCGGAGGAGAACCAGGTATCCAGCACGTCTTCGTCCTGGCGCAGCGCCACGTCAGCGCCCAGGTTGTTTTCCTGACGCACTTCCTCTTCGGTGCGGCCAACGTAGACGTTGCCTTCGTTGTCGTACCACGCCGGGATGCGGTGTCCCCACCACAGCTGACGGGAGATACACCAGTCCTGAATGTCGCGCATCCAGGAGAAGTACATGTTTTCGTACTGCTTCGGCACGAACTGAATGCTGCCGTTCTCAACCGCTTCCACAGCCGGTTTCGCCAGCACGTCGGCACGGACGTACCACTGGTCGGTCAGCATTGGCTCAATAACCACGCCGCCACGGTCGCCGTACGGCACGGTCAGATCGTGAGGCTTAATCTCTTCCAGCAGGCCGAGCGCATCAACGGCGGCTACGATGGCTTTACGCGCGGCAAAGCGTTCCAGCTTCTGGAACTCAGCCGGGATCTCGCTGGAGTAAACGTCGGATTCGTTGCCTTTGGTGTCGTACACTTCTGCGCTTTCGCGGATATCGCCGTCGAAGGTCAGAATGTTGATCATCGGCAGGGCGTGACGACGGCCCACTTCATAGTCGTTGAAGTCGTGCGCCGGGGTGATTTTCACGCAGCCGGTGCCTTTTTCCATGTCGGCGTGTTCGTCGCCCACAATCGGAATGCGGCGGTTCACCAGCGGCAGCACCACGAATTTGCCGATCAGATCTTTATAGCGCGGATCTTCCGGGTTCACGGCCACGCCGGTATCGCCCAGCAGGGTTTCCGGACGCGTCGTGGCGACCACCAGGTAATCTTTACCGTCTGCGGTTTTTGCGCCGTCGGCCAGCGGATAGCGGATGTGCCACATGGAGCCTTTAGACTCGCGGTTTTCCACTTCGAGGTCAGAAATCGCGGTGCGCAGTTTCGGGTCCCAGTTCACCAGGCGCTTGCCGCGGTAAATCAGGTCTTCTTTGTACAGACGGACAAAAACTTCTTTCACGGCGTTGGACAGGCCTTCGTCCATGGTGAAGCGCTCGCGCTCCCAGTCCACGGAGTTGCCGAGACGGCGCATCTGACGGGTAATGGTGCCGCCGGATTCCGCCTTCCACTGCCAGATTTTGTCGATGAACGCGTCGCGACCGTAGTCGTGGCGGGTTTTACCTTCTTCAGCGGCAATTTTACGCTCAACCACCATCTGGGTCGCGATACCCGCGTGGTCAGTCCCCGCCTGCCACAGGGTGTTTTTGCCCTGCATGCGCTGGTAGCGGATCATGGTGTCCATGATGGTCTGCTGGAAAGCATGCCCCATATGCAAACTGCCGGTGACGTTCGGCGGCGGGATCATGATGCAGAAGGACTCTTTGCTTTCGTCGCCGTTAGGCTTGAAATAGCCCTGCTGTTCCCAGTGCTCGTAAAGCGGCTGTTCGATATCGCGTGGGTTATATGTCTTTTCCATTATTTCCAGGTTGCCGTATTCAGGTTAAAACCGGCCAGGCGGTACGCTTTGTAGCGTTCGCGCGCCAGTTGTTTCAAAGATTCTTCGTAAGGGACAAAGTCTACCACTTCTGTGAAAGCGGTGGCAAAATCTGCAAAGTCTGTCCGCAGGCTAATGAGAATGTCGCGCGCGCTGCTGTTGCGTTTTTGCGGCCAGGCTATTTCGACCGGTGCCCCGCCGCGTGGACCTTCGCCCGACAGGTTATGCGGAACAAAACGTTCCGGCGGGCGCGCCCACAGCGCTTCATCCAGGCGAATCGCCTGCTGCTCATCTTCACAGGCAATCAGTACGCGTTTACCTGCGCGCCAACGTTCTGCGGCAATTTCACACACCAGCTGTTCAACGGCGCTGAGGCCATCCTGATGGGTGTCGTTGTCCAGAAGGTAGAACGTTGCATTCTTCATATATGGGGCTTCTTGTCGTGGATTTAAATGCAAAGCCGGGTGGCGCTTCGCTTACCCGGCCTACGGTTGAGTGGCGTGTAGGCCGGGTAAGGCGAAGCCGCCACCCGGCACATTACATCACTCGTCGCCGTTAAAACCCGCACGATTAAGCAGGAACTGCGACAGCAGGGCAACCGGACGTCCGGTCGCGCCTTTAGCTTTACCGGAGCGCCATGCGGTTCCCGCGATGTCCAGGTGCGCCCAGTTATATTTACGGGTGAAGCGCGCCAGGAAGCAGCCTGCGGTAATTGCGCCGCCAGGACGACCACCAATGTTAGCCATGTCCGCGAAGTTTGACTCCAGCTGTTCCTGGAACTCGTCCCCCAGCGGCAGACGCCATGCGCGGTCGCCAGCCTGCTCGGATGCGCCAATCAGCTCATGCGCCAGCGGATTGTGGTTCGACATCAGGCCGGTGATGTGGTGGCCCAGGGCAATCACGCAGGCACCGGTCAGGGTGGCCACGTCAATGACCGCTTCTGGTTCGAAACGCTCAACGTAGGTCAGCACGTCGCACAGCACCAGACGGCCTTCCGCGTCGGTGTTCAACACTTCCACGGTCTGGCCGGACATGGTGGTCAGCACGTCGCCCGGACGATAGGCGCGACCGCCAGGCATGTTTTCGCAGCCTGCCAGCACGCCGATCACGTTGATGGGCAGCTGAAGCTCCGCAACCATGCGCATCACACCGTAAACCGCCGCCGCGCCGCACATGTCGTACTTCATCTCGTCCATGCCTTCTGAAGGCTTGATGGAGATACCGCCGGAGTCGAAGGTCAGCCCTTTCCCGACGAGCACGATCGGACGCGCGTCTTCAGACGGATTGCCTTTGTATTCGATGACCGACATCAGGGATTCGTTCTGAGAGCCGTTACCGACCGCCAGATAAGAGTGCATCCCCAGCTCTTTCATTTGCTGTTCGCCGATGACGCGGGTGATAACGTTCTTGCTGTAGGAGTCAGCCAGCTGGCGCGCCTGAGAGGCCAGATACGCGGCGTTACAGATGTTTGGCGGCATATTGCCAAGATCTTTAGCGGCTTTAATGCCCGCAGCAATGGCCAGGCCGTGCTGAATAGCGCGCTCGCCGCTGGTCAGCTCGCGACGGGTTGGCACGTTAAAGACCATTTTACGCAGCGGTCGACGCGGCTCGCTTTTGGTGGTCTTCAACTGATCGAAGCTGTAGAGGCTCTCTTTTGCGGTTTCGACGGCCTGGCGTACTTTCCAGTACGTGTTGCGGCCCTTAACGTGCAGCTCGGTCAGGAAGCAGACCGCTTCCATTGAACCAGTATCATTCAGTGTATTAATGGTTTTCTGAATAACCTGTTTGTACTGGCGCTCATCAAGCTCACGTTCTTTACCGCAGCCAATCAGCAGAATACGCTCGGACAGGACGTTCGGAACATGGTGCAGCAACAGGGTCTGCCCTGGTTTGCCTTCCAGTTCGCCACGGCGCAGCAGGGCGCTGATATAGCCGTCGCTGATTTTATCGAGTTGCTCGGCGATCGGGGAGAGTCGGCGTGGTTCAAAGACGCCCACAACGATGCAGGCACTCCGCTGTTTCTCCGGGCTACCGCTTTTTACACTGAACTCCATGCACTACGCTCCTGAATCTTAAAGACAACGGCGGCGGCTACGGATAGAATTGAAACCTTTCGTAACTCATGTCCGCCGTTGTGGTGACTTCGTGTTAATCTTACGTTACTACGGTTTCGACACGTCAATAAATGTCATGAAGCGCGAATCCGCCGGGTTTTTTAATCTTAGCGATGATTTCGACGACTCAAGAGAATAAATGACGTTTAAGCCATGAAACAAGCTAAATTCCTGCATAAGACGAGTTTTAACGGGCGTATTTAAAGTGATAATCATAAGATATCTGGTTCGGGAGACGCTGAAGAGCCAACTGGCGATCCTCTTTATCCTCCTTCTGATCTTTTTCTGTCAGAAGCTGGTCAGGATCCTCGGCGCGGCGGTTGATGGCGAAATCCCAACGAATCTGGTGCTTTCCCTGCTCGGGCTTGGCGTGCCGGAAATGGCGCAGCTTATCCTGCCGTTAAGCCTTTTCCTCGGTTTGCTGATGACGCTGGGTAGGCTCTATACCGAAAGTGAAATCACCGTGATGCATGCCTGCGGCCTCAGTAAGGCCGTACTGGTAAAAGCAGCCATGGTGCTGGCGCTGTTCACGGGCATTGTTGCCGCGGTCAACGTCATGTGGGCGGGGCCGACATCCTCTCGTCATCAGGATGAGGTGCTGGCGGAAGCAAAAGCTAACCCGGGGCTGGCGGCGCTGGCGCAGGGGCAGTTCCAGCAGGCGACCGACGGTAATTCCGTTCTCTTTATCGAAAGCGTTGATGGCAACCGCTTCAACGACGTGTTTCTTGCTCAGTTGCGCCCGAAAGGTAACGCTCGCCCTTCGGTGGTGGTGGCGGATTCCGGCCAGCTGGCGCAGCGTAAAGATGGCTCTCAGGTCGTCACGCTGAACAAAGGAACGCGTTTCGAAGGCACGGCAATGCTGCGCGACTTCCGCATTACGGACTTCCAGAACTACCAGGCCATCATTGGTCACCAGGCCGTCGCGCTCGATCCCACGGATACCGAGCAGATGGACATGCGCACCTTAATCAATACCGATACCGATCGTGCCCGTGCTGAGCTGCACTGGCGTATCACGTTGGTATTCACCGTATTTATGATGGCGCTGATGGTGGTGCCGCTGAGCGTGGTGAATCCGCGTCAGGGCCGCGTGCTGTCGATGCTGCCGGCGATGCTGCTGTATCTGGTGTTCTTCCTGCTGCAAACTTCGATCAAGTCTAACGGCGGGAAAGGCAAAATTGACCCGATGATCTGGACCTGGGTCGTGAATGGTTTGTATCTGCTGCTGGCAGTCGGACTCAACTTGTGGGACACGGTGCCTGTGCGTCGTCTACGTGCCCGGTTTACGCGTAAAGGAGCCATCTAATGCAGGCGTTTGGCGTACTTGACCGCTATATCGGTAAAACAATTTTTACCACCATCATGATGACCCTGTTCATGCTGGTGTCGCTCTCGGGCATTATCAAATTTGTCGACCAGCTGAAAAAAGCCGGGCAGGGGAGTTACGACGCGTTAGGCGCCGGAATGTATACCCTGCTCAGCGTGCCAAAAGATGTGCAGATCTTCTTCCCGATGGCGGCCCTGCTGGGTGCGCTGCTGGGGCTGGGGATGCTGGCTCAGCGTAGCGAACTGGTGGTGATGCAGGCATCGGGCTTTACCCGTATGCAGGTTGCGCTGTCGGTGATGAAAACCGCGATCCCGTTGGTGCTGCTGACCATGGCGATCGGCGAATGGGTTGCGCCGCAGGGCGAACAGATGGCGCGTAACTACCGTGCTCATGCGATGTACGGCGGTTCACTGCTTTCCACGCAGCAGGGATTATGGGCGAAAGACGGTCAGAACTTCGTCTATATCGAACGCGTGAAGGGGGATGACGAGCTGGGCGGTGTGAGTATTTATGCCTTTAACGACCAGCGTCGCTTGCAGTCCGTGCGTTATGCCGCCTCTGCCAAATTTGATGCCAACAACAAGCTGTGGCGGTTATCGCAGGTTGATGAATCTGACCTGACGAACCCGAAACAGATCACCGGCTCGCAGACCGTTAGCGGTACCTGGAAAACCGACCTGACGCCAGACAAGCTCGGCGTCGTGGCGCTTGACCCCGATGCGCTCTCCATCAGCGGTCTGCATAACTACGTGAAGTATCTGAAGTCCAGCGGACAGGATGCGGGGCGTTACCAGCTCAACATGTGGAGCAAAATCTTCCAGCCGCTGTCGGTGGCGGTGATGATGCTGATGGCGCTGTCGTTCATCTTTGGCCCACTGCGTAGCGTGCCGATGGGGGTTCGCGTGGTGACCGGTATCAGCTTTGGTTTCGTGTTCTACGTCCTCGATCAGATTTTTGGTCCGCTGACGCTGGTGTACGGCATTCCGCCAATTATCGGCGCGCTGTTGCCGAGCGCCAGTTTCTTCCTGATCAGCCTCTGGATGCTACTAAAACGTTCCTGATAAACCTTCATCCTCGCCCCCGGTTGCTCGGGGGCGAGGCTAATCTCCTGTTTCACCCCGCACTTTTTCTCACAACCTGCAACGCCTCGCCGTGAATTTGAGTATTATTGAGCGATAAAGTCGTGAAGGGATCCTCTATGAAGCAAATTCGAATGCTGGCCCAGTACTACGTCGATCTGATGATGAAGCTCGGGCTGGTGCGTTTTTCCATGCTGCTGGCGCTGGCGCTGGTCGTTCTGGCCATCGTCGTGCAAATGGCCGTCACCATGGTTCTGCATGGCCAGGTCGAGAGCATCGACGTCATCCGCTCTATTTTCTTTGGCCTGCTGATTACCCCGTGGGCGGTCTATTTCCTCTCCGTGGTGGTCGAGCAACTGGAGGAGTCCCGACAGCGTTTATCAAAGCTGGTGGATAAGCTGGAAGAGATGCGCGAACGCGATCTCAAGCTCAACGTCCAGCTCAAGGACAATATTGCCCAGCTGAATCAGGAAATTTCAGACCGTGAGAAGGCGGAAGCCGAGCGCCAGACCACGCTGGAGCAGCTCAAAATTGAGATGAAAGAGCGTGAAGTCACGCAGATCCAGCTTGAACAGCAATCCTCTTTCCTGCGCTCGTTCCTCGATGCGTCGCCGGATCTGGTGTTCTACCGTAACGAAGATAAAGAGTTTTCCGGCTGTAACCGGGCCATGGAGCTGTTGACCGGGAAAAGCGAAAAGCAGCTGATCCACCTGAAGCCGCAGGACGTCTATTCCGAAGAGGCGGCGGCAAAAGTGATGGAGACGGATGAAAAGGTCTTCCGCCATAACGTCTCGCTGACCTACGAGCAGTGGCTGGACTACCCCGACGGGCGCAAAGCCTGCTTTGAGATCCGCAAAGTGCCTTATTACGATCGGGTGGGTAAACGTCATGGTCTGATGGGCTTTGGCCGCGATATCACCGAGCGTAAGCGCTATCAGGATGCGCTGGAGCGCGCCAGCCGTGACAAGACCACCTTCATCTCCACCATCAGCCATGAGCTGCGTACGCCGCTTAACGGCATTGTGGGGCTGAGCCGCATTCTGCTGGATACCGACCTGACCAGCGAGCAGGAAAAATACCTCAAAACGATCCACGTTTCGGCGGTCACGCTGGGCAATATCTTCAACGATATTATCGATATGGATAAGATGGAGCGCCGTAAGGTTCAGCTCGACAACCAGCCGGTTGATTTTACCGGCTTCCTTGCGGACCTGGAGAACCTTTCAGGTTTGCAGGCCCAGCAAAAAGGGTTGAGCTTTGTGATGGAGCCAACGCTGCCGCTGCCGCATAAAGTGGTGACGGACGGCACGCGGCTGCGTCAGATCTTGTGGAACCTCATCAGCAACGCCGTGAAGTTTACCCAGAAGGGGCAGGTTGCGGTGCGCATTCGCTATGACGAAGGGGACATGCTGCACTTTGAAGTTGAGGACTCGGGTATCGGCATTCCTCAGGAGGAGCAGGACAAGATCTTCGCCATGTATTATCAGGTTAAAGACAGCCACGGCGGTAAACCGGCAACGGGTACGGGCATTGGCCTGGCGGTGTCGAAACGCCTGGCGAAAAGTATGGGCGGGGATATCACCGTTGCCAGCCAGCCGGGTAAAGGCTCAACCTTTACCCTTACCGTACACGCGCCTGCCGTCGCTGAAGAGGTGGAAGATACGTTCGAGAACGACGATATGCCACTGCCGGCCCTGCACGTTCTGCTGGTGGAAGATATTGAGCTGAACGTCATTGTCGCCCGGTCGGTACTGGAAAAACTCGGCAACAGCGTAGATGTGGCAATGACCGGCAAAGCCGCGCTGGAGATGTTCACGCCGGGCGAGTACGACCTGGTGCTGCTTGATATTCAGCTCCCGGACATGACCGGGCTGGATATCTCCCGCGAGCTGACGCGCAAGTACGCCCCTGACGAGCTGCCGCCGCTGGTGGCGCTGACCGCAAACGTGCTGAAAGATAAAAAAGAGTACCTCGAGGCCGGTATGGACGATGTGCTCAGCAAGCCGCTGGCGGTACCCGCCCTGACGGCGATGATCAAGAAGTTCTGGGATACCTGTGATGAAGAGGAGAGCACCATGACGTCTGTTGATAGCGCCAAAGCCCAAACGATACTCGATACCGCCATGCTGGAGCAGTATATCGATCTGGTGGGACCAAAACTGATCACCGACGGTCTGGCCGTGTTCGAAAAAATGATGCCGGGCTATCTGAACGTGCTCGAATCTAACCTGACGGCGCGTGACCAGAAGGGCATCGTCGAAGAGGGACATAAAATCAAGGGCGCGGCTGGCTCCGTCGGGTTACGCCATCTCCAGCAGCTGGGCCAACAGATTCAGTCGCCTGATTTACCTGCGTGGGAAGATAACGTGGGTGACTGGGTTGAAGAGATGAAGCAGGAGTGGCAGAACGATGTGGCGGTGCTGAAAGCCTGGGTGGAATCCAGAAAAAAATGACCCCGGCTATACCGGGGTGCGCGAATACTGCGCCAACACCAGGGAAATCGTGGCTGCGCCTGATTTTTATGGGTTGTTTTCGCATGGACGCCGCCTGAAAATTGAGGCCGCACGCAGATAAGATAGCAAATCTTAAACAGTTTGTTACATGAATCAGTGAAATGTGTGAAGCATAGCGTTTTAATCAGAATTTTTAATGTGCTTCGGCGAGTTGCTTAGAAGGATCGTCAGAATGAAGAAAGTGGGTGTCGTGCTGAGCGGATGTGGCGTTTACGATGGTTCAGAGATACATGAAGCCGTATTAACGCTGCTGGCATTATCGCGCCAGGGGGCAGACGTTATCTGCTTCGCGCCGGATAAAACTCAAGCAGACGTAATGAATCATCTTACCGGCGTGCCAATGGCGGAAAGCCGTAACGTACTGATTGAAGCGGCGCGTATTGTGCGTGGAGATATTCATCCGCTGGCACAGGCCGATGCTGCTGAACTTGATGCGCTCATCGTGCCGGGCGGCTTTGGCGCGGCGAAAAACCTGAGCACGTTTGCCACTGAGGGGGCGGCGTGTCAGGTCGATCCCGACTTAAAAGCGCTATCGCTGGCGATGCATGCGGCGGGTAAGCCGCAGGGCTTTATCTGCATCGCGCCAGCCATGCTGCCGAAAATTTTTGATTTCCCGCTGCGGCTCACGATCGGAACCGACATTGATACCGCTGAAATTATCGAGGATATGGGCGGCGAGCACGTGCCATGCCCGGTCGACGACATTGTGGTGGATGAGGACAACAAAATCATCACCACGCCGGCGTACATGCTGGCGCAGAACATCGCTGAGGCTGCCGCCGGCATTGAAAAGCTGGTGGACAGAGTGCTGGTTCTTACCGAATGAGTCGTAAATTATCCCCAGGCGGGTGGTTAAAACGGATCCTGCTGCGTATTGTGCTGGTCCTGGCCGTTTTCTGGGGCGGAGGCATTGCGCTGTTCAGCATCCTGCCCGTCCCGTTCTCCGCCGTGATGGCAGAGCGGCAGATTAGCGCCTGGCTCTCAGGTGATTTCGGCTACGTTGCCCACTCAGACTGGGTCGGCATGGATGACATTTCCCCGTGGATGGGGCTGGCGGTCATTGCGGCAGAAGATCAGAAATTCCCCGAACACTGGGGTTTTGACGTGGCGGCTATCGAGAAGGCGCTGGATCATAATGAGCGTCATGAAAACCGCGTGCGCGGCGCGTCGACGCTGTCTCAGCAGACGGTAAAAAATCTGTTCTTATGGGACGGTCGCAGCTGGGTGAGGAAAGGTCTGGAGGCCGGGCTGACGCTGGGCGTCGAGACGGTGTGGAGTAAAAAACGCATTTTGACTGTCTATCTGAATATCGCGGAGTTTGGTGACGGCGTGTTTGGCGTCGAAGCGGCATCGCAACGTTATTTCGGCAAGCCCGCCAGCAGGCTGAGTATGTCCGAAGCGGCGCTGCTTGCCGCCGTGCTGCCGAACCCTCTGCGTTTCAAGGCCAGCGCGCCGTCAGGCTACGTGCGAAGCCGGCAGGCGTGGATCATGCGCCAGATGCGTCAGCTGGGTGGGGAAGGGTTTATGGAGCGAAATCATCTTATGTAGGGCGGGTAAGCGTTGCGCCACCCGCCGACGTAGCGAACGTTAGTCTTCGTCAAACCCGGCATTAAACAGGGCAATCACCGCGGCCAGCGCTTCTTCTTCCTGCGGGCCGGTCGCTTCAACTTCAATCTGGCGTCCTTTGGCAGAATCCAGCATCAACAGCGCAATCACGCTGTTGGCTTCTGCCTCGGTTCCCTCGTCGTTGCGCAGCAGCACCTCAGCATCAAAACCCTGCATCAGTTCAAACAGCTTCATCGCCGGGCGCGCATGCATGCCCAGCTTGTTGGTGATTTCGACGGTCTGTTTTACGGTCATGTTTTACGTTTTTCCAGCGTGCGATGACGGGACTGAACGTTCTTCCCGCGTGAGCGGAAGTAATCGGCCAGCTGTTCGGCAATATAGACCGAACGATGTTTACCGCCGGTACAGCCAATCGCCACCGTCAGGTAGCTGCGATTGTTTGTTTCCAGCATAGGTAACCATAGCTCAAGGTAGCTTCGCGTCTGGTAGATAAAATTGTGTACTTCTGTGTGTCGGTCAAGGAACGCCGCCACGGGCTTATCCAGACCGGTCATCGGACGCAGTTTCGGATCCCAGTGTGGGTTCGGCAGGAAACGCACATCAAAAACGTAATCCGCATCGATAGGAATGCCGTGCTTAAAGCCGAAGGATTCAAACACCATCGTCAGTTCGCGCTCGCGCTTGCCGAGCAAGCGAGTACGCAGCATTTCCGCCAGCTCGTGGACGGACATTTCAGAGGTGTCGACAATCAGGTCGGCGCGGGAACGCAGCGGCTCAAGCAAATCGCTTTCTTTATCAATGGCGCTTTCCAGCGAAAGATTTTTACTGGAGAGCGGATGCAAACGACGGGTATCGCTGTAGCGGCGGATCAGCGTGTTGCGGTCAGCGTCAAGGAACAAGAGCTGCGGTGAAAAACACTCCGGCAGATTGTTCATTGCCTGCTCGAAGATTTCCGGCGATTCCGGCATGTTGCGCACGTCAATACTGACGGCGGCAGAGATTTGCCGGTCCGCAAGCGTCCGCGCCAGATCGGGTAACAACACTACCGGCAGGTTATCTACACAGTAAAATCCCATGTCTTCCAGCGCGCGCAGGGCCACGGATTTCCCGGACCCCGAACGACCGCTGACGATCATCAGCACCATGTTCCGTTTCTCCTCAGGGCAGCCGTTCTGAAGGCCTTCTCCCGATTATGCCTCATCCTGATTGCCTTCTGCTTCAGTGATAATTTGATAAAGCTCTTCATCACTTTGGGCTGAGCGCAGTCGACGACAAATGGTTTTGTCCGCCAGACGTTTGGCCACCAGCGACAGCGTGTGCAGATGGGTTTTGGTCTGATCGGCAGGAACCAGCAGCGCAAAGAGCAGATCCACAGGCTGGTTATCGATGGCGTCAAAAGCGATAGGCGTTTCCAGTTGCACAAACACCCCCACGGCACGCAGCGTATCTTCTTCCAGCTTGCCATGCGGGATCGCAATGCCGTTGCCGATGCCGGTACTGCCCATTTTTTCACGGGTCAGAATGGCTTCAAACACGATCTGCGGCGGCAGACCCAGCTGTTTTGCGGCGAGTTCACTGATAATTTCCAGCGCACGTTTTTTGCTCTGGCAGTGAACGCCACTGCGGGTACAATCCTGGTTAAGGACATTGCTCAGTTGTAGAGCGGAATCGTTGTTTATCATAATTTCACCTAAGCGCTAACCGTACAAATGGCCTGTTGTGTCTCACAACAGGCCTTCCTGCACCCGTTAACTGCCCGGACAATTAGTGTTGTTTCAGTTTATCTTTATGTTTATTGAGCTGTCTCGCAAGCTTATCAATCAAGCCGTCGATAGCCGCGTACATGTCTTGCCCTTCCGCACTGGCATGGAGTTCCCCTCCGTTGACGTGCAGAGTCGCATCCGAGATATGCGTCACTTTCTCCACTTTCAACACAACATAGACCTGATTGATCCTTTCGAAATACTGCTCAAGTTTTGCAAACTTAGTGTTCACAAAATCGCGTAAGGCCTCAGTAATCTCGACGTTATGTCCGGTGATATTGAGCTGCATAGTGTCTTCCTTATCGGTTGTGTCAAACCAGTTGTTTACGCTGGTTAGACGGCGGAATGGATAAAGACTCTCGATACTTCGCAACAGTACGGCGTGCCACCATAATACCCTGATCGGACAGCATGGTGGTTAACTTACTGTCACTGAGTGGCTTCGCGGGGTTCTCCGCGGCGATCAACTTCTTCACCAGTGCGCGAATGGCCGTTGACGAGGCTTCGCCGCCGCCTTCGGTGTTCACGTGGCTGGAGAAGAAATACTTAAGCTCAAAAATACCGCGCGGGCTGTGCAGGTATTTCTGCGTAGTCACGCGGGAAATGGTTGATTCATGCATCTCGACGGCCTGGGCGATGTCTGCCAGCACCATCGGTTTCATAAACTCTTCGCCCTGTTCAAAGAACGCCTGCTGCTGTTCGACAATACAGCGGCTGACGCGCAGCAGCGTGTCATTTCGGCTCTCCAGACTCTTAATCAACCATCGTGCTTCCTGAAGGTTGCTGCGAATGTATTGATTATCGGCGTCGTTACGTGCGCTGGTGCACATGGAGGCATATTGCTGGTTGATTTGCAGGCGAGGAAGGCTGTCGGCGTTCAGTTCAACGACCCAGCGGCCGTTGTGCTTTCTCACCAGCACATCAGGAATGACATATTCCGGTTCGCTGGTCTGGATCGACTGTCCCGGACGCGGATCGAGTGACTGGATCAGATTCACCGCTTCCTTCAGCACCTCTTCTTTGAGGCGCGTGACGCGCATCAGGGTGCGGAAATCGTGATTCGCCAGCAGATCCAGATGATCGCTGATGATGAGCCGGGCTTCATCAATCCACGGTGTTTCTTTAGCAAACTGCGAAAGCTGGATCAGCAGGCAGTCGCGCAGATCTCTCGCGGCGACGCCAATCGGGTCGAAACGCTGGACGCGCTTGAGGACGGCTTCGATCTCTTCCATCTCAATGTCGTCATCGCCGATGCTTTCCAGAATATCGTCCAGCGTCACGGTCAAATAGCCCGTGTCGTCAACGGCATCGACAATCGAGGTGGCAATCGCGCGATCGGTATCCGAGAAAGGCGTCAGCTCCACCTGCCACATCAGGTAGTCCTGAAGCGACTGGGTGGTTTCGCCCTGATAGACCGGCAGTTCGTCGTCCTGATAATCCGCACGCGTGCCGGAAGGCGTTCCTGCGGTGTAGATTTCATCCCAGCTGGCATCCAGCGGCAGCTCGTCCGGCATCTCTTTTTGTTCGAGCGCATCGGCGGTGTCGAGCGTTTCCGTGTCCTGCGTTTGCTGGGTATCTACCTCGTCATGAAGATCGGTTTGCTCCAGCAGCGGATTGCTGTCCAGCGCCTGCTGGAGCTCCTGCTGGAGTTCTAACGTGGACAACTGCAACAGACGGATGGCCTGTTGTAGCTGCGGCGTCATGGCCAGTTGCTGGCTGAGCCGTAATTGCAAACCTTGCTTCATGTTCAGCGCGTTTTTCTCCGGTTCGGCGTGACTTAACCTCTACCCTATCAGAGTCTGAAGTCTTCCCCAAGGTACACGCGCTTAACATGCTCATCTTCGAGGATTTGCTGCGGCGTACCGTGGGCAATCAGATGGCCCTGGCTCACAATGTAGGCGCGTTCACACACGGCCAGCGTTTCGCGTACGTTGTGGTCCGTGATCAGTACGCCAAGCCCGCTGTCGCGCAGATGCTCAATGATACGTTTGATATCGATAACCGAAATCGGGTCAACGCCCGCAAACGGCTCATCCAGCAGGATAAATTTCGGATTTGCTGCCAGCGCGCGCGCAATCTCAACGCGGCGGCGTTCACCGCCGGACAGCGCCTGACCGAGGCTGTCGCGAAGATGTTCAATATGAAACTCTTCCATCAGCTCGTTCGCGCGGTCGGTGCGCTGCTCGCTGGTCAGATCGTCACGGATCTGGAGCACGGCCATCAGGTTATCGAACACGCTTAAGCGGCGGAAGATAGACGCTTCCTGCGGCAGGTAGCCGATGCCACGACGCGCGCGGGCATGCAGCGGCAGCAGGCTGATGTCTTCATCATCAATGATGATGTTGCCAGCGTCACGCGGGACAATGCCCACCACCATGTAGAAGGTTGTGGTTTTACCCGCACCGTTAGGGCCAAGCAAGCCCACGATTTCGCCGGAGTTGACGGTCAGACTGACATCTTCGACGACGCGGCGGCCCTTGTACGCTTTCGCGAGGTTTTTTGCAGTTAATGTTGCCATAACGAATTAGTTACTCTTTTTCTGTGCCGGAGCCTGACCGTTGTTCTTGTCCTGCAACTGCGAAGGCACAAGCACGGTAGTGACGCGTTTACCTTTTTCGCTGGAGGCCTGCATTTTCTGCTCTTTCACCAGATAGGTGATCTTGTCGCCTTTGATGTTGCTGTCCAGCTGTTCCAGGTAAGCATTACCGGTCAGGATGACCAGATCCTTCGCCAGTTCGTAGTGCATATGCGAGGCATGGCCTTTTACCGGCTTGCCGTTGTCCTGCATCTGGTAGAACGTGGCCGGGTTGCCATAACCATCAATAATCTCTTTGCCCTGCTCGCCGCCCGGACGGGTAACGACCACTTTATCGGCATTGATTTTGATGGTGCCCTGGGTCACGACGACGTTGCCGGTAAAGGTAACGACGTTACCCTGCATATCCAGAGACTGCGTATCAGATTCGATATGAATCGGCTGTTCGGTGTCGCCAGTCACAGCAAGCGCGGGAAGACTGGCCGCCAGCAGCGCGCTGGCGATAACAACTTTAAGGCTGAGTTTGTTTGTTTTGAATTTCATAGGAGGTTCTAACCTTTTCAATCAGCTCGGCGTTTTTGCTGCGTAAGTTCCCGCGCATTCTTAAACCGCTGGAATTAAATGTTGTGCCATACAGGGTGACTAAATCCTGCGACGTGACATCCTGGGTGACCAGGTTGATCTGGGCGTTATCGGTCGTAATTTTGCGCAGTTGAGCGTCAGCGGTCAGGGCGTTGACCTCAACGTGACCATACAGATAAAGCATACGGTCATTTGTCAGTTTTGCCCGGTCAGACTTGATCGACCACGTCGGCACTTTGTCGGTATCAAAGGTGGTCAGCACCGGCTGGGTAAACCACGAAACACCGTCATCTGAAAAATATTCGACATGCTGAGCAATCAGGCGATAGTTCAGTGCGCCTTCCGGGCTATAGACCACGGTATCGCTGCGATCGCTTTTGTAGGTCGGGTCGCTCGTGTTGACCACTTCCGTTTGCGTATCATCGCGGTCGGCGAGGTTCACGCCAATCAGGATCAGGACGACAAGCGAAAGCAGAATGATAACCCAACGTCTGGTTTTACTCATATCGATTGCCCTTTCGCCTCATCAAGCTTGCCCTGCGCCAGCAGAAGCAGATCGCAGACTTCACGCACGGCGCCGCGGCCACCGTGAATATGGGTAACGTAATCAGCACGCGGGATCAGCAGCGGGTGCGCGTCAGCCACGGCAATGCTCAGACCCACCTCCGCCATCACTGGCCAGTCGATCAAATCATCCCCGACGTACGCCACATTCTCTGGCGCAATGGCCAGTTTTTCCAGCAAATCCCGGAAGGCTACCATCTTATCAGACTGTCCCTGATAGAGATGCGTAATGCCCAGCGTTTCACACCGATCTTCTACCAGTTTAGCTTTCCGCCCGGTGATGATTGCAACGTCAATACCGGACGTGAGCGCACAGCGGATACCGTAACCGTCGCGAACGTTAAAGGCTTTCAGCTCTTCGCCGTTATTGCCCATATAAATCAGACCGTCGGAAAGCACGCCGTCTACATCGAGGATCAGCAGGCGGATAGTTTCCGCCTTTGCCATCATCTGGGCGCTCACCGGGCCATAACAGGTTGCAAGGGATGCACCCGCATTACTCATTGTCTTATCCTTCATTACACTACGCCTGCGCGCAGCAGATCATGCATATGTACCACACCCAGCAGTTGGTCGCCATCGGCAACCATCACTGAGGTGATATGACGGGACTGCATCAGGTTCAGCACATCGACCGCCAGCGTGCCCGGACGGACGCGGATCCCGCCTGGCGTCATCACATCCGCGATGCCCAGCGTTCGGACATCCACACCCATATCGAACACCCGGCGCAGGTCACCGTCGGTAAAAATGCCCTGAATCTTCATCAGGTCGTCACAGATGACCGTCATGCCCAGGTTTTTGCGGGTGATTTCCAGCAACGCGTCGCGCAGAGAAGCCTCTTTGCTGACGTGCGGGATTTCATCCCCGGTGTGCATAATATCGTTAACCCGCAGCAGCAGTTTGCGCCCGAGCGCGCCGCCGGGGTGAGACAGGGCGAAATCTTCAGGCGTAAAACCGCGGGCTTCCAGCAGCGCAACGGCAAGGGCATCGCCCATCACCAGCGCGGCGGTGGTGCTGGATGTCGGGGCCAGTCCCAGCGGACAGGCTTCTTTCGGCACCTTCACGCACAGGTGAATATCTGCCGCACGCGCCATGCTGCTTTCCGGGCGGCTGGTCATGCAAATCAGCGGGACGTGCAGGCGCTTCAGCACCGGGATCAACGCCAGGATCTCATTCGATTCCCCGGAGTTAGACAGGGCGATAACCACGTCCTGGGGCGTAACCATGCCGAGGTCACCGTGCGCGGCTTCACCCGGATGAACGAAGAAGGACGAGGTGCCGGTGCTGGCAAAGGTCGCCGCCATTTTGCGCCCGATATGGCCAGACTTGCCCATCCCCATCACCACGACTTTACCGGCACAGTAGAACATTTTCTCACAGGCCAGACTAAAATCCTGATTAATGTACTGATCTAACTGCGCCAGACCTTCACGTTCAATCTCCAGAACGTCTTTGCCTGCTTTCTGAAAGTCAAAACCCGGCTGCAATTCTATTTGCGACATAATGCGTTTCCGTTTACCCAGAGAGAAGTGGCGAGAGCCAGTACAGCATCGCCAGCCATACGATAAATCCACCCGTCAGCAGCGCGCCTGCGCCTTTGCCGATCTGCTCTTTTCGCCGCCAGCAGAGCAGGGCGAAAATGACGCTGACCAGCAGCATCACACCGTAATCGCGCGTGAAGACCATGGGGTTAAACGGCCCCGGCGAGATCAGCGCCGGCAGCCCCGTCACGATCGCGATATTGAAAATATTAGAGCCAATGATATTGCCGATGGCGATATCATCTTCCCCTTTACGCGCCCCGGCGATGGCGGTGGCCAGCTCCGGCAGGCTGGTGCCGATGGCGATGACCGTCAGACCGATTGTCAGTTCGCTCATCGCAAACGCGTTCGCCAGCACCGTCGCGTTATCGACGACCATCCGCGTGGCCATCGGCATGATGATCAGCGCGACGCCCAGCCACAGCAGGGCGACGGGTAAGGTGCCTTCCCTGGGCAGCTCGGCGAGATGCTCACGCGTGAGGCTATCGTTGCCCTGTTTTTCCGCCAGACGCGCGATTTTCACGCTGTAAAGCAACCAGATCCCGGCCAGGGCGAGCAGGAATATACCGTCATCAATGCTCAGCACCCCGTCGTAAAGCACGTAGCCAGCCAGCAGGCTAACGACTAACATTAGCGGCAATTCGCGGCGCAGAACATCAGAATGGACGCGAAATGGATGCAGCAATGCGGCTAAGCCTAAAATCAGTAATATATTGACGATGTTAGAGCCAATCGCGGTGCCGATAGCGAGGTCGACCTGACCATGCAGCGAGGCTGAAACAGAAACAATGATTTCAGGAAGCGATGTGCCTACACTGACCACCGTCATCCCGATAATGATGGGCGGCATGCCAATGAGTCGACAAAGAATGGATGCGGCAAAGACCAAACGGTCAGCACTGTAGACCACCAACAGTAAACCAATTATTAACAGTGCTGTTGCTAAAAGCATCAAAAGTCCTTTCTTCAGGTATACTCGCTGGTCCACTGCGCACGGATTCTGGCGCCAGATGAAGTCTGAGACGTGACGAATTCCTAATTTTGACTTTATGCGCCGGAAAAGTAAAACAAATGCCAGCTTTAGCTAACCCCAATAGTGAATATTCTGTAAAAATGCGGGGTTTAGGGCTGATTTACGCTTCATGCCAGCCGTGAAGCAAGGTAAGTAAGGAACCATAAATGAGCCAAACGATGGCGAATATAGTCGATGTCCGGGGCGTCAGTTTTTCTCGCGGCAGCCGGGTGATATTTGATGATATTTCGCTGACCGTGCCGCGCGGTAAAATCACCGCCATCATGGGGCCGTCAGGGATCGGTAAAACGACGTTGCTGCGTCTTATCGGCGGGCAAATCCCCCCTGACAGCGGCGAAATTCTCTTCGACGGCGAAAACGTTCCGGAGATGTCTCGCTCGCGCCTCTACACGGTTCGCAAACGAATGAGCATGCTCTTTCAGTCGGGTGCGCTGTTCACCGATATGAACGTATTTGACAACGTGGCCTATCCGCTGCGTGAGCACACCCATCTTCCTCCTGCGCTGTTGCACAGCACGGTGATGATGAAGCTCGAAGCCGTGGGGTTGCGGGGGGCGGCGAAACTTATGCCGTCCGAACTCTCTGGCGGAATGGCGCGCCGCGCCGCGCTGGCGCGTGCTATTGCCCTTGAACCGGATTTAATCATGTTCGACGAACCGTTCGTCGGGCAGGACCCTATCACTATGGGCGTACTGGTGAAGCTCATTTCAGAACTGAACAGCGCCCTTGGCGTCACCTGCGTGGTGGTTTCCCACGACGTGCCGGAAGTGCTGAGCATTGCTGATTACGCCTATATTGTGGCTGACAAAAAGATCGTTGCCCACGGCAGCGCTCAGGCGTTGCAGGAGAATGGCGATCCGCGCGTGCGGCAGTTCCTGGACGGTATCGCAGATGGGCCGGTGCCTTTCCGCTATCCGGCAGGCGACTATCATGACGATTTACTGGGAATAGGGAGTTAAGCCACTCATGCTGTTAAATGCGTTGGCGGGTCTTGGACACCGTGGCCTAAAAACCATCAGTACGTTCGGGCGTGCCGGATTAATGTTGTTCAACGCGCTGGTTGGCAAACCGGAGTTCCGCAAGCATGCGCCGTTACTGGTGCGGCAGCTTTATAACGTCGGCGTACTGTCGATGCTTATCATCATCGTGTCGGGGCTGTTTATCGGCATGGTGCTGGGGTTGCAGGGGTATCTGGTGCTGACAACCTACAGCGCGGAAACCAGCCTGGGCATGCTGGTGGCGCTCTCGCTGCTGCGTGAGCTCGGGCCGGTGGTTGCCGCGCTGCTGTTCGCCGGGCGTGCCGGGTCAGCACTGACGGCGGAAATTGGCCTGATGCGCGCCACCGAGCAGCTTTCCAGCATGGAGATGATGGCGGTCGATCCGCTGCGCCGGGTAATCTCACCGCGCTTCTGGGCTGGGGTTATCTCCTTACCGTTACTGACTATCCTCTTTGTGGCGGTCGGCATCTGGGGCGGCGCGCTGGTCGGCGTCAACTGGAAAGGCATTGATGCCGGGTTCTTCTGGTCTGCCATGCAGGACGCCATCGATCTGCGGATGGATTTGGTCAACTGTCTGATCAAGAGCGTGGTTTTCGCTGTGACGGTTACCTGGATTGCGTTGTTTAATGGTTACGATGCCATTCCGACGTCGGCGGGCATTAGCCGCGCAACGACGCGTACTGTCGTACATTCGTCGCTGGCCGTTTTAGGTCTGGATTTTGTGCTCACCGCACTGATGTTTGGGAATTGAGTTCATGCAAACGAGAAAAAATGAAATTTGGGTTGGCGTGTTTCTGCTTCTGGCGCTGCTGGCCGCGCTGTTCATCTGCCTGCGAGCGGCGGACATTACCTCTGTTCGCGCCGAGCCGACGTATCGCGTCTACGCGACCTTCGATAATATCGGCGGCCTGAAGGCGCGCTCGCCGGTGCGTATTGGTGGCGTCGTCATCGGACGTGTAGCGGACATTACGCTTGATGAAAAAACGTATCTGCCGCGCGTCGCGATGGATATCGAAGAGCGCTATAACCACATTCCTGACACCAGCTCGCTCTCTATCCGCACTTCTGGCCTGCTGGGGGAGCAATATCTGGCCCTCAACGTTGGTTTTGAAGATCCTGAGCTGGGAACGTCTATCCTTAAAGACGGTAGCGTAATCCAGGATACCAAGTCAGCGATGGTGCTGGAGGATATGATTGGTCAGTTCCTTTACAACAGTAAAGGGGATGATAAAAAGTCTGACGATGCCCCTGCGCAGAGTGAAGACCACACCAACGTCGAACCGACGCCAGGCGCGACGAATTAATTTCAGGAGAAGTCATTCATGTTTAAACGACTGTTAATGGTTGCCATGCTGGTCATTGCCCCTCTGACTGCGGTACACGCTGCGGATCAGAGTAACCCGTACAAACTGATGGATGAGGCTGCGAAGAAAACCTTCGACCGTCTTAAAAATGAACAGCCCAAAATCCGCTCTAACCCTGACTATCTGCGTGATGTCGTGGATCAGGAGCTGCTGCCGTATGTGCAGATCAAGTATGCGGGCGCGCTGGTACTGGGCCGTTATTACAAAGAGGCGACCCCGGCGCAGCGCGAGGCTTACTTCGCGGCGTTCCGTGAATACCTGAAACAGGCTTACGGCCAGGCGCTGGCGATGTATCACGGTCAGACCTATCAGATTGCCCCTGAACAGCCGCTGGGCGATGCCACCATCATTCCTATCCGCGTGACAATTATCGATCCAAATGGCCGTCCGCCGGTTCGCCTGGACTTCCAGTGGCGTAAGAACAGCCAGACCGGAAACTGGCAGGCGTATGACATGATCGCCGAAGGCGTAAGCATGATTACCACTAAACAGAACGAGTGGAGCGATCTGCTGCGCACCAAAGGGATTGATGGCCTGACGGCTCAGCTTCAGTCTATCTCTCGTCAGAAAATTACCCTGGACGAGAAGAAGTAATGTCGCAGCAGCTTAGCTGGGCGCGAGACGGCGAGACGCTGACGCTGACGGGAGAGCTGGATCAGGATCTGCTTAACCCGCTGTGGGACGCTCGCCATAACGCGATGCAGGGCGTGACGCGGATTGATCTACATGGCGTCACGCGGGTAGATACCGCCGGTATTGCGCTGCTGGCGCACCTGGTTGCCACGGGCAAAAAGCAGGGGAGCAGCGTCACCCTGACGGGGGTAAGCGACAACGTCGTCACCCTTGCACAGCTTTACAATTTGCCCGAAGACGTATTACCTCGCTAATTTTTTCAGTACGTTACTTCCGAAAGCCCCGACAGTTTATGCGTCGGGGCTTTTTGCTTGTTTAAGACCGCGCCACTTTGCTCTAAGATGTTGGGCTTGTTTTCACTATCAGATGATGTAGACCCCATGGAAAATAATGAAATCCAGACTGTGCTGATGAATGCACTCTCCCTTCAGGAAGCCCACGTCTCTGGCGATGGCAGTCACTTCCAGGTTATTGCTGTGGGTGAGATGTTCGACGGAATGAGTCGCGTGAAAAAACAGCAGGCTGTGTACGCGCCGCTGATGGAATACATTGCGGACAACCGCATTCACGCCCTGTCGATTAAAGCGTTTACCCCACAGGAGTGGGCACGCGATCGCAAACTAAACGGTTTTTGAGCTGGGGGCGAAGCGCCCGCAGCACGGTTGAATTTATAAGAGAGCAAACAATGGATAAATTTCGTGTACAGGGACCCACGCGTCTCCAGGGCGAAGTCACAATTTCTGGCGCTAAAAACGCCGCGCTGCCCATTCTTTTCGCTGCGCTGCTCGCAGAAGAGCCGGTAGAGATCCAGAACGTACCGAAGCTGAAAGATATCGACACGACCATGAAGTTGCTCGGCCAGTTGGGCACCAAAGTGGAGCGTAACGGTTCCGTCTGGATCGATGCCAGCAACGTGAACAACTTCTCAGCACCGTATGAGCTGGTGAAAACCATGCGTGCTTCCATCTGGGCCCTTGGGCCGCTGGTGGCGCGTTTCGGTCAGGGTCAGGTTTCACTCCCGGGCGGATGTGCTATCGGCGCGCGTCCCGTCGATCTGCATATCTTTGGCCTGGAAAAGCTGGGCGCGGAGATCAAGCTGGAAGAAGGCTACGTGAAAGCGTCCGTCAATGGTCGTCTGAAAGGCGCGCACATTGTCATGGACAAAGTGAGCGTGGGCGCAACGGTGACCATCATGTCGGCTGCCACGCTGGCAGAAGGCACTACCATCATCGAAAACGCCGCGCGTGAACCGGAAATCGTGGACACCGCGAACTTCCTGGTCGCACTGGGTGCGAAGATCAGCGGGCAGGGCACGGATCGTATTACCATCGAAGGCGTTGAGCGTCTGGGTGGCGGCGTGTACCGCGTCCTGCCAGACCGTATCGAAACCGGGACCTTCCTGGTGGCGGCGGCCATTTCTGGCGGTAAGATTGTCTGCCGCAACGCACAGCCGGATACCCTGGATGCGGTGCTGGCGAAGCTGCGCGATGCGGGCGCGGACATTGAAATCGGTGAAGACTGGATAAGCCTGGATATGCACGGGCAGCGTCCTAAAGCCGTTAACGTGCGCACTGCGCCACACCCGGCCTTCCCGACGGATATGCAGGCGCAATTCACGCTGCTGAACCTGGTGGCCGAAGGCACGGGCTTCATCACGGAAACCATCTTCGAAAACCGTTTCATGCATGTCCCGGAGCTGATCCGTATGGGGGCGCATGCTGAGATTGAAAGCAACACGGTCATCTGTCACGGCGTTGAAAAACTGTCCGGTGCGCAGGTGATGGCGACCGATCTGCGCGCGTCTGCGAGTCTGGTACTGGCAGGGTGTATTGCGGAAGGCACTACCGTTGTCGATCGTATCTACCACATCGACCGTGGTTACGAGCGCATTGAAGACAAACTGCGCGCGCTGGGTGCGAATATCGAGCGTGTGAAGGGCGAGTAATCGTTCCGGCACCCCCCTGCCAGAACAGGCCGGGGGATTGCTGTTCCTGTAAATCCCGGTGCATCAGTCCTGATGTGCTTTCTTCGTTTTGCTCTGACGCATCATGCGCGTTCTGTCGATAAATTCATGGGTAATGGGATCGTGGTAGCGTGACGGCCATATCACCCACGGATGCGTATCCAGCGCTCTCGCGATAATCAGCTCCCCCTTCGGCCATGGGCGGGTCAGTGCATTTGCCAGCGTCGACGAGCTCAATCCGTTGCGACGTGATTCGGCAGCCAGCGATGTCCCTTTTTTACGCAGTGCCGCAATAATGTCAGCAGAATGCCAGTCGATGAATTTTGTATCCATAATGCTGTCCTTGTGTTCGTTATCGTCCACGCCTTTTCGTGTGAAAAGACAGCATTACTATACTCACTTAGAACATCTGTTCTAAAAAGTTCATGTTACGAGAAGCAATATTCAGAATAAGGCATGGCTTTATACATGCGGCCTGTAACCTGATGAGCTTACACGGAAATGTAATTTACTGATGCGTACTGGAATCTCCCTGCGGAGCGCAGGGAGACGAGGAGGGGATTAACGATCGCGCTGGACGGCGATGTGCGCGAGGCCGATTAGCGCATCACGCCATGGGCTGTCAGGAATGACCTGAATGGCGGCGATGGCTTTGTCTGCTTCTTCTTCTGCACGCTGACGCGTCCATTCCAGGGAGCCACAGACTGCCATTGTTTCCAGTACCGGTTCCAGAAGATGGCGACCATTTCCCTGCTCGATAGCCTCGCGGATCATTTTCGCCTGATCCGGTGTGCCATTATGCATCGCGTGGAGCAGCGGCAGCGTTGGCTTGCCTTCGTTCAGGTCATCACCGACGTTTTTTCCGAGCGTTTCGCCATCCGCGCTGTAGTCCAGCAAATCATCAATCAGCTGGAATGCGGTACCGAGATAGCGGCCATAGTCCTGAAGCCCTTTTTCCTGCGCTTCGCTACAGCCTGCCAGAATCCCGGAGCACTGCGCGGCGGCTTCAAACAGACGTGCGGTCTTGCTGTAAATCACCCGCATGTAGTTTTCTTCGGTGATGTCCGGGTCGTTAACGTTCATCAACTGTAGGACTTCGCCTTCAGCGATAACGTTCACCGCTTCTGACATCACTTCCAGCACCTTCAGCGAGCCAAGGCTGGTCATCATCTGGAAAGCGCGGGTATAGATAAAATCCCCGACCAGAACGCTTGCCGCATTACCAAACGCGGCGTTGGCGGTGGCTTTACCCCGACGCATGTCTGATTCATCCACAACATCGTCGTGAAGCAGGGTGGCGGTGTGGATAAATTCGATCAGCGCCGCGATTGTGACGTGGGCGTTCCCCTGATAGCCAACCGCGCGTGCGGCCAGAATGGCAATCATTGGACGAATACGTTTACCGCCGCCGCTGACGATGTAATAGCCCAACTGATTGATCAGCTGAACGTCAGAGTTGAGTTGCTCCAGGATTGCTGCATTCACACCCGCCATATCTTGCGCGGTTAACTCATTGATTTTTTCTAAATTCATCGCAAAAGCCGGGCTTTTTATCCTGTTTATCCCACACGAGATGGGTACACAAAGGGTTTCGGTTTATAAATAGTATTGCTGATTGTACTGAAAAAACGGCTCAGATAAACGTTACCGTACGTGTTGTGTTTTTTTTCTTCATGTATTGATGGTAGCACTTGTCAAAGGCTCGCGTTTTGCGTAATATTCGCGCCCTATTGTGAATATTTATAGCGCACTCTGAATCATACGAGGATGTGCGCGGAAGCGGAGTTTATATGTACGCGGTTTTCCAAAGTGGTGGTAAACAACACCGAGTAAGCGAAGGTCAGACCGTTCGCCTGGAAAAGCTGGACATCGCAACTGGCGAATCTGTTGAGTTCGCAGAAGTTCTGATGATCGCAAACGGTGAAGAAGTCAAAATCGGCGTTCCTTTCGTTGATGGCGGCGTTATCAAAGCTGAAGTTGTTGCTCACGGTCGTGGCGAGAAAGTTAAAATCGTTAAGTTTCGTCGTCGTAAACACTATCGTAAGCAGCAGGGCCACCGTCAGTGGTTCACTGATGTGAAAATTACTGGCATCAGCGCCTAAGACCTGAGGAGAGATTTAAATGGCACATAAAAAGGCTGGCGGCTCCACACGTAACGGTCGCGATTCAGAAGCTAAACGCCTGGGCGTTAAGCGTTTCGGTGGCGAATCCGTTCTGGCGGGTAGCATCATCGTTCGTCAGCGTGGCACCAAGTTCCACGCGGGTACCAACGTAGGTTGCGGTCGTGACCACACTCTGTTTGCTAAAGCAGACGGTAAAGTGAAATTTGAAGTTAAAGGCCCGAACAACCGTAAATACATCAGCATCGTTGCTGAGTAAGGTTTTCTCGGTCCGGTAACGGATTAAAGCCCCGCAACGTGTTGCGGGGCTTTTTACATTGGAAACCCGGAAAATTTTCTGTAGGGAAAACGGGCATGAAGCAGCAGGCCGGCATTGGTATTCTTTTGGCGCTCACTACCGCAATGTGCTGGGGTGCGCTGCCAATTGCAATGAAGCAGGTACTGGAAGTGATGGAACCGCCTACGGTGGTGTTTTATCGCTTCCTGATGGCAAGCATTGGCCTGGGCGTCATTCTGGCCGTCAAAAGTAAGCTGCCACCGCTGCGCATCTTCCGAAAACCTCGCTGGCTGGTATTACTGGCTATCGCGACGGGCGGTCTGTTCGGGAACTTCATTCTGTTCAGCTCCTCCCTGCAATATCTTAGCCCTACAGCGTCGCAGGTGATTGGGCAACTTTCACCGGTCGGCATGATGGTCGCCAGCGTCTTTATCCTCAAGGAGAAGATGCGCGGCACGCAGATCATCGGGGCAAGCATGCTGCTTTGCGGTCTGGTGATGTTCTTTAACACCAGCCTGATCGAGATTTTTACCCGCCTGACGGATTACACCTGGGGTGTCATTTTCGGGGTGGGTGCAGCAACGGTCTGGGTGAGTTATGGCGTCGCGCAAAAGGTGTTATTGCGCCGTCTTGCCTCACAGCAGATCCTCTTTTTGCTGTACACTTTGTGTACACTGGCATTATTGCCGTTAGCGAAGCCGGGTGTGATTACCCAGCTCAGCGACTGGCAACTGGCGTGCCTCATTTTTTGTGGGCTGAATACGCTGGTTGGTTATGGCGCGTTGGCGGAAGCCATGGCGCGCTGGCAGGCAGCACAGGTGAGCGCCCTAATCACGCTTACCCCGCTGTTTACGCTGTTATTTTCAGATTTGTTATCAATGGCCTGGCCCGATGTCTTCGTCAAGCCGATGCTCAACCTGTTGGGTTATCTCGGTGCGTTTGTCGTGGTTGCGGGCGCGATGTATTCCGCCATTGGTCATCGTCTCTGGGGACGTTGGCGCAAAAATGAAGCGGTTGTAATAGTCCCCCGCTCAGGCGAATGAGTTACGGAGAGTAAAATGAAGTTTGTTGATGAAGCGACGATTCTGGTCGTGGCAGGTGATGGCGGTAACGGTTGTGTAAGCTTCCGCCGTGAAAAATATATTCCTCGTGGCGGTCCTGACGGCGGTGACGGCGGTGACGGCGGTGACGTGTGGCTGGAGGCGGATGAAAACCTCAACACGCTGATCGACTACCGTTTCGAAAAATCTTTCCGCGCCGAGCGTGGCCAGAACGGCCAGAGCCGCGACTGTACCGGTAAACGCGGTAAAGACGTGACGATCAAAGTGCCGGTGGGTACGCGTGTCATCGATCAGGGCACGGGCGAAACCATGGGTGATATGACCAAACACGGTCAGCGCCTGATGGTGGCGAAAGGCGGCTGGCACGGTCTGGGTAACAGCCGTTTCAAATCGTCCGTTAACCGTACCCCGCGTCAGAAAACGATGGGTACCCCGGGCGATAAGCGCGACCTGCAACTTGAACTGATGCTGTTGGCAGACGTAGGTATGCTGGGTATGCCAAACGCCGGTAAATCAACGTTTATTCGTGCAGTGTCTGCGGCGAAACCAAAAGTGGCGGACTATCCGTTTACTACGCTGGTGCCGAGCCTGGGCGTTGTTCGTATGGATAACGAAAAGAGCTTCGTGGTAGCTGACATTCCGGGTCTGATTGAAGGGGCGGCAGAAGGCGCCGGTCTGGGTATTCGCTTCCTGAAGCACCTTGAGCGTTGCCGCGTACTGTTGCATCTCATCGACATCGATCCGATCGACGGTTCCGATCCGGTTGAAAACGCCCGTATCATTATCGGCGAGCTGGAAAAATACAGTGAAAAACTGGCGGAAAAACCACGCTGGCTGGTGTTCAACAAGATCGACCTGATGGACAAAGCGGAAGCTGAAGCGAAGGCAAAAGCGATTGCCGAAGCGATGGGCTGGGAAGATAAGTACTATCTGATCTCTGCCGCCAGCCAGGTTGGCGTGAAAGAACTCTGCTGGGATGTAATGACCTTTATCATCGAGAATCCGATTGTTCAGGCAGAAGAAGCGAAACAGCCTGAAAAAGTCGAATTCATGTGGGATGACTACCACCGCCAGCAGCTCGAAGAGCTGGAAGCGGAAGAAGATGATGAAGACTGGGACGATGACTGGGATGAAGACGACGAAGAAGGCGTCGAATTCATTTACAAGCACTAAGCCCTGCATAAAGCCCCTGACGGGGCTTTTTTTATCCTATCTTCGCGGGTAGCCAGCAGCTGGCGATTAAGCCGCCCTCAGCACCGTTCTCCAGCGTTAAATGACCATGATGGAGCTGCACGATACGCTGTACAATGCTCAGCCCTAGGCCGCTGCCGCCGTAGCGCTGGTCGAGACGCCGGAAAGGTTCAGTAATCGACTGTCGGTGCGCCTCATCAATACCCGGCCCCTGATCGGTAACGCTGACCCGGGTACCGCCTTCCATCGCCGTTAATGCCACTTCAATGGTTGTGCCTGCCGGGCTGTAGCGGGTGGCATTCTCCAGAAGGTTCCTTAACATCAGACGTAACAGAACGGCATCTCCCTGCACCGTCAGCGTGCTTTCAGCAGGCCATATCACCGTATGCTCTTTAGCTTCATGCTCCAGTCTCAGCGGGGCAATGATAGTTTCTGTCCAGTTCACGGTATCGTAATGGCCGCTGGCCATCGCCTGGCCGGCACGCGCCAGCATCAGCAGCTGTTCTACCGTATGCATCAGCTGGTCGATACGGCTTATGAGTGGCGTGGCCTGCGGAGAACCGGACTGGGCCATCAGCTCCAGATGAAGCCTGATCCCCGCAAGCGGCGTTCGTAACTCGTGCGCCGCATCGGCGGTGAACAGGCGTTCCTGCTGGATAGTGTGGTCCAGCCGGGCGAGCAGTTGGTTCAGCGACGCAGTTACTGCGCCTATCTCTTCCATATCCGAATACATCGGCAGGGGAGTCAGATTATCCGCCGAGCGGTTCGCAAGGCTGGCGCGAAGTTGGTTGAGTGGCCGGGTGATCCAGGTGACTGCCCAGAATGAGAAAAACAGGGTAAATCCGACCATCACCAGAGAAGGAACCAGCAGGGAGGCAATGGCTTCGCGGATCTCTTTTTCAACATGGTTGTTGCGCGCTTTTGCAGACAACGTTTCGTTCACCAGAAAACCGATTTGCTCGCGGCTCTCATGCCATAGCCAGACCACGCTAATCAGTTGAAAAAAGAGCAGTATCACCGCCAGCAACACCATTAATCGCCGGCGCATACTGTTCATTTCTGGCTCTCCAGACGGTAACCCACGCCGCGTACGGTTTTGATACGATCTTTACCGAGCTTGCGCCGCAGATTATGAATGTGCACTTCAAGCGTGTTTGAACCCGGATCGTCCTGCCAGGAGTAGATGTCCTGTTGCAGCGTCTCACGGTGCACGGTCTGCCCGCTGCGCATGATCAGGCGCGTCAGCAGAGCGAACTCTTTTGGCGTCACTTCCACAGGCTGAGACTGGCGAAGCACCTGCTGGGTTTGCAGATTAAGGGTGATATCTCCGTCCGTCAGCAGGTTGTCGCTGTGGCCCTGATAGCGCCGAATCAGTGCCCGTACGCGCGCCTGTAGCTCGGCAAGGGCGAAGGGTTTTACCAGATAATCGTCAGCCCCGGAATCCAGCCCGTTAATTCTGTCTTCAATGGCATCGCGGGCGGTAAGAATCAATACGGGATTTTCCACTCCGCGACGACGCCACTGGCAGAGCAGCGTCGCGCCGTCTTTATCTGGCAGGCCTAAATCCAGGATCACCAGGCTGTATTCTCCGCTCTGGATCAGGGCATCTGCTTCAGCGGCCGTGGCGGCACGGTCAAGCGCATAGCCTTCATTAGCCATCGCGAGCGCAAGCCCTTCCTGTAATAACAAATCGTCTTCAACGATAAGGAGTTTCATCTCTGTTCTTCCGAGCCCGTGTCCTTTTACTGAAATGATTATGGCAGAAAGCAAGGTTCAGGCGTACACCCTTATCCTCTGCGGTTTGTAATCCTTAATATATTCCTAATTAAATTTTATTAAATAGGGAGAACTTATAGCAAAAGTTATAATGCTGCTCTTGTACTCATCACGTCTCTGCCACTGACGTCTTACAATCAACGAGTAAGAGAATGGATTCACTCTATTTATTAATCTTTTCAGTGAGTTGCATGGTTTTTGCAACAGCGTTGTATCGGTTTAAATCTTATCAAAACGCTTATCTGTCCCTGTTCATATTCGTTATGACCGTCGGTTCGGTGTTTCTGGATGGCTTTTGGGTTGTCTGCCAGTATTTTACCGGCGATGGTGTTAATGAATCTGTGCTTTACACGCTAACGACAACGATGGAAGGCGGTGAAATAAGTGATTACATCTGGCCATCTTTATTTGCATTAGTCTTATGTGCAGTGATTATTGTTATCATCCATCGTATTCTCTTTCGTGGTCAATCAGACGGTAAGCAAAGCTGGATATTTACGTTATTTTCTGTTTGCTGTAGCGCCCTCGCGCTGTTTATCTCACCGGCGTTCTCTCAGCTTAGCGGTAATACGCTCATGACGACGAAAATAGATGGTTCGGACTTTAATCAGTACTATTTTAATCAACCCGGCATTATTGAAAATCCAAAATATAATTTAGTCTATATCTATGGCGAAAGTCTGGAGCGGACCTATTTTGATCAACATGTTTTTCCCAATCTGCTTCCTGATTTGGATAAACATAGGTCCATGAGCTTGGACTTTTCTAATACTTTTCAAATGCCCGCCACCGATTTCACCATTGCGGGGATTGTAGCCTCGCAGTGCGGATTACCACTCTTTAAGCCCACTGCGTTTAATGGCCAGAATACGGTGACGAGCTTTTATCCTGAGAGCAAATGTCTGGGTGATATACTCAGCGAGTCAGGATATGAAACCTATTTCTACCAGGGGGCCAACCTTCACTTCGCGGATAAAGATGCCTTCTTTAAAGTGCATGGCATTAAGCATGCCTGGGGGTTAACCGAATCGGGGCTGAAGGATAATTTTGATGTGCAGAATAACTGGGGCCTGTATGACAGTGTTGTTATGGATAAAGCCTGGGAAAAGTTCAGTGAACTGTCCTCCTCGGGGCAGCGTTTTGCGCTTTTTGCACTCACGGTCGATACGCATCCTCCAAGGGGCTACATTTCTCCAGGATGTCGTCAGAACAGTTATTCCATCGAAGGCCATAAGGTTGATGCGCTAAGTGCCGTATTGTGTAGTCAGGAAAATATTGCACGCTTTGTACAGCGGATCCAGTCTTCGCCATGGGCCAGCAATACGATCGTTGTGCTTTCGTCAGATCACCTGGCAATGCCCAGCACAGCGGTTTCCGTGGACTATCTTAATAAGCTTGAACGCCGGGATCTGTTTTTTGTGCTTGGACCAAAGATAAAAGCCGAAATTAAGTCGCAGCCAAGGAGCACGCTTGATAATGGCGCGACAGTCCTGGACCTGCTCGGTGGTGGAACGAAAATAGGGCTAGGACGAAGCTCCGCCAGTGAAAAATCGCTCACCGAAACTATACCGGAATTTAAGAATAAACTTTATGCCTGGGGGGACAGCATTCGAGGCCTGTGGGGGATCCCGGATCGCATCGATCGTTTTACGCTGGATACGAGTAAGAATGAGATTTCATTTAGCGGTCACACCTATAGTTTGCCGATTTTGATTGATATAAAACCGAATGAGGTATTACCGGTTATTGACGATAGCAGCAGAACTCTATCGCTAAGACAATCCCTGGCATTTTTACCCGAAGGCGAACGTTTCCTGTGGGTCGATAAATGTTTTCGCCCCGCAACGCTGTGGCGTAACGACCTTTCGCTTTCTGAAAAATGGTGCGTCACACAAGGCAAAGCCGGGGGAAAGGTGACAGTCGAGGAGGTAATGGATGAACAATACGAGGGCAACGTTAGCATTGATGATGGTCCCACGAATTCAGCGACGTATCAGCGTGAGCAAGGGCTGCTGAAGATGAATCCCGATGAGATCCGTTATGTTTCAGATACCTTCAAGTTCAACCTCGACGGGCTACCTCTTTTCATCGAAAACGTGATGGGGCTAGGACGACAGGAGCCCTGGGGACGATGGTCAGATGCACTGACGTCGCCGTCGATATTGTTGCTGTATAAAGCCCCGTTTGTGCCCGAATTTGACGTTGAGATTGAAGCAAAAGCGTATGGCAAAAATATTGATGCACCGATAGCGGTGAAGATCGGCGAGCAGACGCAGTATGCGCGCTTCGGTGAAAAGCCGACCCGCGTTACGCTTCGCTTTAAAGGGGATTCATACTCGCGTTTAATTATGATTACTCCGCCTGAGCCGACGCTCAGCCGTGAAGGCAGCGTATTGGGACAAATGTACACCTCCCCGGCCAGAAAGATAGGTATCGGTCTCATTGAGGTGAAAGTCGTGCCTGTGATTCAGACCAACAAGAAATAGTGCGAGGTGGTGGCCTGCCTGGCAGCAGGCCACCGTGAACATCAGTTGTTTTGATAGATGTCTTTGTAGAGCCGGCTTTCGAAACGCACCAGTGGAATACGACGATTGCGCTGGTCGGCCGGTTCGACGGCATACCCGGAGAGATACTGCACAAATGCCATGCGTTGCCCGCTGGCTGTCGTGATGAAACCGGCAAGGTTGTAAACACCCTGCAAGGAACCCGTTTTGGCTGACACTTTGCCGTCCACGCCCGCAGCGTGAAGCCCCGCGCGGTACTGAAGTGAACCGTCGTGTCCGGCCAGCGGCAGCATCGTGATAAAGTTTAGCTCAGCGTCATGCTGAGCGATGTACTGCAATACCTGCATCATGGTGGCCGGCGAGATCAGGTTATGGCGCGATAAACCGGAACCATCGACGGCGATCGTATTGCCCAGATCGATACCCGCCTGCTGGCGCAGGATCTGACGTACGGCGTCAGAACCGGCCCGCCAGGTGCCCGGCACGCCAAAGCGCGCGTGCCCGATCATGCGGAACACCGTGTCGGCAATCATGTTATCCGACTTTTTCAGCATAATCTTAAGCAAATCATGCAGTGGCGCAGACTGTTTGCTGGCGATCACCGTGCCTGGCTCATTCACCTGCGTCTGGCGCAGCAGCGTTCCGGTGTAGGTGATACCCGCCTGCTTCAGTTCGTCTTTGAAAATGGCCCCGGCATAGCCCGCACCGTCCTGAATGGCGAAGGCCAGCGGCAGCGGGTCAGCCCGCTGGGTCAGGCAGCCGGTGAGCGTATAGCGGTTGAGATCGCCCGGTACCACGTCCAGCTCGCAATACTGCGCCTCCGGGGAGCCTTTCGCCAGCGTCCGTACCTGGCTGAACATCGTGACCGGGTAGTAAGAGGCAACGCGGATAAACGCTAAGTCATTGGGCTTAGGCGCGCTGTAAAGCGAAACGGAGAAGCAGTTACGGTCGACGATTGCGGCGGCAGGCGGGGCGCTGAAGCACTGCGTCATGTCATTCCACGGCCAGCCGGGCGCTTTATCGTGGCTGGAGAAAATGGAGGTATCGATCAGGACGTTACCGTCGATTTTTGTCACGCCGGATTTTTTCAGTACCGCCACCATGTTGCGGACATCCTGGCGCTTAAAGGTGGGATCGCCACCAAAACGGGCGATAAGATCGCCTTTTAGTTCGCCACCCGAGACGTTACCTTTGGTTTCAAGGGTGGTGGTAAAACGGAAGTCAGGCCCGAGCTGGAGCAGGGCGGCGAGGGCAGTGATCACCTTCTGGGTACTCGCAGGCAGCGCCATCTGTTGACTGTGATAGTCAATCTCGGGAGCCTGAGCGCCAACCTTTTGCACCATCAGGGCAAGGTTCGCGCCGGCGGGCAGCTGATTAATGTACTCATCAACATTCGCGGCCTGAACGGTGAACGTTATACTGGTGGTCAATCCGATGATAAAACTGGAAAATCGCATAATCTCGCGCTAACAACCCGAAAACAAACCGTCATACTACGGTGCATGGCACTGTAAAGTAAACGATGACCCATAGTGAACTTCGCGGTAAAATGCGTATCAAATTGAAAAATTGCTGCTGACCTGGGGCGTTGCTCCCGGGTCGGTTTTCTTTTGCTTCTGGCCTGTTCAGGTGGGCTGGAGCAGGGAACACTGCTCCCAACAGGAATGTTTAAGAGGTATAACAAATGCAAGCTATTCCGATGACCTTACGTGGTGCCGAAAAACTGCGCGAAGAGCTGGATTTTTTGAAATCCGTACGTCGCCCTGAAATCATCGCCGCTATCGCGGATGCGCGTGAGCATGGCGACCTGAAAGAGAATGCTGAATACCACGCGGCGCGTGAGCAGCAGGGCTTCTGCGAGGGGCGCATCAAAGATATCGAAGCGAAACTGTCCAACGCGCAGGTTATCGATATCACTAAAATGCCCAACAACGGTCGCGTGATCTTCGGCTCTACCGTCACCGTCCTGAATCTGGACAACGATGAAGAGCAAACCTACCGCATCGTGGGTGATGACGAAGCGGACTTCAAACAGAACCTGATTTCGGTGAACTCCCCGATTGCTCGCGGCCTGATTGGCAAAGAGCAGGACGATGTTGTGACGATCCGCACCCCGGGCGGCGAAGTGGAATACGAAATTATTAAGGTTGAATACCTGTAATTCGCTTCTCTTCTAAGATGTTGATACATTGTAAAGAAAAGAAAAAGGCCGCATAGCGGCCTTTTATCAACTCAAGGAGCATGGCATTTTGCTCGCCTGCTGAAAGAAATCCCTCGTTTCACACAGAAAATGTGATTGATTCAGGATATCCTTAACGTGGCAGCGAGATTTTACGCTCTTTAGATGGGCGATAGAGCACCAGCGTTTTACCGATGACCTGTACATTACAGGCGCCGGTTTCGCGCACGATGGCTTCCACGATCAGGTTTTTAGTGTCTCTGTCTTCAGAGGCGATTTTCACCTTGATCAGCTCGTGGTGTTCCAGCGCTTGTTCAATCTCGGCAAGCACCCCTTCGGTCAAACCATTGTTGCCAAGCATAACTACAGGCTTGAGCGGATGTGCCAGACCTTTAAGGTGCTGTTTTTGTTTAGTACTCAGATTCATCGTATATTTTTGCTTACGTTGGGATTGAAAACGGTTCATTCTACCGCCATCTCCCTAATATCGCCAAATAGCTGCGTAGAAATTTACGTCATAGGCAAGCAACGATGAACCAGGACGGAAATGTTAAATGACAGGTAAAAAGCGTTCTGCCAGCTCCAGCCGCTGGCTTCAGGAACACTTTAGCGATAAATATGTTCAACAGGCGCAGAAAAAGGGGTTGCGTTCCCGCGCCTGGTTTAAACTTGATGAAATACAGCAAAGTGACAAACTTTTTAAACCGGGAATGACGGTAGTCGACCTCGGTGCGGCACCTGGCGGATGGTCCCAGTATGCGGTTACGCAGATCGGCGGAACGGGACGAATCATCGCATGCGATCTTTTACCAATGGATCCCATCGTTGGTGTCGACTTCCTTCAGGGCGACTTTCGTGATGAATTAGTGCTTAAAGCATTACTTGATCGTGTTGGTGACAGCAAGGTCCAGGTTGTCATGTCGGATATGGCACCAAATATGTGCGGAACACCGGCGGTGGATATCCCCCGCGCCATGTATCTGGTGGAACTAGCGTTAGAAATGTGTCGTGATGTACTAGCGCCTGGTGGTAGTTTTGTTGTGAAGGTGTTTCAGGGCGAAGGTTTCGAGGAGTATCTTAAGGAAATTCGCTCCCTGTTTGCGAAGGTCAAAGTTCGTAAGCCGGACTCTTCCCGGGCCCGTTCCCGTGAAGTGTATATTGTAGCGACCGGGCGAAAATGATAACCGGGAGATTTCAGACGAAAGTTTGAATGAAACTGGATATAGAGTATCCTGACGCTGTTTTTAACACAGTTGTAATGTGAGGTTAATCCCTTGAGTGACATGGCGAAAAACCTAATACTCTGGCTGGTCATTGCCGTTGTGCTGATGTCAGTATTCCAGAGCTTTGGGCCCAGCGAGTCGAATGGCCGCAAGGTGGATTATTCTACCTTCCTGCAAGAGGTCAATCAGGACCAGGTTCGCGAAGCGCGTATCAACGGACGTGAGATCAACGTTACCAAGAAAGATAGTAACCGTTACACGACTTACATCCCGGTGAACGATCCTAAGCTGCTTGATAACCTTCTGACCAAAAACGTCAAAGTGGTAGGCGAGCCGCCAGAAGAACCAAGCCTGCTGGCTTCTATCTTCATTTCCTGGTTCCCGATGCTGCTTCTTATTGGCGTCTGGATCTTCTTTATGCGCCAGATGCAGGGCGGCGGTGGCAAAGGTGCCATGTCGTTCGGTAAGAGCAAGGCGCGTATGCTGACGGAAGACCAGATCAAGACCACCTTTGCTGACGTTGCAGGCTGTGACGAAGCGAAAGAAGAGGTCGGTGAACTGGTTGAATACCTGCGCGAGCCGAGCCGTTTCCAGAAACTGGGCGGTAAGATCCCGAAAGGCGTCCTGATGGTCGGCCCTCCGGGTACCGGTAAAACCCTTTTGGCGAAAGCCATTGCGGGCGAAGCGAAGGTGCCGTTCTTTACTATTTCAGGTTCTGACTTCGTTGAAATGTTCGTGGGTGTCGGTGCATCTCGTGTGCGTGACATGTTCGAGCAGGCCAAGAAAGCAGCACCGTGCATCATCTTCATCGATGAAATCGACGCCGTAGGCCGCCAGCGTGGCGCAGGCCTGGGTGGTGGTCACGATGAGCGTGAGCAGACCCTGAACCAGATGCTGGTTGAGATGGACGGCTTCGAAGGTAACGAAGGTATTATCGTTATCGCGGCAACTAACCGTCCGGACGTCCTCGACCCTGCGCTGCTGCGTCCAGGCCGTTTCGACCGTCAGGTTGTGGTCGGTCTGCCGGATGTTCGTGGTCGTGAACAGATTCTGAAAGTGCACATGCGTCGCGTACCGCTGGCGCCAGATATCGACGCGGCCATCATTGCGCGCGGTACTCCAGGCTTCTCCGGTGCAGACCTGGCTAACCTGGTCAACGAAGCTGCACTGTTCGCCGCTCGCGGTAACAAGCGCGTGGTGTCCATGGTGGAGTTCGAGAAAGCGAAAGACAAAATCATGATGGGGGCGGAACGTCGCTCCATGGTGATGACGGAAGCGCAGAAAGAGTCCACGGCGTACCACGAAGCAGGTCACGCGATTATTGGCCGCCTGGTGCCGGAACACGATCCGGTACACAAGGTAACGATTATTCCGCGCGGTCGTGCACTGGGTGTGACCTTCTTCCTGCCTGAAGGCGACGCGATCAGCGCCAGCCGTCAGAAGCTGGAAAGCCAGATTTCAACCCTGTACGGGGGTCGTCTGGCGGAAGAGATTATCTACGGTGCGGAACATGTTTCCACCGGTGCGTCGAACGACATTAAAGTGGCGACAAACCTGGCGCGTAACATGGTGACGCAGTGGGGCTTCTCCGACAAACTCGGTCCGCTGCTGTATGCAGAGGAAGAGGGCGAAGTGTTCCTGGGCCGCTCTGTGGCGAAAGCGAAACATATGTCCGATGAAACGGCACGTATCATAGACCAGGAAGTGAAAGCGCTGATTGAACGTAACTACGCTCGCGCCCGTCAGATCCTGAACGACAATATGGACATTCTGCATTCGATGAAAGATGCGCTCATGAAATATGAGACCATCGATGCTCCGCAGATTGACGACCTGATGGCTCGCCGCGAAGTGCGTCCGCCAGCAGGCTGGGAAGACCCAGGTGCGTCTAACAATTCTGACAACAATGGCACCCCGCGTGCGCCGCGTCCGGTCGATGAACCGCGTACGCCAAACCCGGGCAACACCATGTCAGAGCAGTTGGGCGACAAGTAAGTCACTGCTGTTGAAGCGTTTGTCTGTACCTCAAACCCTGGAGCTTGCTCCGGGGTTTTTTCTTATCTGTTTAACCATATTAATTCCAGGGAATTCACCATGAAACTCTTCGCCCAGGACTCGCATCTCGACCTTTCACATCCGCATGTGATGGGGATCCTGAACGTCACGCCTGATTCCTTCTCTGACGGCGGCACGCATAACTCGCTCATCGACGCGGTTAAGCACGCGAATTTAATGATCAACGCGGGCGCCACCATCATTGACGTTGGCGGGGAATCAACGCGGCCTGGCGCGGCGGACGTTTCGGTGGAAGAAGAGCTGGCGCGCGTGGTGCCGGTGGTGGAAGCTATCGCCCAGCGCTTTGAAGTGTGGATCTCCGTGGATACCTCTAAACCCGAAGTGATCCGTGAAGTGGCGAGAGTGGGCGCTCACATTATCAATGATATCCGCTCGCTGACCGAGCCGGGCGCGATTGAAGCCGCGGCGGAAACCGGGCTACCGGTGTGTCTGATGCATATGCAGGGCCAGCCGAAGACAATGCAGGAGGCGCCAAGGTATGAAGATGTATTCGCTGACGTCAGCCGCTTCTTTATTGAGCATATCGAGCGTTGTGAACGTGCGGGTATCGCAAAAGAGAAATTGCTGCTCGACCCGGGCTTCGGTTTCGGTAAAAATCTCTCCCACAATTACGCGTTGCTTGCGCGTTTATCAGAATTTCATCAGTTCGGCCTGCCACTGCTGGTGGGAATGTCGAGAAAATCGATGATTGGTCAGTTACTGAATGTTGGGCCGAGCGAACGTCTGAGCGGCAGTCTGGCCTGCGCGGTGATTGCCGCGATGCAAGGTGCACACATCATTCGTGTCCATGACGTAAAAGAAACAGTAGAAGCCATGCGTGTGGTAGAAGCCACACTGGCAGCGAAGGAAAACAAACGCTATGAGTAATCGTAAATATTTTGGTACCGATGGCATCCGTGGGCGCGTAGGCGATGCGCCAATTACCCCTGACTTTGTCCTGAAGCTGGGCTGGGCGGCGGGTAAGGTACTGGCGCGTCATGGATCCCGTAAGATCATTATTGGGAAAGACACCCGTATTTCGGGTTATATGCTGGAGTCCGCGCTGGAAGCCGGGCTGGCGGCGGCGGGGCTTTCAGCTTCCTTTACGGGTCCAATGCCGACCCCTGCTGTAGCCTATCTGACCCGCACCTTCCGTGCGGAAGCGGGTATCGTCATTTCAGCTTCTCATAACCCGTTTTATGACAACGGTATCAAATTCTTCTCCATCGACGGCACCAAGCTGCCGGATGACGTAGAAGAGGCGATTGAAGCGGAAATGGAAAAAGAGATCACCTGCGTCGACTCCGCTGAGCTGGGTAAAGCAAACCGTATCGTCGATGCCGCAGGCCGCTACATTGAATTCTGCAAAGGCACTTTCCCGAATGAACTGAGTCTGGCACACCTCAAAATTGTGGTGGACTGTGCAAACGGTGCGACTTACCACATTGCGCCGAATGTTTTCCGCGAGCTGGGCGCGAAAGTGATCACCATCGGCTGCGAGCCGGACGGCCTGAACATCAACGAAGAAGTCGGGGCGACAGACGTGCGTGCCTTGCAGGCGCGCGTGCTGGCTGAAAAAGCCGATCTGGGTATCGCCCTGGACGGCGACGGCGACCGCGTGATCATGGTTGACCACGAAGGTAACAAGGTCGATGGCGATCAGATCCTCTACATCATTGCCCGTGAAGGCCTGCGTCAGGGGCAATTGCGCGGCGGTGCGGTGGGCACGCTGATGAGCAATATGGGTCTGGAGCTGGCGCTGAAACAGCTGGGTATTCCGTTTGTGCGCGCGAAAGTGGGCGACCGCTACGTGCTGGAAAAACTCCAGGAGAAAGGCTGGCGTATTGGCGCGGAAAACTCCGGCCACGTGATCCTGCTCGATAAAACCACCACCGGTGACGGTATTGTGGCGGCGCTTCAGGTTGTTGCCGCGATGGCGCGTAACCACATGAGCCTGCACGACCTTTGCAGCGGCATGAAAATGTTCCCGCAGATCCTGGTGAACGTGCGTTTCACTGCCGGTAAAGGCGATCCGCTGGAAAATGATAACGTGAAAGCGGTGATGGCAGACGTTGAAGCTGCGCTTGGCAACCGCGGTCGCGTCCTGCTGCGTAAGTCAGGTACTGAACCATTGATCCGCGTAATGGTGGAAGGTGAGGATGAAGCGCAGGTCACCGAGTTTGCGCATCGAATCGCAGATGCGGTGAAAGTGGCGTAATCAGGCGGCTTAGCACGTTTAAAAGAGGGCGACACGATTCGCCCTTTTTTTATTTACATATAGTTATTTAATATATAATTAATTCAATAAATACATCACGCAAGTAAATATAGGTTTAGTCTGCTTATTAGACGTTATTATAATTAAACCTATCTCCTCCAGATTTAATTATTTAAGTTTTACTTAACATCTTAT
>NZ_JADBRA010000020.1:0-110701 GCF_014896205.1 Enterobacter cloacae complex sp. I2
TCGTCTTGCGACGTTAAGAATCCATGTCACTTTGAGTGCCCACACAGATTGTCTGATAAATTGTTAAAGAGCAGTTGCAACGCGGCTTTCAGCTCACCGTTGCGAGGTCCCGTATATTACGTTTTCCTCATTCAGAGTCAAGCAATTATTTTTACTTTTCTCTGTTGGCGTTCATCTCTGAACCCCGCTGTCCCGGCGGCCTGTAAGCCGTTGTTCCGTGTCAGTGGAGGCGCATTATAGGCAGTTCTCAGACGTTGACAACCCCTCTTTGAAAAAAAACGTTCAACCGTCTCTTTTTTGCTCAAAACCGTGCTACAGCGCCAGTTTTTCGAGCGTTTCGAAGCCGTAACGCTGTAAAACGGGTAAAAGTTGTTCAGTTTCATTTGTTATCGCCATACAGAAAGCGATGTTCGCTTCCGCTGATTTCGCATCCGGCGCCTCGTGTTCCAGCAGCCAGGCCGTCCGACGCGCAATCGCCGCACCGGAATCTACCAGCCGGGTTCCTTCAGGCAGGACCTTTAATAGCTCTTCCTGTAACAGCGGGAAATGGGTACATCCAAGAACAACCGTATCCGGGGGTTCCTGCATCCGCAGCCATGGACGCAGAATGCGGCGCAGCTCTTCAAGCGAGACCGTCTCGCCGTGCAGCTTCGCTTCCGCCATTTCCACCAGCTCCGCGGAACCGAGCATGGCGATCTGGCATTCATTAGCAAAGCGCTCAATAAGCTCGCGCGTATAAGGACGTTTTACCGTACCGCGCGTCGCCAGCAAACCCACGATGCCGTTCGCCGTCAGGCGTGCAGCAGGTTTAATTGCCGGCACAACGCCCACAACCGGGAACGGGAATTTTTCGCGCAGGGCAGGAAGAGAGACCGTGCTTGCCGTATTGCAGGCAATCACCGCCAGCGCCAGGGGGTAGCGCTTTTGAACCGCGGTAACGATTTCAACCACGCGCTCAACGATAAAGTCTTCACTCTTTTCCCCATACGGGAACGCGACGTTATCGAAGGCGTAGATGTAATGGAGATCCGGCAGGAGCTGCCGAATCTCATCATAGACTGAAAGCCCACCGACGCCGGAATCAAACACCAGCACGGTGGGACGCGGATCAGAAGGTGTAGCTGCCAGACAAGGTGTATTCCCGTCCTGCAGTTTCGTAGCCATAAACTGTCTCGTAATCTTTATCGAACAGGTTGGCTATTTTACCACGAACTGTGAGATGAGAGGTGACAGGATATGAAACCGCGACATCCCACAGGCTGACGCCGCCCATTTTTACGCGTTCTGTTGCATAGGTATTGGGATCAACGGCAACGTCATAGCGGGTGCCCAGATAACGGTACGCCAGATTCCAGTCGAGGTCCCACACCTGCCAGTCAAGCTGATACTTAACCTGCTGCTTTGAGCGACGCGCCAGGACCTCGTTGGTTTTCGCATTGCGCGAGTCAACGTAGTCATAAGAAATTTGGTGCCCTACCGGTCCGGTATCGAACTGCGCCGTCGCCTCAATCCCTTTGATGCGAGCCTTATCCACATTGTAATAACGGTAGGTCCGCGGGTCGCTGTTAATCAGGTTATCAATATCATTACGATAGCCCGTCACGCGCCAGTTTACCGGCCCCGTCAGGCCTTCAAAACCGCCTTCCCACTGCTTACTCTCTTCTGGCTTCAGGTCCGGATTGCCGTAATCCTTACTGTGGATCTGGCTCATGGTCGGCGCTTTATACGCTGTGCCGTAAGAACCGATGATGCGATACCCGTCGATGAACTCCCACGCGGCGCTGGTCTGCCAGGTGGCATGATTGCCAAAGTTAGAGTTATCGTCATTACGCGCCGCTGCTTCCAGCGTCACGCTGTTGAACTGCTGCATCGCTGAAAGGAACACGCCGGTGTTACGCTGTTCGTAACCTTTTTCCAGATAGCCCGTTCCCGCCTGGGTTTTCTGCTTCTGCCAGTCCAGACCCGCGCCGATATTGCCGTGCCCCACTTCAACCGTATTCAGCCACTGGGTGGTGTACTGCTTCACGTCATCCATGGTTGCGGAGTCAGCGTAGCGGCCTTTTTTCGGATCATAGTTCTGGTCTTTGCTGCGGCCATAGCCTGCCACCAGCTGTGACTGGAAGATACCCTGGTTGTAACGCAACCCGGTGTCCCAGTTCTGGCTGTAGACCTGACGCGTGTCCGGACGCCCGTCAATGCCGGTCGCGCCATAATGATCGTAACCGTCGTACGCGGAGCGGTTATCGTAGCCAAAGCCACGGAAGAACCCGCTGACGCTGTCGGTAAACTGCTGTTCCACCGAGCCAAACAGAGATTTACTCATAAAACCATCGCGGTCTGGCTGGCGCGGGGCATCTTTTGCGGCAATATCAAAACCACGGGTATAGGTGTAATCCCCGGCCATGGTGATTTTCGTTTTATCGAACACCTGCTGGAAGGCACCGTTATAGTTTTGATACCCCTTTGAACCAACGCCCGCCGAAATTTCCGCGCCCGGCTTATCGCGCCCGGTGATGATGTTAATGACGCCGCCAATCGCGTCGGAGCCGTACAGCGCCGAACGCGGGCCGCGAATGTACTCTATACGCTGAATCAGCGAGGTCGGGATCTGACTTAAGTCGGGAACGTTGCTGATCCCGGCATTGTTCAGGGGGATGCCATCAATCAGCACCAGAACATGACGGGATTCCGTACCGCGAATAAACGTAGAAGAGGCCGACCCCATCCCTCCGCTTTGTGCGATGTCTACGCCCGGCAGGCGTGACATGATTTCCACAACGCTCGTTGCCTGCCAGCGTTCAATATCCTCACGCGTCACGACGGATGTCGGAGCCAGAACAGTTTTTGCCGGTTGTTCGAAACGGTTTGCTGTCACCACCAACGAGTCAGCGCTTTCCTGCGCCCAGCCCGAAAATGCCGTGACGGAAAACGCCGTCAACAGCGATACTTTTTTAATCATTGTTAAAGCATCCATAATATAAGAAGGATGCCGCAGGCCTCATCGATAGCACGCGATGATGAAACCAAATGCGACGTGGTCCCGGCAGGTCTTCGGGCTGGGTGGCGTTTATGGATGAAGACTTCCCGTTTTCACAGTGTCTGTAACTCTCATCCCGCCAGTCTTTACCGCTGCGCGTCAGCTCCAGATTTGCACTGGATTCCCTTTTCACTCTCAGGAGACCGGAAACAGAATGCTACAATTAGACACGTATAGATGTCCAGATAGCTATTAGCCATTAAATCTGGACATCCCCTGCACAATCCCTACAATCCCCGCGTAATTCTTTCTCACTCAGGATGCATCATGACCCCAGAACACCTCCCGACAGAACAGTACGACGCACAGCTGGCAGAAAAAGTTGTCCGCCTGCAAAGTATGATGACGCCATTCAACGCGCCCGTTCCTGAGGTGTTTCGTTCTCCGGTCAGCCACTACCGTATGCGCGCCGAGTTTCGCATCTGGCACGATGGCGATGACCTGTACCACATCATTTTCGATCAGCAGACGAAATCCCGCATTCGCGTAGACAGTTTTCCGGCGGCAAGTGAACTGATAAACCAGCTGATGACGCTGATGATTGACGGCGTGCGCAACAATCCAGTGCTGCGCAACAAGCTGTTCCAGATTGACTACCTGACCACCCAAAGCAATCAGGCCATTGTCTCTCTGCTCTATCATAAAGCGCTGACCGACGAGTGGCGCGAGCAGGCCGAAGCCCTGCGCGATGCGCTGCGCGCGCAGAACATCAACGTGCACCTGATTGGCCGCGCGACCAAAACCAAAATCATGCTGGACCAGGATTACGTCGATGAGCGTCTGCCGGTAGCGGGTAAAGAGATGGTTTACCGCCAGGTGGAGAACAGCTTCACCCAGCCGAACGCCGCCATGAACGTGCAGATGCTGGAGTGGGCGCTGAACGCGACGGAAGGGTCGACGGGCGATCTGCTGGAACTGTACTGCGGTAACGGTAACTTCTCGCTGGCGCTGGCGCGTAACTTCGAGCGCGTGCTGGCGACGGAAATTGCCAAACCGTCGGTGGCGGCCGCGCAGTACAACATCGCCGCTAACCACATCGATAACGTACAAATCATTCGTATGGCGGCAGAAGAGTTCACCCAGGCGATGAATGGCGTACGTGAGTTTAACCGCCTGCAAGGCATTGATTTGAAGAGCTACCAGTGCGAGACGATTTTTGTCGATCCGCCACGCAGCGGGCTGGATAGCGAAACCGAGAAGATGGTGCAGGCGTACCCGCGTATTTTGTACATCTCCTGTAACCCGGAGACGCTGTGCATGAACCTGGAAACGTTAAGCCAGACGCACAAGGTTGAACGTCTGGCGCTGTTCGATCAGTTCCCGTATACGCACCATATGGAGTGCGGCGTACTGCTTACTGCAAAGTAATGTGAATCTTGTAGGGCAGGTAAGCGAAGCGACACCTGCCAAAAAAGCCGGATGGCGCATCGCTTATCCGGCCTACATTGACAAAACCCTTTATTCTGGCAACTGGCTCTTGCGGCTACGCATACGAGAGCCAATCCAGAACACCAGCGCCACGGACAGTACCGCAGGCAGGAAGTTAGAGCCAATATCCGGGTATTCCGCACGCACCACGGTGCTGTACAGCAGCACACCCAGGATAAAACTGGCTGCGGCCAGCCCCGGTAACCCGACAGGCATGGTGCGGTTCAGATAACGTTGATGCAGGCAGTACACCGTCAGCACCAGCGCGATAATCGGGAAAATCGAGAACGGTACAATTGAGCTGAAAACCGCCGCAAACGTACCATTAATGGATAAGCCAGCGATCAATGCCAGCAACAGCGTTCCTTTATCCTGACCTGACTGTTTCATTACTCACCTTCACTCATCGTTTTGATGTGCCAACTTCTCTTGTTCACGGCGATACCAGTAGTACGCACCTTTAGAAATCATCCGCAGCTGCAATACCAGTCGCTCTTCGAGTTGCTTACGTTGTTCAATGCTGACGTCCAGCGCTTCGGCACCCGCGCTGAACACAATCGTCACCATCGCCTCAGCCTGTGCTTCGGTAAACGCACGCGGCATATGGTTTTCGAGTTCCAGATAGTCGGCAAGTTCCGCGATGAAATGCTGAATTTCACGCGCGACGGCGGCACGAAACGCGGCTGACGTCCCGGAACGCTCACGCAACAGCAGGCGAAACGCGTTAGGGTTATTGCCGATAAATTCCATAAACGTCGACACGGAGGTGCGGATCACGCTGCCGCCTTTGGCGATACGCTGACGCGCCTGACGCATAAGCTGGCGCAGCATTAAACCGCTCTCGTCGACCATGGTCAGGCCCAGTTCATCCACATCACGGAAATGACGATAGAAGGACGTTGGCGCAATCCCGGCCTCGCGCGCCACTTCACGCAGGCTCAAACTGGCAAAACTCCGCTCAGCACTCAGTTGACTGAATGCGGCTTCCACCAGCGAACGCCGGGTTTTCTCTTTTTGTTGTGCTCTTACGCCCATCACGATAGTTGAATCCTTCCAAAGGCCCGTTGGCACTATACCAGAGAATAAAATTAATCTGTTTACCTGGCTTTGTGAATGATTGTTTACGCGCGGTTTGTGCCCCACTGCCCGAAAAAAGCACAACGATAATTGGGTTACCCAGGCAATGATGTTATGATTCTGTTGCTTTTATGTATAAGAACAGGTAAGCCTTGCCATGCCACATTCCTACGATTACGACGCAATAGTTATTGGTTCCGGCCCCGGCGGCGAAGGTGCTGCTATGGGTCTGGTAAAACAGGGAGCCAGAGTAGCGGTGATTGAGCGCTACCATAATGTTGGCGGCGGTTGCACCCACTGGGGCACCATCCCTTCGAAAGCCCTCCGCCACGCCGTTAGCCGCATTATCGAATTTAACCAGAATCCTCTTTACAGCGACCACTCCCGACTTCTTCGTTCCTCCTTTGCCGATATCCTGAATCACGCAGACACGGTCATTAACCAGCAGACGCGCATGCGTCAGGGTTTTTATGAGCGCAACCACTGTGAAATTCTGCAAGGCAACGCCCATTTTGTGGATGAACACACCCTGGCGCTGGAGTGCCACGATGGTTCGGTTGAGACGCTCACCGCTGAAAAATTTGTGATCGCCTGCGGTTCCCGTCCGTACCATCCGGCAGACGTGGACTTCTCGCACCCGCGCATTTACGACAGCGACTCCATCCTCAGCCTGCATCACGAACCACGCCATGTGATCATCTATGGTGCGGGGGTGATTGGCTGTGAATATGCGTCGATCTTCCGCGGAATGGAGGTCAAAGTTGACCTGATTAACACCCGCGACCGCCTGCTGGCGTTCCTCGATCAGGAGATGTCCGACTCTCTCTCCTACCACTTCTGGAACAGCGGCGTGGTGATTCGCCACAACGAAGAGTACGAGAAGATTGAGGGCTGCGACGACGGTGTGATCATGCACCTGAAGTCTGGTAAGAAGCTGAAGGCAGACTGCCTGCTGTACGCCAACGGCCGTACCGGCAACACGGATTCATTGCAGCTGGAGAATATCGGGCTCGAAACCGACAGCCGCGGTCAGCTGAAGGTCAACAGCATGTATCAGACCGCGCTGCCGCACGTATACGCGGTGGGCGACGTGATTGGTTACCCAAGCCTGGCCTCCGCTGCGTACGATCAGGGCCGCATCGCCGCACAGGCCCTGGTGAAAGGTGAAGCGACGGCGCATCTGATTGAAGATATCCCGACGGGTATCTACACCATTCCGGAAATCAGTTCTGTCGGGAAAACCGAACAGCAGCTGACGGCCATGAAGGTGCCTTACGAGGTGGGTCGTGCCCAGTTTAAACATCTGGCGCGGGCGCAAATCGTGGGGATGAGCGTGGGTACGCTGAAGATCCTGTTCCATCGCGAGACGAAAGAGATCCTCGGTATTCACTGCTTCGGTGAACGCGCGGCGGAAATCATTCACATCGGCCAGGCGATCATGGAGCAAAAAGGTGGTGGCAACACCATTGAGTACTTCGTTAACACCACCTTTAACTACCCGACCATGGCGGAAGCCTATCGGGTAGCCGCGCTGAACGGCTTAAACCGCCTGTTTTAACGCGCTGTCGAAATGGCCATCCATCGCACCGCGGATGGCCTCTGCCAGCTGCTCATAGCGGCTGCGCAGCGGTGAACCCGGACGATAAACCAGACCAATGGTGCGACGCGGCTCCGGCTTGATGCACGGCAGATAGACCACGCCATCGCGTTTACGCTCGTGCGGCACCGCCAGCGCCGGCAGCAGCGTAATACCGCTTCCCGCCGCCACCATATTACGCAGCGTTTCCAGACTGGTTGCGCGGAAATGGGTATCTTCGTCAGCGCCCGCTTCGAAGCAGAAGCCCATCGCCTGATCGCGCAGGCAGTGACCGTCTTCCAGCATCAGCAGCTTTTCCCCGGCCAGATCGGCCATCGGCACGCGATCGCGGTTCGCCCATGGGTGATCTTCATAGATCGCCAGCATCATCGGTTCGTCGAACAGCGGCACTTCAATAAATGCTTCACTCTCTTTGACCAGCGCCAGAATCGCACAGTCGAGCTTGCCGCTGTCCAGCTGCGCCAGCAGCTGATGGGTTTGCGCTTCGTGCAGGTACATTTCGAGTTTCGGGAACGTCTGGTGCAGCATTGGAATGATTTGCGGCAACAGGTACGGGCCAACGGTTGGGATCAGGCCAATATGCAGCGGGCCGGACATCGCCTCCCCCTGCTGGCTTGCCATTTCCTTGAGCACTTTGACCTCGCGCAGCACGGTGCGCGCCTGATCCACCAGCAGCAGACCTGCCTGGGTGAACAGTACCTTACGACTGGTGCGCTCCAGCAGCATTACGCCCAGCTCATCTTCCAGCTTGCGGATCTGTCCGCTCAGGGTAGGCTGGCTGACGTGGCAGGAATCTGCCGCGCGGCGAAAATGGCGGTGCTCGGCTAACGCTACCAGGTATTCAAGATCACGAATATTCATTATTCATCCTCCGTCGCCACGATAGTTCATGGCGATAGATAGCATAGCAATGAACGATTATCCCTATCAAGCATTCTGTTGAATAATACGCCACATAGACGAGGCGGCCGTGTTTGACCCTTGACGTCCCCGCACCGTCAGCGAGTTTCTCTCAAAACTCGAAAAACTAAAGCCAACGTGAACTTTTGCGGACCCCGTGGTCCGCTTTTTTTTTGCAAAAAAAAGCCCAACTCAGGGTTGGGCGGGGGTTTTGTAGGTCGGGTCAGGCGAAGCCGCCACCCGACGTTTCAGGCATCAAATCAGGCGGTTTTTCGCATCCGCAATCGCCTGCGCCACCTGCTTCGGCGATACGCCGCCTTTCGCTGCACGCTTATCCAGGCAGGATTGCAGGGCCAGAATCGGATAGACGTCATCCCCGATAACCGCGCTGAATTTTTGCAGGTCGGCCAGCGCCAGCGCTTCAAGGGCTTTACCCTGACGAATCGCTTCCACAACCGCTTCGCCCACAATATGGTGCGCCTCACGGAACGGTACGCCTTTCGCCACCAGGTAGTCCGCCAGCTCGGTGGAGTTAGCATAGCCCTGCTGCGCCGCTTCCTGACAGCGCGGACGTTTCACCTGAATGCCGTCCAGCACCAGCGCGCCCATGTGCAGACAGTCCAGCCAGGTATCGAGCGCGTCGAACAGCCCTTCTTTGTCTTCCTGCATATCTTTGTTATACGCCAGCGGCAGCCCTTTCAGGGTCATCATCATGCCGGTGAGCGCGCCCTGCACTCGACCGCACTTGCCGCGGATCAGCTCCAGCGCGTCCGGGTTTTTCTTCTGCGGCATCAGGGATGAGCCTGAGGTCACGCGGTCGGACAGCTCCACGAAGCCCGCTTCGCCAGAGTTAAAGAAGATCAGGTCTTCGGCAAAGCGCGACAGGTGCACCATTCCGATAGACGCATTCGACAGCAGCTCCAGCACGTGATCACGGTCAGAGACGCTGTCCAGGCTGTTGCGGGTGGCGGAAGCAAAGCCCAGCCAGCCTGCCAGCTGCTCGCGGTCGATTTCATATGCGGTACCGGCCAGCGCGCCGCTGCCCAGCGGGCTCACGTCCAGACGCGTTAAGGTATCCTGCAATCGGCTTTCATCACGCGCCAGCATCTCAACGTAGGCCAGACACCAGTGCGCAAACGTCACCGGCTGCGCGCGTTGCAGGTGGGTATAACCCGGCATCACCGCGTCCTGGTTGTTCTGCGCGGTTTCCACCAGCGCGCCCTGCAACTGACGATTTGCCGCCAGCAGTTCGCCTATGGTCTCTTTGCACCATAGCTTCAGGTCGGTCGCAACCTGATCATTACGGCTACGGCCGGTATGCAGTTTTTTACCCAGCTGACCGACTTTGTCGATGAGTTTGCCTTCCACCCAGCTGTGAATATCTTCGGCATCGCTCTGGAGGATTTGCTGCGGATCCAGACGCACCTCTTCCAGCAGGTTGTTCAGCGCCTCTTCCAGCTGCTGCTGTTCGTCTGCGGTCAGCACGCCAACGGTCACCAGCGCTTTGGACCAGGCCACAGAGCCGACGATATCCTGTTCGGCCAGGCGGTAGTCAAAGCGCAAAGAGTCGTTGAACTGTTTGAACCGCTGATCCGCTGCCTGTGTAAAACGCCCACCCCAAAGTGCCATAACGAATTTCCTTAATGATGATATTTTTGCCCGGTGGCGCTGCGCTTACCGGGCCTACAAAATTCACGTAGGCCGGATAAGCGAAGCGCCATCCGGCACAGAATCTTAAGCCAGAATACGCGTACCAATCGGCGTGCCGTTAAACAGCGCCGGAAGCTGCTCCGCGTGGCGCCAGGAGGCGATATCCACCGGGCGACCCAGCGTGCGCGCCGCATCCAGCGCCGCATTCACCTTAACGATCATGCCGTCGGTAATAATGCCCTGATCGATCAGCTGCTCGGCTTTTGCGGCGGTCATTTCCGCAATACGCTGGCCTTTGCCGTCCAGAATGCCGCTCACGTCGGAGAGCAAGATCAGGTCAGCGCCCAGCGTGGCCGCCAGGGCGGTTGCCGCCTGGTCCGCGTTGACGTTCATCAGCTCGCCCGCTTCGGTCACGCCGATAGAGCTCACTACCGGCAGAAAACCGCCTTCCAGCAGGGTGTTAATCAGCTTAGGCGAACCTGGCTGCGCCAGTCCAACATGGCCGAGCTCTTCGTCAAGCTGGGTCACTTTTACGCTGTCACCGTCGCCCAGGTAGAGGCCAACGGAGGCGATATGGTGTTTCTTCGCCCATGCCAGCAGCGTTTTGTTCGCCGTGCCCGCCAGCGCGCCGGTAATGATGTCAATCTGGTCAGCAGGGGTGACGCGCAGGCCATTTTTCTTTTTCACCGGCAGATTCAGCCCTTTCATCAGCTCATCCACCACGCAGCCGCCGCCGTGCACAATCACCAGCGGACGCTGGTGCGATTCGCGATAGTTCACCAGCGCGGTAAACAGGCGCTCCAGCGCTTCTTCACTGTCCAGCAGTACACCACCGAGTTTGATAATTAATGGGTTCATCATCACACCTTAAATAAGAGCCTGCGTTTCAGGGAAGCCGAAACGAATATTTGCACACTGCATTGCCTGCGCGGCAGCGCCTTTGAGTAAGTTATCTTCTGCGGCGACCACAATCAGATGCTCGCCCTGTACGGCAAAGCCGATGTCGCAGAACGGCAGGCCAACCACGTTTTTCAATGCCGGCACGCCTTTGTCGTACAGACGCACCAGCGGTTTATCCGCGTATGCCTGCGTGAAGGCCTCGCTCACCTGCGCCTGGGTCACGCCCGGCTTCAGGCGGCAGGTAATGGTTTCGAGGATCCCGCGCGGGAAGCTGCCCAGGTGCGGGGTGAAGATCACCTCCGCGCCCAGATGCGTGGTGATTTCAGGGTGATGACGGTGATTGAACACGCCATACGGCTGAAGGCTCACTTCGCAGAAGCTGTTGGAGATAGCGGCCTTGCGCCCTGCTCCGCTCACGCCGCTGGTGGCGTTGATCACCGGCCACTGGTGCAGATCCAGCAGACCGGCGTCGATCAATGGCTTCAGCGAGAGCTGCGCCGCCGTCGGGTAGCAGCCCGGCACGGCAATCAGGTTCGCTTCTTTCAGTTTATCGGCGCTCCACTCCGCCAGGCCGTAGACCGCTTTTTCAAGCAGATCCGGATGCTGATGGGAAAAACCGTAATATTTTTCGTAGAACGCGCTGTCGTTTACGCGAAACGCGCCGGAGAGGTCAAAGACCACGCAGCCGGCCGCTAAAAATTGCGGTGCCAGGTCGTGGCTGACTTCATGCGCCGTGGCTAAAAACACCACGTCAACGCCATCGGTGAACTCGCTGATGTCGGACATCGGCTGCAACGGCAGATCGACAATGCCCTTAAGCTGCGGATGCAAATCAGAAATTAACTTTCCGGCATCATTGCTTTGCGCTGACACGGTCAAAGCGGTTATGGTCATATGAGGGTGACGATTTACGTAGCTTACAAGCTCTGCGCCCGCATAACCGCTAGCGCCTACAATCAGCGTATTCAACATCGGGTTCCTTTATGCTCAACGTTAATGTATTTTTATTCACATTTATTGCATGAATATTGATACTATCACGACCTAAGGTGTGTCAACAATGAAAATGAACTTACCGCCATTTATCGAGATTTACCGCGCCCTGATTGCCACACCCTCCATCAGCGCGACGGAAGAAGCGCTGGATCAGAGCAATGAGTCTTTAATCAATCTGCTGGCGGGTTGGTTTAGCGATCTTGGGTTTAACGTTGAGGTTCAGCCCGTCCCCGGAACACGCCACAAATTTAACCTGCTCGCCAGTACCGGAACCGGTGCGGGCGGCCTGCTGCTGGCCGGTCATACCGACACCGTGCCGTTTGACGATGGCCGCTGGACGCGCGATCCGTTCACCCTGACCGAACACGACAACAAGCTCTACGGTCTCGGCACGGCGGACATGAAAGGCTTCTTCGCCTTTATCCTCGACGCGCTGCGTGACGTGGACGTGACAACCCTGAAAAAGCCGCTCTACATTCTGGCGACCGCCGATGAAGAGACCAGCATGGCGGGTGCACGTTATTTCTCTGAAAACACGTCGATTCGCCCGGACTGCGCGATCATCGGCGAGCCCACCTCTCTGCAACCGATTCGTGCGCACAAAGGCCATATTTCTACCGCGGTGCGCGTGCTGGGCCAGTCCGGTCACTCCAGCGATCCGGCGCGCGGCGTGAACGCCATTGAGCTGATGCACGACGCCATTGGCCGCATCATGACCCTGCGCGACGATTTGAAAGAGCGTTATCACTACGAGGCGTTTACCGTGCCTTATCCAACGCTGAACCTCGGTAGCCTGCACGGTGGCGATGCGTCCAACCGTATCTGTGCCTGCTGCGAACTGCATATGGATATTCGTCCGCTGCCGGGCATGACGCTGAGCGATCTGGATGGCCTGTTGAACGAAGCGCTGGCTCCGGTCAGCGAGCGCTGGCCGGGACGCCTGACGGTCTCTGAACTGCATCCGCCGATTCCAGGCTACGAATGCCCGCCAGACCATCAGCTGGTTCAGGTCGTGGAAAAACTGCTCGGCGAGAAAACCGACGTGGTGAACTACTGCACCGAAGCACCGTTTATTCAGACCCTGTGCCCGACGCTGGTTCTTGGTCCTGGCTCCATTAACCAGGCCCATCAGCCGGATGAGTATCTGGAAACCCGCTTCATCAAGCCCACCCGCGAACTGATTACCCAGGTTGTGCATCATTTCTGCTGGCATTAATGACGCTTCCCCTCTCCCTGGAGAGGGGGAAAATCCCGCGATCTCCGTCACATTCCCATAAGCATCTCTTATCTGACGCGAAGCGAATTAAATTTCGTAAATTGCCCGCATTTATTCGTTTGCTGAACCGTTTTCGCAGCAATTGACGACGGGGGTTTTACGTGGCTTTATAAAGGGAGATGACAAAATAATGTCCAGAAGATTTTCGCCTGGGCATAAACAAAAATGATGGGGTGACTGGGTTTTTATGAACGAACAATATTCCGCGTTGCGTAGTAATGTCAGCATGCTCGGCAAAGTGCTTGGAGATACCATCAAAGACGCATTAGGGGAGAACATTCTCGACCGCGTTGAAACCATCCGCAAGCTGTCCAAATCTTCCCGTGCCGGTAACGAGGCAAATCGTCAGGAGCTGCTCACCACCTTGCAGAACCTTTCTAACGATGAGCTGCTGCCCGTTGCCCGCGCCTTTAGCCAGTTCCTGAACCTGGCAAACACCGCTGAGCAATACCACAGCATTTCGCCAAAAGGCGAAGCGGCCAGCAACCCGGAAGTCATTGCCCGCACCCTTCGTAAACTCAAAGACCAGCCCGACCTCAACGAAGCGACCATCAAAAACGCGGTGGAATCCCTTTCGCTGGAGCTGGTTCTGACCGCACACCCAACCGAAATCACCCGTCGTACGCTGATCCACAAAATGGTGGAAGTGAACAACTGCCTGAAGCAACTGGATAACAAAGACATTGCCGACTACGAACGTAACCAGCTGATGCGCCGTCTGCGCCAGCTGATTGCCCAGTCCTGGCACACCGATGAAATTCGTAAGCATCGCCCAAGCCCGGTCGACGAAGCCAAATGGGGCTTTGCGGTGGTGGAAAACAGCCTGTGGGAAGGGGTGCCTAACTACCTGCGCGAGCTGAACGAACAGCTGGAAGAGAACCTCGGCTATCGCCTGCCGGTAGACTTTGTGCCGGTGCGCTTTACCTCCTGGATGGGCGGTGACCGCGACGGCAACCCGAACGTGACGGCGGAAATCACCCGTCACGTCCTGCTGCTGAGCCGCTGGAAAGCGACCGACCTGTTCCTGAAAGATATTCAGGTGCTGATCTCCGAGCTGTCGATGGTAGAAGCGACGCCGGAACTGCGTGCGCTGGCCGGTGAAGAAGGTGCCAGCGAGCCGTACCGTTTCCTGATGAAAAAACTGCGCGGTCAGCTGCTTGCAACTCAGGCCTGGCTGGAAGCGCGCCTGAAAGGCCAGCGCCTGCCAAAGCCAGAAGGTCTGCTGAGCCAGAACGAACAGCTCTGGGAACCGCTATATGCCTGTTATAAATCGCTCCAGGCCTGCGGAATGGGCATCATTGCGAATGGCGAACTGCTCGATACCCTGCGTCGCGTGAAGTGTTTCGGCGTACCGCTGGTGCGTATCGACGTCCGTCAGGAAAGTACCCGCCATACCGAAGCGCTGGGCGAACTGACCCGCTATCTCGGCATCGGCGACTATGAAAGCTGGTCCGAAGCCGACAAGCAGGCGTTCCTGATCCGCGAGCTGAACTCCAAGCGCCCTCTGCTGCCGCGCAACTGGGAGCCAAGCAATGACACCCGCGAAGTGCTCAACACCTGTAAAGCGATCGTGGATGCGCCGAAAGGATCGGTGGCCGCCTATGTGATCTCCATGGCGAAAACCCCGTCCGACGTGCTGGGCGTTCACCTTCTGCTGAAAGAAGCGGGCATCGACTACGCTCTGCCTGTCGCGCCGCTGTTTGAGACCCTCGACGACCTGAACAACGCCAACGACGTGATGACCCAGCTGCTTAACATCGACTGGTATCGCGGCTTTATTCAGGGCAAACAGATGGTGATGATTGGCTATTCCGACTCCGCGAAAGATGCGGGCGTGATGGCCGCTTCCTGGGCGCAGTATCAGGCGCAGGACGCGTTAATTAAAACCTGCGAGAAAGCCGGTATTGAGCTGACCCTGTTCCACGGACGCGGCGGCTCCATTGGCCGTGGCGGTGCGCCTGCCCACGCAGCGCTGCTCTCTCAACCGCCGGGAAGCCTGAAAGGCGGCCTGCGCGTGACCGAGCAGGGCGAGATGATCCGCTTCAAATACGGTCTGCCGGAAGTGACCATCAGCAGCCTGTCGCTCTATACCAGTGCGATCCTGGAAGCGAACCTGCTGCCGCCGCCGGAGCCAAAAGAGTCCTGGTGCCGCATCATGGACGAGCTGTCAGACATCTCCTGCGACCTGTATCGCGGCTACGTGCGTGAAAACAAAGACTTCGTGCCTTACTTCCGTTCAGCAACGCCTGAGCAGGAGCTGGGTAAACTGCCGCTGGGTTCGCGTCCGGCCAAGCGTCGCCCGACCGGCGGCGTCGAGTCCCTGCGCGCCATTCCGTGGATCTTCGCCTGGACGCAAAACCGCTTAATGCTGCCCGCCTGGCTGGGTGCCGGTGCGGCGCTGCAAAAAGTGGTGGAAGACGGTAAGCAGAGCGAGCTGGAAACCATGTGCCGCGACTGGCCGTTCTTCTCCACCCGTCTGGGCATGCTGGAGATGGTCTTCTCGAAAGCCGACCTGTGGCTGGCGGAATACTACGATCAGCGCCTGGTGAAACCAGAACTGTGGACGCTGGGTAAAGAGCTGCGCGAGCTGCTGGAAGGCGACATCAAGGTGGTGCTGGATATCGCCAACGATTCCCACCTGATGGAAGACCTGCCGTGGATCGCCGAATCAATCCAGTTGCGTAACATCTACACCGACCCGCTGAACGTTTTACAGGCTGAACTGCTGCACCGTTCCCGCCTGGCGGAAGAGGAAGGTAAAGAGCCGGATCCGCGCGTTGAACAGGCGCTGATGGTGACGATTGCCGGCGTTGCGGCGGGTATGCGTAACACCGGTTAATGCTTAATGCCCGGCAGCGCTAAGCCTGCCGGGCACATCTCGATCTTCCCTCTTCCCTGCCGCCCGTAAGGCAATCACGCTTCCCTTAGACATAGCGCAACAAATGTCCGGCACGCCGGGAGTAGAGTGACTCTCAGAGCCGTTCGAACAGGACAGGATTTACCTCAAACACTAAGGGAGTAATGTTATGGACCGTATTATTCAATCCCCGGGAAAATACATCCAGGGTGCTGATGTGCTCACCCGTCTCGGCGACTATCTGAAGCCGCTGGCAGCCCGCTGGCTGGTGGTGGGCGATAAGTTTGTGCTGGGTTTTGCTGAAGAAACCCTGCGCCAGAGCTTCAGACAAGCCGATCTCCACGCCGAAATTGCGCCGTTTGGCGGCGAATGTTCGCAAAATGAAATCGATCGTCTGAAAAAACTGGCCGACAGCGCCGACTGTCTGGCAGTGCTGGGTATCGGCGGCGGTAAAACGCTGGATACTGCCAAAGCGCTTGCGCACTTTATGAACGTTCCGGTTGCCGTTGCCCCGACCATCGCCTCCACCGATGCGCCGTGCAGCGCCCTGTCCGTGATTTACACCGACAGCGGTGAGTTCGAGCGTTATCTGATGCTGCCGCACAACCCGAACATGGTGATTGTCGACACCAAAGTGGTGGCGGGTGCACCGGCTCGCCTGCTCGCCGCCGGGATTGGCGACGCGCTGGCTACCTGGTTTGAAGCGCGCGCCTGCTCGCGCAGCGGCGCCACGACCATGGCGGGCGGCAAGTGCACGCAGGCGGCGCTAGCGCTGGCAGAGCTGTGCTACAACACGCTGGTTGAAGAGGGTGAGAAAGCGATGCTGGCGGCAGAGCAGCACGTGGTGACGCCCGCGCTGGAACGCATTATCGAAGCCAACACCTATCTCAGCGGCGTGGGTTTTGAAAGCGGCGGTCTGGCGGCGGCGCACGCCATTCACAACGGCATGACGGCGGTACCGGATGCACATCATTTCTACCACGGTGAAAAGGTCGCGTTCGGCACGCTGACGCAGCTAGTTCTGGAGAACGCGCCGGTTGAAGAAATAGAGACCGTCGCCGCGCTTTGCCACAGCGTTGGACTGCCGATCACCCTGGCGCAGCTAAACATCAAAGAGGATATCCCGGCCAAAATGCGGCTGATCGCGGAAGCGTCCTGTGCCGAAGGGGAAACCATTCATAACATGCCTGGCGGCGTAACGGCGGATCAGGTGTATGCGGCGCTGCTGGTTGCGGACCAGTACGGACAGCGTTTCCTCCAGGAGTGGGAGTAATAAAAAAGCCGGGTGGCGCTGCGCTTACCCGGCTTACATGGCACTTTAATTTGTAGGCCGGGTAAGGCGTAGCCGCCACCCGGCACAAGGGTTACTTCACGTCAAAGCGGTCCAAATCCATCACTCGCGCCCACGCGGCAACGAAATCACGAACGAACTTTTCGTGCGCATCGCTGCTGGCGTAAACCTCGGCCAGCGCGCGCAGTACGGCGTTTGAACCGAAGACCAGGTCAGCGCGGGTGGCGGTGTATTTCACCTCGCCGCTGGCGCGATCGCTCCCGGCAAACAGTTCGTTTGAGTCGTCGGTCGCTTTCCACTGGGTGTTCATATCCAGCAGGTTCACGAAGAAATCGTTGCTCAGCACGCCCTCGCGGTTAGTGAACACGCCATTCTTGCTGCCGTCGAAGTTTGCACCCAGTACGCGCAGGCCGCCGATCAGCACCGTCAGCTCCGGCGCGGTCAGGGTCAGCTGCTGGGCTTTGTCGATCAGCAGCGACTCGGTGGTAGATACATCCACCTGTGCGCGATAGTTACGGAAACCGTCGGCAATCGGCTCGAGCAGGTTAAACATCTCGATATCCGTCTGGTCCTGACGCGCGTCCACGCGGCCCGGGGTGAACGGCACATTGACGTAAACGCCTGCCGCTTTCGCTGCCTGCTCAACGCCCACCACACCCGCCAGCACGATGATATCCGCAAGTGACGCTTTGTTGGTGGTGCGCTGGATCGCTTCCAGCGCCGGCAGCGCGCGAACCGCCGCGGCGTTAACGTCCCAGTCGCGCTGAGGAGCCAGCGCCAGACGTGCACCGTTGGCGCCGCCACGCTTGTCGCCGCCGCGGAAGGTGGATGCCGACGCCCAGGCCACAGAAACCAGCTCGCTCACGGAGAGTCCCGAGGCCGCGATTTCCGCTTTCAGGCTTTCGATATCTTCCTGAGTCGGATGGAACACCGGCTGAGGCAGTGGATCCTGCCAAATCAGATCTTCCTTCGGCACTTCCGGACCAATGTACCGCGCTTTTGGCCCCATATCGCGGTGGGTCAGCTTGAACCACGCGCGCGCAAAGGCTTCATTGAAGGCCTGCGGATCGTTCAGGAAGCGACGGGAAATTTTCTCGAATTCCGGGTCAAAGCGCAGCGTCAGGTCGGTGACCAGCATGGTTGGCTTGCGTTTTTTCGACGGGTCGAACGGGTCAGGCATGATCTCTGGCGCATCCACGGCTTCAAACTGAATCGCGCCCGCCGGGCTGCGGGTCTGCACCCATTCGTACTTGAACAGGTTCTCGAAGAAGTAGTTGCTCCACTGGGTCGGGGTTTGCGACCAGATGACTTCCAGCCCGGAGGTAATGGCGTCAGCGCCAATTCCGGTGCCGTGGGTGCTGGTCCAGCCTAAGCCCTGCGCTTCAATCGGCGACGCTTCCGGGTCAGTGCCCACGTGCGTGGCTTCCCCTGCGCCGTGCGTTTTACCGAGCGTATGACCGCCAGCAATCAGCGCGACGGTCTCTTCGTCGTTCATGCCCATGTTGCCAAAGGTGGCGCGGATTGCCGCCGCCGCGGACAACGGTTCACCGCTGGCGTTTGGCCCTTCCGGGTTAACGTAAATCAGGCCCATTTCAGTGGCCGCCAGCGGGCGCTTCGCCAGCGCTTCCGGGTCACGGTGGGTCAGCCAGGCTTTTTCATCGCCCCAGTTCACGTCCAGATCCGGTTCCCAGACGTCTTCACGCCCGGCACCAAAACCAAAGGTGCGGAAGCCGGAGTTCTCCAGCGCCACGTTACCCGCGAGGATAAACAGGTCGGCCCAGGAGATTTTTTGTCCGTATTTTTGCTTGATTGGCCACAGCAGGCGGCGCGCCTTGTCCAGGCTGACGTTATCCGGCCAGGAGTTCAGGGGCGCGAAGCGCTGTTGACCGCGACCTGCGCCGCCGCGACCGTCCACGGAGCGATAGGTGCCCGCGCCGTGCCAGGCCATACGGATAAACAGGCCCGCATAGCTGCCCCAGTCGGCAGGCCACCACGGCTGAGAATCGGTTAACAGGGCCTTGAGGTCGCCCTTAAGGGCAGAATAGTCGAGCTTGCTGAATTCTTTGCGGTAATCGAAGTCTTCACCCAGTGGGTTTGAACGGCTGGAGTGTTGATTAAGTAGATCGATGCGGAGTTGTTTAGGCCACCACTCTTTGCTGCTGGTACCTGCACCCGCGCTATGATCGACGCCGCCCTGATGGAACGGACATTTGCCGGCAGATGCCGCGTTATTGGTCTCGTCTGACATGCTCATCGCTATGCTCCCTTTACAGTGTTACCGTTACGATATACACCACTAGCGATAAGAGATAGTTGAATTAATCCACAGATTCGATAGTTAATACCTTTTAACTATCGGTTCGATTAAAAATCCCTCATCTTTGTGAGGGATTTTGCTTTACAGGGCAGGACGAACGCCCAGCGTGTGGCAAATGGCGTAACTCATTTCCGCGCGGTTCAGCGTGTAGAAGTGGAAATCTTTCACCCCTTCGCGGCTCAAGATCTTCACCATGTCCATGGCGATATTGGCGCCCACCAGCTTGCGGGTTTCCGGATCGTCGTCCAGCCCTTCGTACATTTTGGACATCCACAGCGGAATGCGCACGTTGGTCATATCGGCAAATTTCTTCGCCTGTTTGAAGTTCGAGACCGGCAAAATGCCCGGAATGATTTCAACATCAATACCCGCCGAGACGCAGCGGTCGCGAAAGCGCAGGTAGCTTTCCACGTCAAAGAAGAACTGAGTAATCGCGCGGTTGGCACCGGCCTCCACTTTACGCTTCAGGTTAAGCAGGTCTGCCTGGGCGCTTTTCGCTTCCGGGTGAACTTCAGGATACGCCGCAACGGAAATATCGAAGTCCGCCACCTCTTTCAGCAGCCCGACCAGATCGGCGGCAAACATCTCTGGCTTACCGCTGCCCGGCGGAAGGTCACCGCGCAGGGCCACAATGTGGCGAATGCCATTATTCCAGTAGTCCTGAGCGATGGCGCGCAGCTCGTCGCGGGTGGCGTCGATACAGGTCAGGTGCGGCGCCGCTTCCAGGCCGGTTCGGTCTTTAATGCCCTTAATGATGCTGTGCGTGCGGTCACGCTCGCCGGAGTTGGCACCGTAGGTTACGGAAACAAACTTCGGTTTAAGACTGCTCAGGCGATCGATAGAGCTCCACAGGGTTTGCTCCATTTCACTGGTGCGCGGCGGGAAAAATTCAAAAGAGACGTTAATCTGGCCGTTAACTTCTGCCAGGCTCTGATTCAGGGCTTCCCGCTGGTTGGCGTGAAAAAAGCTCATACCTTACCTCTACCTTTCGCGTGTCGTTGTTTATTGTGCTGTGAACTTCTATACGTTTAGACGTCCAGATGTAAAAATGACGGAAAAGCGGAGTGGCGTCAACTGAAATAATCAACAATAACGGTGAGGATTGCTCAGGGAAGATGAGGGGCGTTCATGATGGGGGTGAGTGCGGTCTGCCGCCCTCACCCTAACCCTCTCCCACGGGGAGAGGGAACAAGCGAGATTACAGCAGCTTAGCCAGTCGGTTGATGTCAGACTGGATTGCCCCGGCGGTGACATCGCGTCCCGCGCCCGGGCCACGGATCACCAGCGGATTATCGCGGTACCAGCGGCTTTCAATGGCGAAGACGTTATCGCACGGCAGCAGAGCGGCCAGCGGATGCTCAGGACGCACCGCCTCCACGCCCACGCGCGCTTTACCGTTCGCCTCGAAGCGTGCCACGTAGCGCAGTACCAGGCCCATCTCGTTTGCCGCTTCCAGACGCTGCACCATCTGCTCGTTCAGCTCGTCGCCGTTCTCAAAGAAATGATCTACGGACCCTTCCTCGCAGCCCGCAGGCACCAGCGACTCAACGCGCACCTGACCCGGCTCAATGTCGTAGCCCGCTTCACGCGCCAGGATCACCAGCTTGCGCATCACGTCTTTACCGGCAAGGTCAACGCGCGGATCCGGCTCGGTTAAGCCCTGCTGCCACGCCTGATCCACCAGGTCGGTGAACGGAACGGTGCCATCAAACTGCAAAAACAGCCAGGAGAGTGTGCCGGAGAAAATGCCGCTCAGCGCCAGAATGCTGTCGCCGCTTTCAATCAGATCACGCACGGTATGGTTAACCGGCAGACCTGCACCAACGGTGGCGTTGTAAAGCCAGTGACGGCCCGTTTTTTCGAACGCGTCGTGGATCTGGCGATATTTATCGGTGCTGCTCGCTCCCGCCAGCTTGTTGGCGCTGATGACGTGGAAACCGTGGCTGGCGAAATCCAGATACTGATCGGCCAGCTGTTCGCTGGCGGTAACGTCCAGCACCACCAGATCGTCATACGGGTGCGCGCGCATCCACAGGAACAGCGACTCTTCATCCTGCTCAACGGCTTCATCGTTAAAGAAGGCCAGCGCCCGGCTGGCGTCCAGCCCTTCGTAGTTCAGCAGGCTGCGGCGGCTGTCCACCACGCCCGCAAGAATAAATTCGAATCCGGTACGCGCCGAAAGCGTGACCTGCTCACGGGCGAACAGCTCCAGCCAGCGGGAACCGATATTCCCTTTCCCGAACAGCACCAGGCCGATGCGTTTTTCCGCGCGGAACAGAGAGGTGTGCAGACCCTGAATCAGACTTTCAGTTGGCCCTTTACGCAGCACGGCAACCAGGCTGATGCCCTCTTCCGACTGCCAGGTAAATTCAACCGGCTGGCCCTTCAGCTGCTGCCAGAAGCGGTGGCAGTGCAGCGGGTTACGGGTGACGCCCGCGCCCACCATCGCCACCAGCGCCAGCCCCTGACGCAGGCGAAGCTCGCCCGGCAGGCCCGCTTCATCAAGAATTTTTAATGCGCTGTCCACCACTTCGGCGGTATAGCAGAACTGCAACAGCTGACGGTCATTATGCACGCCAACGGCCAGCGGACGCACCTGCGCACGTTTCAGGATCGTATCGATATCTTTATGCGCCAGCCTGAAGTCCTGGCCCGCAGGCACCTGGAACTCAATCAGGCAGATGTCATCGTGACTGGTGACAATACGCGCCCCCGTGCCGGATGCCAGCACGCGCTCGATGCGGGTGGAACCCTGATCCGGCGTGTAGCTACAGCGTAGTTGCAGGTCAATGTCGCTGCCGGAAACCGGCTGTAGCGTGCGCGCATGCAGCACCGGGGCCGCCAGACGCGCCAGCTCGCTCGCTTCGTCGAGACGCAGCAGCGGCAGCAGACAGGCATCTTTTACTTTGCGCGGATCCGCGCTGTACACACCCGCGACATCGCTCCAGATGGTGACGCGGGATACGCCCGCCAGGGCACCGATCTGCGTTGCCGAGTAGTCAGAGCCGTTACGGCCCAGCAGTACGGTTTCGCCCGCGTTGCTGCGGCTGATAAAGCCGGTGACGACAATACGTTTCCCGGGATGTTGCACCAGCAGCTGTTGCAGCAGCGGATAGGACAGCCCTTCGTCCACCTGCGGCTGTGCGGCGCGTTCCGCACGCAGGAAATCACGCGCGTCGAGCCAGGCGGCGTCCACGCCAAGATGTTGCAGCACGGCGGCCATCAGGCGCGCGGACCACACTTCACCGTGACCCACCACTTCGGCATACACCGCATCGGTGATCCCGCTGTCCAGCAGGGCCGCCAGACGCTCAAGGTCGTGCGTGAAGGCGCTAATCAGCCCGTCCGCCACGTCCGCAGGCAGCAGGCCGGCAATCAGCTCGCTCTGGTAACGACGTAAAGACTGTTGCACCTGATGCGCAGAGAGGCGATCGGTCTGGCTCAGTTTCAGCCAGCTGATCAACTGGTTGGTGGTGCTGCCCGCCGCTGAGACAACCATCATGTCCCCCGGCTGTGAATACTCGGTCATGATCCCTGCGACACGCAGGTAACATTTCACATCAGCAAGACTACTACCACCAAACTTGTGCAGCTGACGACCCTTCGCCCCTGCCTGCGCTATCACACTCATGATTACCCCTTGGCTGCGACCCGGAAGCCATTTTCCAGGTCGGCAATTAAATCTTCAGAATCTTCAATACCGGTCGAGATACGCAGCAGCGTCTCGGAAATCCCGGCGGCGGCACGTGCTTCCGGTGCCATACCTGCGTGCGTCATGGTTGCGGCGTGGGAGATCAAGCTCTCAACTCCCCCTAAGGATTCCGCCAGCGTAAACAATGACAGCCCGCTCAGGAAGCGACGCAGCGTTTGCTCGTCACCATCCAGTTCAAAACTTAACATCGCGCCAAATCCCTTCTGCTGGCGCGCGGCAATCTCGTGCCCCTGGTTTTCCGGCAGCGACGGGTGATAAAGCTTCTTCACCAGCGGCTGGGTTTGCAGGAAATCCACGATCGCCTGGGCATTACGCTGCGCCACGTCCATACGCGGCGACAGCGTGCGGATGCCGCGCAACAGCAGGTAGCTGTCGAACGCGCCCGCGGTGACGCCGATGTTATTGGCCCACCATGCCAGTTCCGTGACAACGTCGGGATCTTTTGCAATCACCACGCCCGCCACCACGTCAGAATGGCCGTTCAGATATTTAGTGCATGAATGCAACACCAGATCGGCACCCAGTGCCAGTGGGTTCTGAAGGGCCGGACTGAGGAACGTATTATCCACTACACTTATCGCTCCCGCATCCCTTGCGAGCTGACAAATTTTCGCAATGTCGACAACGCGCAACAATGGATTGCTTGGACTTTCCACCAGAACGAGCTTCGGCTGCTCGGCAAGCGCCTGTTTCAGCGCCTGTTCGTCGTTTTGATCGACAAACAGCACGCGGTAGCAGCCACGCTTTGCCAGGCTGTCAAACAGACGATAGCTGCCGCCGTAACAGTCGTGCGGTGCTACAAGCAGATCGCCAGGCTTCAGGAACACCGTGGTCACCAGGTGAATAGCAGACATGCCGGTATTGGTTAATACCGCACCCGCGCCGCCTTCCAGTTCCGCCAGCGCGCGCTGAGTGACGTCACGCGTAGGATTGCCGCGACGCGAGTAATCATGCGCGCGGGGTTCATTAAATCCGGTGAAATTGTAGGTACTGGAGAGATGAATCGGCGGGACAACGCAGCCGTACTGCTCGTCATCATTCAATCCGCTACGCACTGCGATGGTGGCCTGTTTACGCGTCATGGTGAGGGCTTCCTGGCGAATGAGGTGAAAAGTCAGCCACCAGAGTAAACATTGAAAGTATGGACGTCAATACATCTGGACATCTAAACTTCTTTGCGTATAGATTGAGCAATGCGCAAATAGCCGTTAAAATTATATGCTTTAGGACACGCTACAGCGGCAATATCCGTGCCTCGGTATCGTCTCTACGGTAAACTACGCAAGATTACGGTTCAAAACCCGTCAGTTACCGGTTTTGCGCCTTTAGATTAATGACTGAGAGGATTAAAGGTATCTCATGGCTGAATGGAGCGGCGAATATATCAGCCCATACGCTGAGCACGGTAAGAAGAGTGAGCAAGTCAAGAAAATCACGGTTTCCATTCCTCTGAAGGTGTTGAAGATCCTCACCGATGAACGCACGCGTCGTCAGGTGAACAACCTGCGTCACGCCACCAACAGCGAACTGCTGTGCGAAGCGTTCCTGCATGCGTTTACCGGTCAACCGTTGCCAAACGATGAAGATCTGCGCAAAGAGCGCAGTGACGAAATCCCGGAAGAGGCGAAGGTGATCATGCGTGAGCTGGGCATCGACCCGGAGACGTGGGAATACTGACTGCGGTGCGATCCCGCTGAGGGTACTCAGCGGGATGGTTTCTCAGAAGTTGTAGCCTAAGCCGACACGCAGACGCGTCTGTCGGTCGTCAGTGGTAGCGGTGTTGTAGCCGGAAGAGACATTACCCACTTCCACAAATGGCACCCACGAATCGATGTTATACGCCACGCGGAAGTTATATTCATAATCCTCTTTTTTGTTGTTATACAGATCTTCATTGTCGGCGAACTTATAAATTCCGTTCAGTTCGAACATCCAGTTTTCGATATTATATCCCAGCCACATTTCCGGGCGATATACCATACGATCATCTTTACCGTCTGCATTACGGCGAGTATATTCAGAACGATAACGGAACGCCGTCCACCAGCTTTCGTTAATATTATACTGCACGCGTAAATACGGTTTATAAATAGCCATATCGTCGCCCATTTCAACGGCGACACCCGGCTGCCAGATAAATCCCTGCCAGGTGAACTGGTAGCTGGCAGTATATTCGTTGCTGTTGCTCTCCATATTAGTGAGCGCATCATTAGATTGCTTTTCATCGGAGCGTGAGACGGCCTCTACAGCTACCCCAAAGCCCGTACCGAAACGGTGTGACATGTACACACGGTCATAGTTACGTCCATCATCGTAATACTCGTGTCGGTAATCCACATACCCCGCCTGCGCCGCGCACGATAGTAATGGAAGCACGAATAACAATTGCTTCAGCTTCATCCTTTTTCCCTCACGTAAATACACCCTGAAAGCCATCGCTGCTCAAATGGCAAATAAGAATATATGTCGAGCGCAGTGTAATTTTACCCGCAGAGGGAAACCTTTTATTTATTGCCATGTAAGGCGATAAAATGGCAAACAGGCCAAGAATACAGAGATAAAGCTCACTATCCGTATAAATAGGATTATATTGAATGACGATGTTTATTTTTCGGGAAATTTAAAATATATATTTAAAGTGGGAATATAAATTTAAAATTAATTCAGGTGAGATATTACAGGCACAAAAAAACCGCCCGGAGGCGGTTTCTTCTGGATGCTTATTTAGCACCCGGGATGCTGAAACGCTTGTTGAAGCGGTCAACACGGCCACCGGTTGCAACATCACGCTGCTTACCAGTGTAGAACGGGTGGCATTTGCCGCACACGTCCAGGTTCAGATCGTGACCCACGGTGGAGCGGATCTGGATAGAGTTACCGCAAGAGCAGTTTGCAGTAATCATTTCGTATTTCGGGTGAATATCTTTTTTCATGGGAGAACCTCAGTTAAGGCCGCGTCGCTCTTCCAGCCCTAACGCCAGACACCACGCGATGTTGAATGTAAGTTCTTTGGCGTAAAATACACCAAAGGCGGCGAATCATACAGAATTTGACCAACGTATGCAAACTGATCCGCACGCCGCTTTCACTAATGTGTATACTAACGCGCCACTTTTCAAGTCAGGAAGATTCGATGCCCGTCGCTCACGTTGCCCTGCCCGTTCCGCTTCCCCGTACCTTTGACTACCTGCTGCCCGACAGCATGAGCGCCAAAGCGGGCTGTCGCGTGACCGTGCCGTTTGGCAAACAGCAGCGCGTCGGGATCGTAGTGTCCATCAGCGATAAAAGCGAACTGCCCCTTAACGAGCTGAAATCGGTCGTTGAGGTGCTGGACGATGAACCGGTTTACTCTTCCAGTACCTGGCGGCTGCTGCTGTGGGCAGCGGATTACTATCACCATCCGGTTGGCGACGTCCTGTTCCACGCCCTGCCCATCATGCTGCGTCAGGGCAAGCGCGCCAGCCATGCGCCCATGTGGTACTGGTTTGCCACCGAGCAGGGGCAGGCGGTCGATATTAATAGCCTCAAGCGCTCGCAGAAACAGCAGCAGGCGCTGGCCGCGCTGCGTCAGGGAAAAATCTGGCGCCATCAGGTCGACGAGCTTGAGGTGAGCGAAACCGCGTTACAGGCATTAAGGAAGAAAGGGCTGAGCGAGCTGGCCAGCGAAGCACCTGCCCTTCACGACTGGCGCGACGGCTTTTCCGTGTCGGGCGATCGCCTGCGTCTGAATACCGAGCAGGCCACCGCCGTGGGCGCGATTCACAGTGCCGCCGATCGTTTCTCCGCCTGGCTGCTGGCGGGCGTCACCGGCTCCGGTAAAACCGAAGTTTATCTGAGCGTGCTGGAAAACGTGCTCGCGCAGGGGAAACAGGCGCTGGTGATGGTGCCGGAAATCGGCCTGACGCCGCAAACCATCGCCCGCTTCCGTGAACGCTTTAACGCGCCCGTTGAGGTGCTGCACTCCGGCCTGAACGACAGCGAGCGCCTCAGCGCCTGGCTGAAGGCGAAAAATGGCGAAGCGGCGATTGTTATCGGCACCCGTTCCTCGCTGTTTACGCCGTTTAAAAACCTCGGCGTTATCGTGATCGATGAAGAGCACGACAGCTCCTATAAACAGCAGGAAGGCTGGCGCTATCACGCCCGCGATCTGGCGGTCTACCGCGCGCACAGCGAGCAAATCCCCATTATTCTCGGGTCCGCTACGCCCGCGCTTGAAACGCTGCACAACGTGCGCCAGCGTAAATACCACATGCTGCGCCTGACGCGCCGCGCAGGGAATGCCCGCCCGGCCATCCAGCACGTGCTGGATCTGAAAGGCCAGCAGGTACAGGCCGGGCTAGCGCCTGCACTGATTAGCCGCATGCGCCAGCATTTGCAGGCGGGCAACCAGGTGATCCTGTTCCTGAACCGCCGCGGCTTCGCGCCTGCGCTGCTGTGCCACGACTGCGGCTGGATTGCAGAGTGTCCGCGCTGCGATCACTACTACACCTTCCACCAGGCCCAGCGCCACCTGCGCTGCCACCACTGCGACAGCCAGCGTCCGGTGCCGCGCCAGTGCCCGTCGTGCGGATCAACGCACATCGTGCCGGTCGGTCTGGGCACGGAACAGCTTGAACAGGCGCTCGCGCCCTTCTTCCCGGACGTGCCCATCTCCCGTATCGACCGGGACACCACCAGCCGTAAAGGGGCGCTGGAGCAGCAGCTGGCGGAAGTGCATCGCGGCGGGGCGCGCATCCTGATTGGCACCCAGATGCTGGCGAAAGGACACCACTTCCCGGACGTGACGCTGGTTGCCCTGCTGGACGTCGACGGCGCGCTGTTCTCGGCAGATTTCCGCTCCGCCGAGCGTTTCGCCCAGCTTTATACCCAGGTTGCCGGGCGCGCCGGACGCGCGGGTAAACAGGGCGAGGTCGTACTGCAAACGCACCATCCTGAACATCCGCTGCTGCAAACCCTGCTGCATAAAGGCTATGACGCCTTCGCGGACCAGGCGCTGGCTGAACGCCAGACGATGCAGCTTCCCCCGTGGACCAGCCACGTCATCATCCGTGCGGAAGATCATAACAACCAGCAGGCGCCGCTGTTTCTGCAACAGCTGAGAAATCTCCTGCAAGCCAGCCCGCTGGTGGATAATCAGCTGTGGATTTTAGGCCCGGTCCCCGCGCTCGCCCCGAAACGCGGTGGCCGTTTCCGCTGGCAACTCTTGCTTCAGCACCCTTCGCGTATCCGTTTACAGCAGATCGTCAGCGGCACGCTGGCGCTGATCAATACCCTGCCGGAAGCGCGAAAAGTGAAGTGGGTTCTGGACGTCGATCCGATTGAAGGCTGAATGCGGATCGAAAAATTTAACTCGCCTCACACTTTTTATGAAAATTCTGTAACCGATTCCATTAACTATCTGTAAAAATGGTGCTGTACGCAGTTCGGTGTTCAGGCGAGGAGAAGACGTTGAAGTCCAGGAAAGAGGTTGCCTCGGCGACCATGAAAGACGTTGCCGAGAAAGCACAAGTCTCAACAGCAACCGTGTCCCGCGCATTGATGAACCCTGACAAAGTCTCCCAGGCAACCCGAAACCGGGTTGAAAAGGCGGCGCTTGAGGTGGGTTATTTCCCGCAAGCCATGGGGCGCAACGTTAAACGCAATGAATCCCGCACCATCCTGGTGATCGTGCCGGACATCTGCGATCCCTTCTTCAGCGAAATCATTCGCGGCATTGAGGTTACCGCCGCTGCCCAGGGCTATCTGGTGCTGATTGGTGACTGTGCCCACCAGAACCAGCAGGAAAAAACGTTCATCGACCTGATCATCACCAAGCAGATTGACGGCATGCTGCTGCTTGGCTCGCGCCTGCCGTTTGATGCCAGCATCGAAGAACAGCGCAATCTACCGCCGATGGTCATGGCGAACGAGTTTGCGCCGGAGCTGGAGCTGCCGACCGTACATATCGACAACCTCACCGCCGCGTTCAACGCCGTGAACTATCTTCAGGAGCTGGGGCATAAGCGTATCGGGTGTATTGCCGGGCCAGAAGAGATGCCGCTGTGTCATTACCGGTTGCAGGGCTACGTTCAGGCGCTGCGCCGTACCGGGGCTATCGTCGATCCGCACTACATTGCGCGCGGTGATTTCACCTTTGAAGCGGGCGGGCAGGCGCTGGAAAAATTGCTGGCCTTGCCAGAACCGCCTACCGCGGTGTTCTGCCACAGCGACGTGATGGCGCTGGGCGCATTATCTTACGCCAAACGTCACGGCCTGCGCGTGCCGCAGGACCTGTCGATTATCGGCTTTGATAATATTTCGCTTTCGGAATTTTGCGATCCGCCGCTTTCGACCGTTGCACAACCGCGGTATGACATTGGCCGGGAAGCGATGCTGCTTTTGCTGGATCAGCTGCACGGTCAAACAGTTAGCAGCGGGTCACGGCTACTGGATTGTGAGCTGATTGTGCGCGGCTCTACCCAGGCATTAACTTAAAGTAAATACCTTTCTACACCCTTATCTGGTCAAAGCCCCGTCGCTTAAGTAACATGGCGGGCTGACGAACGAATAAATACAGCGAAACGATAGTGGCACAACGAGATTATGTACGTCGCGGCCAGCCGGCACCTTCGCGACGCAAAAAGAGTAGTTCAAAAAGCAAGCAACGTAGCCTGTCTGCTGTCTCTCCAGCCATGGTCGCCATTGCTGCGGCCGTGCTGGTGGCCTTTATTGGCGGCCTCTACTTCATTACGCACCATAAAAAAGAAGAGTCTGAAGCCCTTCAGGGCAACAAGGTCGTCGGTAACGGCCTGCCTCCGAAGCCTGAAGAGCGCTGGCGCTACATTAAAGAGCTGGAAAGCCGCCAGCCAGGCGTACGTGCGCCTACCGAACCTTCTGCCGGGGGTGAAGTGAAGAATGCCGATCAGCTAACGGACGAACAGCGTCAGTTGCTGGCACAGATGCAGGCCGATATGCGCCAGCAGCCTACGCAGCTGAACGAAGTGCCGTGGAACGAACAAACCCCGGCGCAGCGTCAGCAAACGTTGCAGCGCCAGCGTCAGGCTCAGCAGCAAACGCAGCAGCAGCAGTGGACGCAAACGCAGCCGGTACAGCAGCCGCGCACCCAACCGCAGCAACAGACGCGTACCGTGCAAACGCAGCCTGTCCAGCAGCAGCCGAAAGCGCAGCCGCAGAAGCAAACGGCACAGCCGTATCAGGATCTGTTGCAGACGCCTGCGCATACCACTGCGCAACAGCCAAAAACGCAGCAGGCTGCGCCGGTCACCAAAGAGACCGAGGCGCCGAAGCAGACGGCGGAGAAAAAAGATGAACGCCGCTGGATGGTTCAGTGCGGCTCGTTTAAAGGCGCCGAGCAGGCCGAAACGGTGCGTGCTCAGCTGGCATTTGAAGGATTTGACTCACGCATTACCACCAATAACGGCTGGAATCGCGTGGTGATTGGCCCGGTCAAAGGCAAAGAAAACGCAGACGGCACCATTTCCCGTTTGAAAGTGGCTGGCCACACAAACTGCATTCGACTCGCCTCCGGGGGTTGAAACCCCCGAAATCCCCCCCATCTATCATTTAATTCAGCCCTGAGCACAGGCTCAGGGTTTCTGTTTCCCGAATCTGTAACCAGGGGGTCTGCTCGTGACAACAATAGTAAGTGTACGCCGTAACGGCCAGGTGGTAATTGCCGGTGATGGCCAGGCCACGCTGGGTAATACCGTCATGAAAGGCAACGTGAAGAAAGTCCGTCGTCTTTATAACGACAAAGTGATCGCCGGTTTCGCGGGCGGCACGGCGGATGCCTTCACGCTGTTTGAACTGTTTGAACGCAAACTGGAAATGCATCAGGGTCATCTGGTGAAAGCCGCCGTTGAGCTGGCAAAAGACTGGCGTACCGACCGCATGCTGCGCAAGCTCGAAGCGCTGCTGGCCGTGGCCGACGAAAACGCCTCGCTGATCATCACCGGTAACGGTGACGTGGTTCAGCCTGAAAACGACCTGATTGCCATCGGCTCTGGCGGCCCGTACGCCCAGGCCGCAGCCCGTGCGCTGTTGGAAAATACCGACATGAACGCGCGCGATATCGCGGTGAAAGCGTTGGATATTGCAGGTGATATCTGCATCTATACCAACCACAATCACACCATCGAAGAATTGACCTCCAAAGCGTAAGGATCGCCCATGTCTGAAATGACCCCACGCGAAATTGTCAGCGAACTGAACAAACACATTATCGGCCAGGACAACGCCAAGCGCTCCGTGGCTATCGCACTGCGTAACCGCTGGCGTCGCATGCAGCTCGACGAAGAGCTGCGCCACGAAGTGACGCCGAAAAACATTCTGATGATCGGCCCGACCGGGGTGGGTAAAACCGAAATCGCCCGTCGTCTGGCCAAGCTGGCTAACGCGCCGTTCATCAAAGTGGAAGCCACCAAGTTCACCGAAGTGGGCTATGTGGGTAAAGAAGTGGACTCCATCATCCGCGATTTGACCGATTCGGCAATTAAGATGGTGCGCGTCCAGGCGATCGAGAAAAACCGCTATCGCGCCGAAGAGATGGCCGAAGAGCGCATTCTCGACGTGCTGATCCCACCGGCAAAAAACAACTGGGGACAGGCTGAACAGCAGGCTGAACCGTCTGCTGCGCGTCAGGCATTCCGCAAAAAGCTGCGCGAAGGTGAACTGGACGATAAAGAGATTGAGATCGATCTCGCTGCCGCGCCGATGGGCGTAGAAATCATGGCGCCTCCGGGCATGGAAGAGATGACCAGCCAGTTGCAGTCCATGTTCCAGAACCTGGGCGGCCAGAAGCAGAAAGCGCGTAAGCTGAAAATCAAAGACGCGATGAAGCTGCTGATTGAAGAAGAAGCCGCGAAGCTGGTTAACCCGGAAGAGCTGAAACAGGACGCTATCGACGCCGTTGAGCAGCACGGTATCGTCTTTATCGACGAAATCGACAAAATCTGTAAGCGCGGCAACGCGTCCGGCCCGGATGTTTCCCGCGAAGGTGTTCAGCGCGACCTGCTGCCGCTGGTAGAAGGTTGCACCGTTTCCACCAAGCACGGCATGGTGAAAACTGACCACATTCTGTTTATCGCCTCCGGCGCGTTCCAGATTGCCAGTCCGTCTGACCTGATTCCGGAACTCCAGGGTCGTCTGCCTATCCGCGTTGAGTTGCAGGCGCTGACCACCGAAGATTTCGAACGTATCCTGACCGAGCCAAACGCTTCTGTGACTGTACAGTACAAAGCGCTGATGGCCACCGAAGGCGTGAACATTGAATTTACCGATGACGGTATCAAGCGCATCGCCCAGGCCGCGTGGCAGGTCAACGAGACCACCGAGAACATCGGTGCGCGTCGTCTGCACACCGTGCTGGAACGCCTGATGGAAGACATCTCTTATGATGCGAGCGACCTTAACGGTCAAAGCATTACCATTGACGCAGACTATGTGAGCAAACACCTGGATGCGTTAGTGGCAGATGAAGATCTGAGCCGTTTTATTCTATAATCGCGTTCAATGCATTTTCATCACTGTTGATGGGGGCTATTGCCCCCATTTTTTATTGGCTAAATAACTATGACTGATATCAGCCGTACGCAGGCGTGGCTCGAAAGTCTGCGCCCTAAAACGCTTCCTCTGGCTTTTGCCGCTATTATTGTCGGCACCGCGCTTGCCTGGTGGCAGGGGCATTTCGATCCGCTGGTGGCAGGTCTGGCGCTCATTACCGCCGGGCTGCTGCAAATCCTCTCTAACCTCGCGAATGATTATGGCGATGCGGTAAAAGGCAGCGACAAGCCTGACCGTATCGGGCCACTGCGCGGGATGCAAAAAGGGGTGATCACCCAGGCACAGATGAAGCGGGCGTTGATTATCACCGTGGTGTTAATTTGCCTGTCCGGGCTGGCGCTGGTGACGGTCGCCTCGAAAACCACCAGCGACTTCATTGGCTTCCTGGTGCTGGGCCTGCTCGCCATTATTGCGGCCATTACCTATACCGTCGGCACGCGCCCTTACGGGTATATTGGCCTGGGCGATATCTCCGTGCTGGTTTTCTTCGGCTGGCTAAGCGTGATGGGAAGCTGGTACTTGCAGGCACATACGGTGATCCCTGCCCTGTTCCTGCCCGCGACCGCCTGTGGCCTGCTGGCGACAGCGGTGCTAAATATCAATAACCTGCGCGACATCGACAGCGACCGCGAGAACGGTAAAAACACCCTTGCGGTGCGTCTGGGGCCGGTGAATGCACGCCGCTATCACGCCTGCCTGCTCATCGGCGCGCTGGTCTGCCTGGCGCTGTTCAACCTGATTTCTCTGCACAGCCTGTGGGGCTGGCTGTTTGTGCTCGCCGCACCGCTGTTGATTAAGCAGGCCCGTTACGTGATGCGTGAACTTAGCCCGGCCGCCATGCCGCCGATGCTGGAACGCACGGTAAAAGGCGCATTGCTGACTAACCTGCTGTTCGTCATCGGGATTGTCTTAAGCCAGACGCTGAGTTAGCTGACAAATATCAATTAACAATTGATGATTTTGCCAACAACGCATTTCGCACGATATACTGAACACATTCGCAGCAACAGAGCGTTAAACCTATGAAATACGATACCTCCGAGCTTTGCGACATCTACCAGGAAGATGTCAACGTCGTTGAACCCCTGTTTTCCAACTTTGGCGGACGGTCGTCATTTGGCGGGCAAATCATCACGGTGAAATGTTTCGAGGACAACGGGTTGCTGTACGATCTGCTCGAAGAGAACGGCCGTGGCCGCGTCCTGCTGGTGGACGGTGGCGGTTCAGTACGCCGCGCACTGATCGATGCAGACCTTGCCCGCCTTGCCGTGCAAAACGAGTGGGAAGGGATTGTGGTCTACGGCTCCGTGCGCCAGGTGGACGATCTGGAAGACCTGGATATCGGGATTCAGGCCATTGCCGCCATTCCGGTTGGCGCAGCGGGTGAAGGCATCGGCGAAAGCGACGTGCGCGTCAATTTCGGCGGCGTAACCTTCTTCTCCGGCGACCATCTTTATGCCGACAATACCGGGATTATCCTTTCCGAAGATGCGCTGGACATTGAGTAGTTAATCGGTAAGCGAGCTCTATAAAAAAAGCCGGGTGGCGGCTTCGCCTTACCCGGCTTACTCAATTCATTCCCAAGGAAATCAGACTTCTTCCATACGTCCCAGCAGCGCCTGCAAGCGATCCTGCCAGCCGTTCTGCTGTTCGCGCAGCTGGTTGTTTTCGCGCTCCAGTTCTTCGCGGCTGTGCTGAGCGTTCTGAACTTCCTGAGACAGGGAGTTGTTCTTCTCTTTCAGCTCTTCAATTTCCATTTGCAGCAGCGTGATGGTGTCAATCGCCTGCTGTACTTTCGATTCCAGTTTCTCAAACACTTCTAAAGACATGATCCTACCTCTCCTGAATTGCAAGGCGACGCTTTAAGATAAACGCGCACAACATATGTTCCGATTGTATGGAGCGCCGTCGCCCCTGTCCAGCGGCATGCCACGCAGATCGCGGTTTGCAACACTTTTCGGCCTCGTCCTGGTGCGTTCGCCGCATATACCCCTAAGTTGTTAACCCATAAGTTAAAGAAATGATTCAGCCCATAATCATTATCTGATGCAAAAACGCGCTTTATGGCGCGAAAACGCTCATTTTATTGACACAGACCACACATTTCGATTTCGATATTTCTCGTTTGTGCTCGTTAACGATAAATTAACACTGTGTCTACAGGACACCGTGACTGTCACGGGCGGTCACGCAAACAATAAACATTACTCTTTTGCAGGATTCCGATTATGAGTCAGACATCAACCTTAAAAGGCCAGTGCATTGCCGAGTTTCTGGGTACCGGGTTGTTGATATTCTTCGGAGTAGGCTGTGTCGCTGCACTGAAAGTGGCGGGTGCCAGTTTTGGTCAGTGGGAAATCAGTATTATCTGGGGTCTGGGCGTGGCGATGGCCATCTACCTGACCGCAGGCGTTTCCGGCGCACATCTTAACCCGGCGGTGACCATCGCATTGTGGCTGTTCGCGTGCTTTGACGGACGCAAAGTTGTCCCTTTCATCATTTCACAATTTGCCGGCGCCTTTTGCGCAGCGGCGTTAGTTTACGGGCTTTATTACAATCTTTTCAGCGACTTCGAGCAGACGCACCACATGGTGCGTGGTAGTGTCGAAAGTCTGGATCTGGCGGGCATTTTCTCAACGTATCCGAATCCGCATATTAATTTTGTGCAGGCGTTCGCAGTTGAAATGGTGATTACCGCTATTCTGATGGGCGTCATTATGGCGCTGGGCGACGACGGAAACGGCATTCCGCGCGGCCCGCTGGCGCCGCTGCTGATTGGCCTGCTGATTGCGGTTATCGGCGCGTCGATGGGGCCGCTGACCGGCTTTGCAATGAACCCGGCGCGCGACCTGGGCCCAAAAACCTTCGCCTTCTTTGCCGGATGGGGCGACGTCGCCTTCACTGGCGGCAAGGACATTCCTTACTTCCTGGTTCCGCTGTTCGGGCCAATCGTAGGGGCGGCGCTGGGCGCATTTGGCTATCGCAAATTAATTGGTCGCCACTTACCGTGCGACACCTGTGTGGAAGAGGAAAAAGAGACGACTTCCACCGCACAACAAAAAGCTTCGCTGTAATCTGACTACGGGACACATACCATGACCGAAAAAAAATATATCGTTGCGCTCGACCAGGGCACTACCAGCTCCCGCGCTGTCGTAATGGATCACGACGCGAACATTGTCAGCGTGTCTCAACGCGAATTTGAGCAAATTTATCCGCGTCCAGGCTGGGTAGAACACGACCCAATGGAGATCTGGGCGTCACAAAGCTCCACGCTGGTGGAAGTACTGGCAAAAGCCGACATCAGTTCTGACGAGATTGCTGCTATCGGTATCACCAACCAGCGTGAAACCACCGTTGTCTGGGAGCGCGAAACCGGTAAGCCAATCTACAACGCCATTGTCTGGCAGTGCCGCCGCACGTCAGAGATCTGCGAAAAGCTGAAGCGCGACGGGATGGAAGAGTACATCCGCAGCGCAACCGGTCTGGTCATTGATCCCTATTTCTCCGGCACCAAAGTGAAGTGGATCCTCGATCATGTGGAAGGTTCACGCGAGCGCGCACGACGCGGCGAGTTGCTGTTCGGCACCGTCGATACCTGGCTTATCTGGAAGATGACACAGGGACGCGTTCACGTCACCGACTACACCAACGCCTCGCGCACCATGCTGTTCAACATCAACACCCTGGAGTGGGATGACAAGATGCTGGACGCGCTGGACATTCCGCGCGCCATGCTGCCACAGGTGCGTAAATCTTCAGAAGTGTACGGCCAGACCAACATCGGCGGTAAAGGCGGCACGCGTATTCCTATCGCCGGTATCGCCGGTGACCAGCAGGCGGCGCTGTTCGGCCAGCTGTGCGTTAAGGAAGGGATGGCGAAGAACACGTACGGTACCGGCTGCTTTATGCTGATGAACACCGGTGAGAAAGCGGTGAAATCAGAAAACGGTCTGCTGACCACCATCGCCTGCGGCCCACGCGGTGAGGTGAACTATGCCCTGGAAGGGGCGGTATTCATGGCGGGCGCGTCCATTCAGTGGCTGCGCGACGAGATGAAGCTGATCAGCGATGCGTTTGACTCCGAATACTTTGCGACTAAGGTGAAAGACACCAACGGCGTATATGTGGTGCCCGCGTTTACCGGTCTGGGCGCACCGTACTGGGATCCGTACGCCCGCGGCGCGATTTTCGGCCTGACGCGTGGTGTAAACTCAAACCACATCATCCGTGCGACCCTGGAATCCATCGCCTACCAGACGCGCGACGTGCTGGAAGCGATGCAGGCCGACTCCGGCATTCGTCTGCACGCCCTGCGCGTGGACGGCGGCGCGGTGGCCAACAACTTCCTGATGCAGTTCCAGTCCGACATTCTGGGCACCCGCGTTGAGCGTCCTGAGGTGCGAGAAGTGACGGCGCTTGGCGCAGCGTATCTGGCAGGCCTGGCGGTTGGCTTCTGGCAAAACCTCGATGAGCTTCAGGAAAAAGCGGTCATCGAACGCGAATTCCGTCCTGGGATCGAAACCACCGAGCGCAACTACCGCTACAGCGGATGGAAGAAAGCGGTGAAACGTGCCCTGGCATGGGAAGAGCACGACGAGTAAGCCTATATTCCCTCTCCTCTGGGGAGAGGGGTAGGGTGAGGGGCTCCGACCGCACCGGTCCCTCGCCCCTCCCCACTCTGTGATAAACTTCGTGCAATTCCTTTTGATTGTACGAGTACCTCATGAAACGTGAACTTGCTATCGAGTTTTCCCGCGTCACCGAAGCTGCCGCCCTTGCAGGCTATAAGTGGCTGGGTCGTGGCGACAAAAATACCGCAGACGGCGCAGCCGTCCACGCCATGCGCATTGTGCTTAATCAGGTCAATATCGACGGCACTATCGTCATTGGCGAAGGCGAAATCGACGAAGCCCCGATGCTCTACATCGGTGAAAAAGTCGGGACCGGCAAAGGCGATGCGGTAGATATTGCGGTCGACCCGATTGAAGGCACGCGCATGACGGCGATGGGCCAGGCCAATGCGCTGGCGGTGCTGGCCGTGGGCGATAAAGGCTGCTTCCTCAACGCGCCGGACATGTACATGGAAAAGCTGATTGTCGGCCCAGGCGCGAAAGGCGCAATCGACCTCAGCCTGCCGCTGGATGCCAACCTGCGCAATATCGCGGCGGCGCTGGGTAAACCGCTCAACGAACTCACCGTGACCATTCTGGCGAAACCGCGCCACGACGCCACCATCTCTTATCTGCAAGCACTCGGCGTGCGCGTGTTTGCCATTCCGGATGGCGACGTAGCCGCCTCTATTCTGACCTGCATGCCGGACAGCGAAGTCGACGTGCTTTACGGCATCGGCGGCGCACCGGAAGGCGTGGTCTCTGCGGCAGTGATCCGCGCGCTGGACGGTGATATGCAGGCGCGCCTGCTGCCACGCCATGAGGTTAAAGGCGACAGCGACGAGAACCGCCGCATCGGTGAAGACGAGCTGGCGCGCTGTGCCGCGATGGGCATCGAAGCCAATAAAGTGCTCGCCCTGAGCGATATGGTCCGCAGCGATAACGTGGTCTTCTCCGCCACCGGCATCACCAAAGGCGATCTGCTGGACGGCATCACCCGCAAGGGCAACATGGCCACCACCGAAACCCTGCTGATCCGCGGTAAATCCCGCACCATTCGCCGCATTCAGTCCATTCATTATCTCGATCGCAAAGACCCGGACGTGCAGACGCACATTCTGTAAAACCGTTTGATCGATAGAGCTTTCCGGCCCGAATGGGCTGGAAATGTTTCCCACAAGTACGGAAGATAGAAGAGAGACACAGCACAGGAGAAGATCATGGCGGACTGGGTAACAGGTAAAGTCACAAAGGTACAGTTCTGGACCGATGCGCTATTTAGCCTCACGCTGCACGCGCCCGTTCATCCGTTTACCGCCGGGCAGTTTGCCAAGCTCGGGCTGGATATCGACGGTGAACGCGTACAGCGCGCCTACTCTTACGTTAACGCGCCTGATAACCCGGATCTCGAGTTCTACCTGGTCACCGTTCCGGACGGCAAGCTCAGCCCGCGCCTTGCTGCGCTGAAACCGGGCGATGAGGTGCAGATTGTCAGCGACGCGGCAGGCTTCTTTGTGCTGGATGAAATTCCGGATTGTGAAACGCTCTGGATGCTGGCGACCGGTACGGCCATCGGCCCTTATCTCTCCATCCTGGAGTACGGCAAAGACCTGGAGCGCTTTAAGAACATCGTGCTGGTCCACGCCGCGCGTTACGCCGCCGACCTGAGCTATTTGCCGCAGATGCAGGCGCTGGAACAGCGTTACGGCGGGAAATTAAAGATTCAGACGGTGGTCAGCCGCGAAACCGCAGCCGGCTCGTTAACAGGCCGCGTTCCGGCGCTGATTGAAAGCGGCGCGCTGGAAGAGGCAGTGGGTTTACCGATGAATACCGACACCAGCCACGTGATGCTGTGCGGTAACCCGCAGATGGTGCGCGATACGCAGCAGCTCCTGAAGGATACCCGGCAGATGACGAAGCACCTTCGCCGCCGGCCGGGCCACATGACCGCTGAACACTACTGGTGATCAGCGGTACTTCACCTCAAGGGTATCTTTTCCGTATTTGTTCTCGCTCTGGGTGCCGATAAACGCGCCCAGTTCGACAACCATCATCACAAAGATAACCGTCGGCAGCAGTCTGCCCACTACCCACGGGAGAATGGAGGGCAGCATCGCCCAGTTTCCCGCCACCAGCATCCACGCCAGAATAATCAGGAAAGCCCATGCGCCGGAGCGGCCACGATCGTGCAGACGCTTCACCACCACCGCCGCGGTTGGCCACAGCAAACAGACCAGCGCAAATGCCGCGGTTTGCGTGCTCAGCCAGGCGTTGTAGGCAACGAAAAACAGAAGCAGCATGGCGATAACCCACGCAGCCATCCAGATCCAGAAGTCACGGCGTCCAATACGCCCTTTGAATGAAAACAGCCACTGCTGTATGGTCATGTAAGGTTCCTTATTATTGTTTAGCCCGCATTTTACCCTGGAGTTGTGACCTTTTGACAAGCCAACCAGATATCGTTTTAATCATGGGCAATGACGGCCAGGGGCAATGTTGATGAAAAGTTCGGCACACTCTCTTTATTTGTGTTTAGCGATGCTGAGCGCCAGTTTCCCCCTGTGCGCCGCGGAAACGGCCTCCCCGGTCACCGCGCCCTATCTTCTGGCGGGCGCCCCCTCTTTCGATCAATCTATCAGCCAGTTCCGCGAGGCCTTCAACAAAGAAAACCCTTCGCTTGCGCTGGGGGAATTCCGTGCGATTGACGGTGCCCGCGATACGCCGACCCTGACCCGCGCCGCCAGCAAAATTAACGAGAATCTGTATGCATCCACTGCCCTTGAGCGCGGAACGTTAAAAATCAAAAGTATGCAGATCACCTGGCTGCCGATTCAGGGGCCAGAACAGAAAGCGGCGAAAGCGAAAGCGCTGGAGTACATGAGCGCCATCCTGCGCGCCTTTACCCCCACCTTCACCAAGGCGCAAAGCCAGCAAAAGCTGCAAAAACTGCTTACCGCCGGGAAAAACAAACGCTATTACGCCGATACGGAAGGCGCTGTTCGCTACGTCGTCGCAGACAACGGCGAAAAGGGGCTGACCTTCGCAGTTGAACCGATTAAGCTGGCGTTATCAGACGCACTCGAGGGGGCGAATTAATGACAAAAAGCAAAGCCTTTCGAGGGAAAATCTCTATACTGATTCACAGACCATGCTGCCCTTAAGGGTGGCCATATTCCTTAATTCGCTTATTGAGCGTGGAGAATTGAAATGCGACATCCTTTAGTGATGGGTAACTGGAAACTGAACGGCAGCCGCCACATGGTAAACGAACTGGTTGCTAACCTGCGTAAAGAGCTGGCTGGCGTGACCGGCTGCGCGGTTGCTATCGCTCCGCCGGATATGTACCTGGATCTGGCTAAACGTGCCGCTGACGGCAGCCACATCGTGCTGGGCGCGCAGAACGTTGACGTTAACCTGTCCGGCGCATTCACCGGTGAAACCTCCGCTGAAATGCTGAAAGACATCGGCGCGAAATACATCATCATCGGCCACTCCGAGCGTCGCACCTACCACAAAGAATCTGACGAGTTCATCGCGAAGAAATTCGCCGTGCTGAAAGAGCAGGGTCTGATCCCGGTGCTGTGCATCGGTGAAACCGAAGCTGAAAACGAAGCGGGCAAAACCGAAGAAGTGTGCGCGCGTCAGATCGACGCCGTGCTGAAAACGCAGGGCGCGGCAGCGTTCGAAGGCGCGGTTATCGCTTACGAGCCAGTCTGGGCGATCGGTACCGGCAAATCTGCAACTCCTGCGCAGGCTCAGGCGGTGCACAAGTTCATCCGTGACCACATTGCGAAAGCAGACGCGAAAGTGGCTGAGCAAGTGATCATCCAGTACGGCGGTTCCGTTAACGCCTCCAACGCTGCTGAGCTGTTCACCCAGCCAGACATCGACGGCGCGCTGGTTGGCGGCGCATCCCTGAAGGCTGACGCTTTCGCGGTGATCGTTAAAGCAGCAGAAGCGGCTAAGCAGGCGTAATTGCCTTTGTGGCGGGTGGCGCTTCGCTAACCCGCCCTACGGTTCTGTAGGCCCGGTAAGCGTCAGCGCCACCGGGCTTTTTTACAGCCGTCCCAGCAGGCTAAACCACAGATAATCCAGCGGCAGTAGCACTAGATACGTCGCTATCGCCAGCGCCAGGCAGAGCACCATGCCCGCCTTCGCAGGCACTTTCCCTAAGCCCATCGCCACCACAATCGGCGACGCCTGATACGGCAGCAGCGGCGTGGAATACCCCAGCACCTGAATCATGATCACCGACAGTAGCGGGAAGCCGGTCGCGTCCGAGAAGCTCTGCGCCAGCGTGGTGTACAGCGCCGGAACGCCGTTGGCGGTCATAATGAAGTTGAGCGCCGTGGTGATCCCCGTCAGCGCCAGGAAGCTGGTAAACGGTTTGTCTGCATCCAGCGGCATGATATGCAGCAACGCCTCACCCACTGCCGCTCCAATACCGGTTTGCGTCACCGTAATCGCCAGCCCGAGAATACCCGCGACGTAGATACAGGTACGCATATTCACCCCGGCGGAGAACTCCTCGCCGGTGATAAAGCCAATGCGCGGCAGCATGACGATGACCGAGGCTGCCAGCCCCGTCCACGCCGGGCCCACGCCGTGCCAGCTCTCCGTCACCCACATCACCAGTACCGCCGCCAGCAGCCAGGCGAGCCGTTTTTCGTCACGCCCCATCGGTTCCGATGGCGCCAGATCCTTCGCCGGTTTCGGGCTGCCGGGGAACAGCCAGCAGATCAGGCCAATCAGAATCAGGCCTTTGAGAATGCCCAGCACCGGCGTGTGCAGCAGCAAATAAGGGACATAATTGAGGTGGATACCGTATGAGCCTTCCGCCGCGCCGCTCATCACCAGGTTGGGAACGTTGGCGGGCAGGATGGTGGCCGAAAGCTGGAACGTGCCAAAGCCTACGGCAAGCGCCAGGCCAAACCACGCCCGCGAGCCATCAGGAATGCCGGCCCGCTTCGCCATTGCGGCAACAATTGGCATCAGCAGCGCAATACGCCCCATGTTCGAGGGCATGACGAACGCCAGGGCATAGCTCAGGAGCACAACGCTTGCCACCATCAGCACCCAGGAGTCGGTAAGCTTTGCCGACAGCGCCCGGGCCGCCCTGTCCGCCAGGCCGGTTTTCCGGATCGCCACGCCGAGCACAAAACCGCTGAACACCAGCCAGAAAGCCGACGAGGCAAAGCCGCCGAAGATCGCCTCCGGCGGGGCGATTCTGGCGGTCATCGCCGCCGTGAAGAACAGCAGCGCGGTAATAAATTCTGGCAACAGCGACGTCGCCCACAGCACGATGGTGACGCCGACGATCAGCGAGGGAAGCAGCAGAGGATGCGTTAACCAGAGCGACATGCCTGTCTCCTGTAGAATTTTTCAGCAAGTCTACGGCGACAGGCAGGGCGAGTAAACGCTATTTATGGTGGGGTCACTTCAGGATATCGCATTGATGATCCTGTAATTCCTCAGCCGACGCGCGGTTAAAGGTCAGCAGGTTACGCTCCGTCGCCAGCAGTACAAACGAGCCGTCCGACTGCTGCGCCATCGCCAGCGCGAAGCGTCCCATATGGTCGCGGGCTTCAGGCAGCTCTTCCGCCAGCATCATAAACGGGCTGCGCTGCACCAGTTCGTTCTCCGTCACCCGACGGGCAAGGTACTCATGCCCCTCCAGCCCGCCTGGAAAAGGTAGCCACTGGGTGCTGATTTGCCCCTGCGCCGCGTTCAGCTTCTCGCGCACGTCCGGGCGCAGGCAGGAGATGTGGATATGGAAATGGTTTTGCGTGCGCCCGGTCGGGGAGTTGATGGTCAGCGAAATGGCGCTGTCAGGTACGTCGGCGCCCCGCTTCATGCTCATAAAGTTACGCGACTGCCACGCCAGCCAGAAGAAATTCGGCGTCTGAGGTTCAATCAGCAGCGGGCTTTCGGTGCCGTTAATACGGTACGTGGGCATCAGGAGGTATTGCAGCGGCCCGTTGCGGTCTTTAAACACCACGTAGCCAGCGTCCGGCTTCACCTGCGCACACGGCGCCGGGTTACGGTTTTGCAGCTGGTTGGGCACACACTGGTCGAGCACGATATGGCGCAACGCATTCGGATTACCCGCTTTCATCCAGTACACGCCGCCTGCGGCAAGGGCGATAACGATCAGAATCAGTAAGATAATTTTTTTCACAACGCGTTCCCTGTTTTCAGTAAAGGCAAAAGAGTAACGCAAAATGATGACCAAATAAAAAACCCGGCGGATTTCTCACACCGGGTTACCGTGTCGTGCTTTATGAAACGCCTAGCGCTTGCTGATTTGGTCGAAGGTGCCGCCGCTGGAGAAGTGCTCTTTCTGCGCTTTGGTCCAGCCGCCAAAAACATCGTCGATCGTAAACAGCTTCAGTTTCGGGAAGGCGTTCTCGTATTGCTTCGCGATGGCCTCATCGCGCGGGCGATAGAAGTTTTTCGCCGCAATTTCCTGACCTTCCGGCGAATAAAGGTACTTCAGGTAGGCTTCCGCCACCGCTTTGGTCCCTTTCTTATCAACAACCTTATCGACTACGGAGACGGTCGGCTCAGCGAGGATGGATTCGCTCGGGGTCACGATTTCAAACTTGTCTTTACCCAGCTCGTGGGTTGCCAGCAGGGCTTCGTTTTCCCAGGCGATCAGCACGTCGCCGATGCCGCGCTCAACGAAGGTATTGGTTGCGCCGCGCGCACCGGAGTCCAGCACCTCGACGTTTTTGAACAGCGCTTTCACGAATTCCTGTGCTTTCGCCTGGTCACCGTTGTTGTGGTGCAGCGCGTAGCCCCAGGCCGCCAGGTAGTTCCAGCGTGCGCCGCCGGAGCTTTTCGGGTTCGGCGTGATGACCGACACGCCCGGTTTCACCAGGTCGTTCCAGTCCTTAATCTGTTTCGGGTTGCCTTTACGCACCAGGAAGACGATGGTTGAAGTGTAGGGTGCAGAGTTGTCCGGCAGGCGTTTGATCCAGTTTTTGTCGATACGGCCGCGCTCCGCAATGGCGTCCACGTCGTAAGCCAGCGCCAGGGTAACCACATCGGCTTCAATGCCGTTGATCACCGATGTCGCCTGCTTACCGGAGCCGCCGTGAGACTGGCGAACCACCACGTTATCGCCGGTTTCCTGTTTCCAGTGCGCCGCAAAAGCTTTGTTGTACTGGTCGTACAGCTCACGCGTCGGGTCGTACGACACGTTCAGTAACTGAATGTCCTTTGCCAGAACGCTGGTCGATGCCAGCAATAATGTTAACCCCACGCCCCATTTCTTCATCGCCCAGCTCTCTTATGCAGTGTTTTGATGAATGCAGCGTGCCAGAAAGCTAACCTATGATTAAAGAATAAAAAAAGATTGGCTATAACGTGGAGGAATAAAAAATGGCGGGGCATAAAAAAACCGGGTGGCGGCTTCGCCTTACCCGGCCTACATTTGTCGCTACGCAGGCCCGGTAAGCGCAGCGCCACCGGGCATAACAAACACAACGAATCAGTACAGTTTTTTCGCGCAGTCCAGCCAGTCACCTTTGAACGGACGCTTCATGTTTTCAATGGCGTCAATGATGTCATGGTGAACCAGTTTCTCGTTCTGAATACCGACGCAGCGGCCACCGTGGCCCTGAAGCAGCAGCTCAATCGCGTATGCACCCATGCGGGACGCCAGGATACGGTCGTATGGGCCCGGGGAACCGCCGCGCTGAATGTGACCCAGAACGGTCGCGCGAGTTTCGCGTTTGGTTTCGGTTTCGATGTACTTCGCCAGTTCGTCAACGTCACAGATGTGCTCGGTGATGGCAACGATCGCGTGTTTCTTACCTTTCGCGATACCGGCTTTGATCTCAGCGACCAGATCTTCACGGCTGAATTCCACTTCCGGAACCACCACGAACTCACAGCCACCGGCAATTGCCGCCGCCAGGGTCAGGTCACCGCAGTAACGGCCCATCACTTCAACGATGGAAATACGCTGGTGAGAGGAAGAGGTGTCACGCAGGCGGTCAATCGCTTCCACAACGGTACCCAGCGCGGTGAAGTAACCGATGGTGTAGTCGGTGCCTTTAATGTCGTTGTCGATGGTGCCAGGCAGGCCGATGCACGGGAAGCCCATTTCCGTCAGACGTTTTGCACCCATGTACGAGCCGTCGCCGCCGATAACCACCAGCGCGTCCAGGCCGCGTTTTTTCATGTTTTCGATAGCCACTTCGCGGATGTGTTCGTCACGGAATTCCGGGAAGCGCGCAGAACCGAGGAAAGTACCGCCACGGTTGATCATGTCAGACACGCTGTAGCGGTCCAGCTGAACCATGCGGTCTTCATACAGGCCCAGGTAACCGTCATAGATACCAAAAACTTCCAGACCTTCCGTCAGCGCTGCACGGACAACCCCACGGATTGCCGCGTTCATGCCCGGCGCATCACCGCCGCTTGTCAACACACCGATTTTCTTAATCATGACTACCTCTGAACTTAGGAATGCAAAATTGAAATCTGCTGCCGGAAGAAACTGTTCAACCGTCGAATACTGCAAATAGTATATCAATCCCTTCCAGCTGAATTGATTCAGGTCAGGCCATATGGTGGTAATTTATCCACAAAATGCTGGTCTGGCTCTCTTTTTTACAACGAATTACGAATGCTCAAAACGCCCTGGGTACGACAGAGCACGGATCCTGGTGAATAATGACGTCTGACCCAGGGAAACGCTGCAAAATCGCCTGCTCCACCTGTTCAGCGACCATATGCGCCTGAACCAGTGGCAGGTTGTCTTCCATTTCCAAATGAATCTGAATAAAGCGGGTCGGCCCTGACTGCCGCGTACGAAGATCGTGAGCGCCACTGACGCCAGGCCAGTTGGTCACGATGGCATAAATTTCATTACGTTCTGCGTCCGGAAGCGCACGGTCAAGAAGCGACTGTACCGCGTCATACCCCATCCGCAACGCGCTGTATAAAATATAGATCCCTATCCCTAACGCAAACAACGCATCGGCCCGATGCCAGCCATACCAGGCCAGACCAAGCGCAATAAGAATAGCCCCATTCATCATAACATCAGACTGATAATGAAGCATATCGGCCCGTACAGCCTGGCTTTGAGTTTTGCGTACGACCCAGCGCTGGAACGTTACAAGAACAAGTGTGCTTATAAGTGCAACTACCGTTACGACCACGCCAACGCCCGGATCGTTCATAGGGGAAGGCGAAATAAGGTGCTGAATGCCGGTCAAAAACAGGAAAAGCGCGGAGCCCGAAATAAACATGCTTTGCGCCAGCGCGGCCAGCGATTCCGCCTTGCCGTGCCCAAACGTATGCTCTTCATCCGCCGGTTGCAGCGAGTAGCGCACCACCAGCAGGTTGGTCAGCGAGGCGGCAATATCCACCAGCGAATCCACCAGCGCCGCCAGAATACTGACCGAGCCGGTGTACCACCACGCGAAGATTTTAATGATCAGCAAACACGACGCCGTCACCGTCGCGGCTATTGCGGCCCGGCTTACCAGCCGTCCATAGGATTGATTCATAAACACTCCTGTCATGCCATGGCGCTAGTATAACGGATGGCGGTGGAGTGAAAGGATGAATAAAGCGTTAACAAACCTGAACGACGGGCAAAAAAAACCCCCACATCATGTGGGGGAAGACAGGGATGGTGTCTATGGCAAGGAAAACAGGGTTTACTGGTTACTACGGGTACTGCTATTGCTACTGAAAAGCGTCATATCTGAGCTTCGCTGCATCCGTGCAACCTCACGCAACTGGTTCATACGTTGCTGATGTTTGGTGTTCAAAACCGCTTGCTGCTCGGGCGTTAGCAGGTGGAACATCTGGTTGCGAACCTTCGCCATCTCTACCTGGCGGGCAACCTGTTCCTGCGCCATTTTTTCGGCCTGAGCGCGTACAGCGTTTTCGTCAAAATTTTCTGCGGTGACAAGGCGATGCATTGTCTCCATTTCGCTAACATTAACAGGGGGCTGGTCGTGTCGTGCCCTCTGCATCAGATCTCGCATCTGTTGACGCTGATGTTCGGTTAAACTTATGCCGTCAAACATATGGTTTTGGCTGCTGTGCTGCGTTGCGCCCTCAACCGAGGAGCCGTTATCGCTGATGTTAGCTACAGCAGCCTGGCTAAACGCACTGAAGGCCAGCGTTGAGGCCATGACGGCAGCGGTAACTTTGCGCATCACTTGCTCCCAAAATCTTTCGTGTCGCGATTCAACGAGAGACAGTCTACGATTCAGGCTGCAAACATGCGTCAGGGGGTGTAAAACAACGTAAAGTCATGGATTAGATAGCCTTGATGTCGTAATTTCTGCCTCGGAGGTATTTAAACAATGAATAAAATCCTGTTAGTTGATGATGACCGAGAGCTCACATCTCTTTTAAAGGAGTTGCTCGACATGGAAGGTTTCAACGTCCTGGTTGCCCATGATGGGGAACAGGCGCTGAGTCTCCTTGACGACAGCATCGATTTACTTTTGCTCGACGTCATGATGCCGAAGAAAAACGGCATTGATACGTTGAAAGAGCTTCGCCAGACACACCAGACCCCCGTTATTATGCTGACCGCACGCGGCAGCGAACTTGACCGCGTTCTCGGCCTTGAGCTGGGTGCGGATGACTACTTACCTAAGCCGTTCAACGACCGTGAACTGGTGGCCCGTATTCGTGCGATCCTGCGCCGTTCTCACTGGAGCGAGCAGCAGCAGAATACCGACAACAGTTCACCTACGCTGGAAGTGGACTCCCTGAGCCTGAACCCGGGCCGCCAGGAAGCGAGCTTCGACGGTGAAACGCTGGAGCTAACCGGCACCGAGTTCACCCTGCTGTATCTGCTGGCGCAGCATCTCGGCCAGGTGGTGTCGCGTGAACACTTAAGCCAGGAAGTGCTCGGCAAACGCCTTACCCCGTTTGACCGCGCCATCGATATGCATATCTCGAACCTGCGCCGTAAGCTGCCGGAGCGTAAAGACGGTCACCCATGGTTTAAAACCCTGCGTGGTCGCGGTTATCTGATGGTTTCCGCTTCATGATAGGCAGCTTAACCGCCCGCATCTTCGCCATCTTCTGGCTGACGCTGGCACTGGTTTTAATGCTCGTTTTGATGTTGCCAAAACTCGACTCACGCCAGATGACGGAGCTTCTCGACAGCGAGCAACGTCAGGGCGTGATGATCGAGCAGCACGTGGAAGCGGAGCTGGCAAACGATCCGCCGAACGATTTAATGTGGTGGCGCAGACTGTTTCGCGCTATCGACAAGTGGGCGCCCCCCGGACAACGTCTTTTGCTGGTTACCAGCGAAGGTCGCGTGATTGGGGCCGATCGCAATGAGATGCAGATCATCCGCAACTTTATTGGCCAGGCGGATAACGCCGATCACCCACAGAAAAAGAAATATGGTCGGGTAGAGATGGTCGGCCCTTTCTCGGTACGGGATGGGGAAGATAACTATCAGCTCTACCTGATTCGCCCTGCGAGCAGTTCCCAGTCCGACTTCATCAACCTGCTGTTTGACCGTCCGCTTCTGCTGCTGATCGTCACGATGCTGGTCAGTTCCCCGCTGCTGTTATGGCTGGCGTGGAGCCTGGCGAAACCGGCGCGTAAGCTGAAAAACGCGGCGGACGAAGTGGCACAAGGCAACCTCAGGCAGCATCCGGAGCTGGAATCCGGGCCGCAGGAGTTCCTGGCCGCCGGCACCAGTTTTAACCAGATGGTCAGCGCGCTTGATCGGATGATGACTGCCCAGCAACGCCTGCTGTCAGACATCTCACACGAACTGCGTACGCCGCTCACGCGCTTACAGCTGGGCACCGCCCTGCTGCGCCGCCGCAGCGGGGAAAGCAAAGAGCTGGAGCGTATTGAGACGGAAGCGCATCGTCTGGACAGCATGATCAACGATCTGCTGGTGATGTCGCGTAACCAGCAGAAAAACGCGCTGGTGAGCGAAACGGTGAAAGCCAATCACCTGTGGCACGAGGTGCTGGACAACGCGGCGTTCGAAGCAGAGCAGATGGGGAAATCGTTTACCGTCAACTTCCCGCCGGGCCCGTGGCCGCTCTACGGTAACCCCAACACGCTGGAAAGCGCGTTGGAGAATATCGTGCGTAACGCCCTGCGCTATTCGCACACGAAGATTGAAGTGGCGTTTTCGGTGGATAAAGACGGGATTACCGTCATTGTTGATGACGATGGTCCAGGCGTCAGCCCGGAAGATCGCGAGCAGATTTTCCGTCCGTTCTACCGCACCGACGAGGCGCGCGACCGCGAGTCCGGCGGTACGGGGCTGGGTCTGGCGATTGTTGAAACCGCCATGCAGCAGCACCGTGGCTGGGTGAAAGCCGATGACAGCCCCCTGGGCGGGCTGCGGTTAACGCTGTGGCTACCGCTGTATAAGCGTTCGTAACGGTATGTGCCGGGTGGCGGCTTCGCTTACCCGGCCTACTTTTTACGGAGCCTATTTCCCCCACAATCTCCGCGAACTACTCTCGATCTTCCCGCTTATACGCCGCTTCTGCATCGTTCTTGTCCAGCTGGTAGACAACCCCGCCGCCGACAGCAGGCGATGATACTGTTCATCGTCGAAAGGCATATGCCAGGCAATCGCGCAGGCCTCGTACACCGACACCTCACTCAGGCGCGACGCGAGCTCAAGCGGCGCATCCGCCGAAACCTGTCCCGCCTGCACAACGCGATACAGCCAGCCGGTTTTGCCCGCGTTTTGCAGCTGGGCCGACATATCCTGAATACCGAAATGGTAGTTGAGCTTAAAGCACGGCGATCGCGGCTGGGTGACCTGAATCAGGGCATCGCCCCAGCGGTAAATATCGCCAATAAAGACGTTCTTTTCCGTCAGCCCTTCCGTTGAGAGATTTTCGCCAAACGCGGGCGCGCCGAAGAGGTCCGCCTGTTCAGGAAATTCGGTTTTCCAGTGCTGATAGTGCTCGCGCGGATAGTGGCACAGCGCGCGATCGGGCCCGCCGTGGATTTTCTTTTCGGCCTGCTGGTCGCCCACCAGCCCGAGCTCGGTCAGCGACAGCTCACCGTCGACCTGCACTTTGGCGATGGCGCTCGGGCGGCTGCCGTCGTACTCCCTTACCTTGCCTGTAAACACGTTCACCGGGTAATGCATCGCTGCCTCCATTACGCAGATACAAAAAAAGCGAGTCATCAGACTCGCTTCTCACAGGCGTCAATGCAACTTTATTTTTTAGCGGCGAAACGCGCTGCGGCTTCGTCCCAGTTCACGACATCCCAGAACGCTTTGATGTAGTCAGGGCGACGGTTCTGGAACTTCAGGTAGTAAGCGTGTTCCCACACGTCCAGGCCCAGAATTGGGAAGCCGGATGCGCCAGAGATGGCTTCACCCATCAGCGGGGAGTCCTGGTTTGCAGTGGAAACGACCGCCAGTTTGTCACCTTTCAGAACCAGCCACGCCCAGCCAGAGCCGAAGCGGGTTGCAGCGGCTTTTTCGAATTCCGCTTTGAAGTTGTCAACGGAGCCGAAGTCGCGCTCGATTGCCGCTTTCAGGTCGCCCTGAAGGGTGGTGCCGGTTTTCAGGCCTTTCCAGAACAGGCTGTGGTTAGCGTGACCGCCCGCGTTGTTACGCAGTACGGTTTTCTTGTCTGCTGGCAGCTGGTCCAGCTTGGTGATTAGCTCTTCAACAGGCAGATTAGCGAACTCTGGCAGGCTTTCCAGCGCAGCATTCGCGTTGTTCACGTAGGTCTGGTGGTGTTTAGTGTGATGGATTTCCATCGTCTGCTTGTCGAAATGCGGTTCCAGTGCGTCGTAGGCATACGGCAGGGATGGCAGTGTATAACTCATAATCCTCTCCATTATTGTCGGGCGGCACAGCTGTTAATGCCGCGTAAGCAGTTGGTTCATTATAGTTAATTAAATGATATTGAAAATGATTATCAATGCCGTAGTTTTTATAGGGTTATTACAATTTCGATGAATCACAAAATTGTGAGTCTGCTCACGCGCTTAACGTGCTGATTGCCACCCTCCACAAAAGTGCGGCAACCTTCTGAAGGTTCCCAAACCGCCTAATTTTTACACTCATCAAGTCGGCGGGAAGCCACCGACAATAAAAACGATGAGGATAAAAAAATGAATCATGCGATTACGATGGGTATTTTCTGGCATTTGATAGGCGCGGCCAGTGCTGCCTGTTTCTATGCCCCGTTTAAAAAGGTGAAAGGCTGGTCATGGGAAACCATGTGGTCCGTTGGCGGTACGGTCTCCTGGCTGATTTTGCCGTGGACCATCAGCGCCGTGCTGCTGCCCGATTTCTGGGGCTACTTCTCCTCCTTCAACGCCTCTACGTTACTGCCGGTGTTTCTGTTCGGCGCAATGTGGGGCATCGGTAATATCAACTACGGCCTCACCATGCGCTACCTCGGCATGTCGATGGGCATCGGCATCGCGATTGGCATTACGCTGATAGTGGGCACCCTGATGACGCCCATCCTTAACGGTCATTTCGATGTGCTGATCAACACCCAGGGCGGCCGGATGACGCTGCTGGGCGTGCTGGTGGCGGTGATCGGCGTGGGGATCGTCACCCGCGCAGGCCAGCTAAAAGAACGCAAGATGGGCATCAGGGCCGAAGAGTTCAACCTGAAGAAAGGGCTGCTGCTGGCGGTGATGTGCGGCGTCTTCTCGGCGGGCATGTCGTTTGCCATGAACGCCGCCAAACCGATGCACGAGGCCGCTGCGGCGCTGGGCGTCGACCCGCTGTATGTTGCCCTGCCAAGCTACGTGGTGATCATGGGCGGCGGCGCGCTGGTAAACCTCGGCTTCTGCTTCATTCGTCTGGCAAAAGTGAAAAACCTGTCGGTAAAAGCCGACTTCTCGCTGGCAAAACCCCTGATCCTTACCAACGTTCTGCTCTCCGCGCTCGGCGGCCTGATGTGGTATCTGCAATTCTTCTTTTACGCCTGGGGCCACGCCAGCATTCCGGCGCAGTATGACTATATGAGCTGGATGCTGCACATGAGCTTCTACGTGCTGTGCGGCGGGCTGGTTGGGCTGGTGCTGAAGGAGTGGAACAACGCCGGGCGCCGTCCGGTTGGCGTGCTGAGCCTGGGCTGCGTGGTGATTATTATCGCCGCCAACATTGTCGGCCTCGGCATGGCGAACTGATTACGCCGCCTTTCGACTGCGATGACGCCACTGAACCGGCGTCATCCCCACCTCGCGGTTAAACACCACCGAAAAGTAATTACTGTCCTCAAATCCGCAGCGCATCGCCACTTCGCTGACCATCAGCTCCGTATGCTGTAACAGATACTGGGCGTGGCAGATGCGCAGCTGGCGCAGGTAATGGTTTATCGTCATACCCGTCTGGGTGCGGAACTGCTGGCGCAGCGCGCGCTCGCTGCACTGCTCCTGCTCGCAGAATTTTTCCAGCACGAAACTCTTGTTCAGACTGCCCGCAAGCAGTGCGATCAGCTTATCCAGCAGCGCTTCCTGCGTGGTGGCGGAGGGATTATCCGTGGCGTAACGATGGCGCTTCAGGGTCATCACCAGCTGGGCGAAAAGCAGCTCCGACATCTGGTTCGCCACCGGGTCGCCCTTCTGGCTCTCCTGCTCCAGCTGGGAAATTGTCTGGCGCACCTGAGCCATGCCGCTGCTGCTTAAGCGCCAGTGCGGTTCGCCTCCGGCATTCAGAAATCCCGGAATGTTGCCCGCCCAGTCGACATTCAGTTTAAGCCTGTCAGGGCAGTAGATGACGTTCTGCAACACCAGATCGTTAACCGAGGCGTAGGCGTGTTTGTCTTCGGCGCGTATGTAAAACAGATCCCCGCGCGTGATGCGGTAGGGCCGGTCGTTGAGGACGTGTAAGCCATTGCCGCGCCACACCATCACCAGCTCGCAGAACTCGTGGGTATGCTCGGCAAAGACATTTTGCGGGTAGCGGTCCGCCACCGCGACGGCCTGACTCGCGGAGGCAAAAAAATCATCTTTGCGAAGAATTAACTGAGCAGCCACACCACAACCTCTAGGGCGAATAACCGGACATTATTAGCCTTTTTGCGGCAAAAAAACGGTGACTGCCCTCGCGTTACTGAAGCAACGCGTCTTTCCCCTGACGAATATCGCGCGGCGACCAGCTAAATTCCCGGCGAAACAGCGTTGAAAAGTGGTTACTGTCGCCGAAACCGCAGCGATAAGCGATATCCGTGACGCTTTCGTCGGTATGGCGTAAAAGATGGCGCGCTTTGATCAGGCGCAGACGGTTAAGGTAACGCTGCGGCGTGAGCCCGGTATGCTGCTTGAGCTGACGATGCAGCGTGCGCAGCGAGAGCGAAAAGTCGTCCGCCAGCGTTTCCCAGCAGACATCTTCAGCGAAATGATCTTCCAGCCAGGCCATGAGCTGGTTCAGCCGCGCGTCGTTATTTTCCATCCCTTCCACCAGGCTGCTGCGGCGCAGCAGCACCAGCAGCTGCATAAACAGCAGCTCGCGGGTGGCAATCGCGTGCGTCTCCTCTGCGTCCTCGCTCTGCTCCATCTGGCTCACCAGCTGACGCACCTGCTGCAACGTGGACTGATTCACCCGCCAGTGCGACGGATAGTGGCCATCCTTCTCTTGCGGCAACAGCTGATTCAGCCCGGAGAGAAACTGGAACGCGTCCGGAGAGCGATAGAGCACGTTGGTCAGGCACAGGTTGTCGGTATGTTCATACAGGTGCCTGTCGTGATCCCGCACGAAGCACACCGTGCCGCCGCTGATGGTATACGGCTGACCGTTGAACACGTGGATGCCCGTTCCGTGCTCAACAATCACAATCTCATGAAAATCATGATGATGCTCAGGAAATGCAGCCTGAGGAAGCCGTGGCTCAATCGCGACCGGAGAAGCTCCCGAAGGAAAAAAATCGACGCTGTGCAGTACGGTCATAACGGCCCCCACCAATGAGAAAAGTTCTCAAAATAGTAATTAAGGCCTTCCACGCTCACCTTAAATTTTTGACAGTAAACCGCGCAAAAGCTGCCGGTTTTTCAAGAAACAGGCGGAAAGATCGGGAAATGCGGTCAGCGTCACACTGCCTGCAAACCCCGTCATTACTGGAAACTGTGAACTCCCTCACGTTCACCTTTGCTTTCTTGCCAGCGCGAGATTTGGGCTGTCAGTGGCGAGAAGGTGGCTATTTCTTCCCTTTCTTACACTCATCGCTAATGACTTAAGAAAGGACCCGACCATGACTTTTCGCCATTGTGTGGCTGTCGATTTAGGCGCATCCAGCGGCCGTGTAATGCTCGCCACCTGGGACTGTGACCAGCACACCCTTACGCTTCGCGAAATGCACCGTTTCGCCAATTGTCTGCAAAAACAGGACGGTTTTGCGACCTGGAATATCGATGCGCTGGAAGCGGAGATCCGCACCGGACTTCACCACGTCTGCGAAGACGGTATCCGCATCGACAGTATCGGCATTGATACCTGGGGCGTGGATTACGTGCTGCTGGACCGTCACGGCGAACGCGTCGGCCTGCCCGTCTCCTACCGCGACAGCCGCACCGATGGGCTGATGGCGCACGCCATCGCGCAGCTTGGCAAGGAGAACATCTATGGTCGCAGCGGCATCCAGTTCCTGCCGTTTAACACGCTGTATCAGCTGCGTGCGCTGGTTGAGCAACAGCCAGAGCTGGTTGAAAAGGTGGCGCATGCGCTGCTGATCCCGGACTACTTAAGCTATCGTCTGACCGGCAACATGAACTGGGAATACACCAACGCCACCACCACGCAGCTGGTCAATATCAATACCGATAACTGGGATGAACACCTGCTGGCATGGACGGGCGCCTCGCCGTCCTGGTTCGGCGCGCCAACCCATCCGGGCAACGTGATCGGCCAGTGGATTTGCCCGCAGGGGAATGAAATTCCCGTTGTCGCCGTCGCCAGTCACGACACCGCAAGCGCGGTCATTGCCTCGCCGCTCGCCAGCAAAGACGCGGCCTATCTCTCCTCCGGCACCTGGTCGCTGATGGGTTTTGAGAGCAAAACGCCCTACACCAGCGACGCCGCGCTGGCCGCCAATATCACCAACGAAGGCGGTGCCGAAGGACGCTACCGCGTGCTGAAGAACATCATGGGCCTGTGGCTGCTCCAGCGGGTGCTGAAAGAGCAGAACGTCACCGACCTGCCCGCGCTTATCGCGGAAACCGAAAAGCTGAAGGCCTGCACCTTCCTTATTAACCCGAACGACGACCGCTTTATTAACCCGGTGCACATGAGCGCTGAGATCCAGGCCGCCTGTTTTGACGCGGGGCAGCCGGTACCTTCCCGCCCCGCCGAGCTGGCGCGCTGTATTTTTGACAGCCTCGCCCTGCTCTATGCCGACATCCTGAGCGAGCTGGCTGACCTTCGCGGTAAACCGTTCACCCAGCTGCACATCGTGGGCGGCGGCTGCCAGAACCAGCTGCTGAACCAGCTCTGCGCCGATGCCTGCGGCATTACCGTGGTGGCAGGCCCCGTAGAGGCTTCCACGCTCGGCAACATCGGCATTCAGCTAATGACGCTGGACGAACTATCAAACGTTGACGATTTCCGTTCGGTGGTGACGGCGAATAACAGCCTGACCACCTTCACCCCCAATCCCTGCCATGACATTGCCCGCTACCGGGCGCAGTTTCAGCAAAAACGACTGACTAAGGAGCTTTGCGCATGACCACTCAACTTGAACAAGCCTGGGACCTGGCTAAACAGCGTTTCGCCGCCGTCGGCGTGGATGTCGAAGAGGCGCTGCGCCAGCTCGACCGTCTGCCCGTCTCCATGCACTGCTGGCAGGGTGATGACGTTGCCGGCTTCGAGAACCCGGGCGGTTCCCTGACGGGTGGCATTCAGGCAACGGGTAACTACCCGGGCAAAGCGCGCAACGCCACCGAACTGCGTGCGGATCTTGAACTGGCGCTGAGCCTGATCCCGGGGCCAAAACGCCTGAACCTGCACGCGATTTATCTCGAATCCGACGCGCCGGTCGCGCGTAACGAAATCAAACCGGAACACTTTAAGAACTGGGTGGAGTGGGCAAAGGCCAACCGGCTGGGACTGGATTTTAACCCGTCCTGCTTCTCGCACCCGCTGAGCGCGGACGGGTTTACCCTTGCACACGCCAACGACGAAATCCGGCAGTTCTGGATCGACCACGTGAAGGCCAGCCGCCGCGTCTCCGCGTATTTCGGCGAGCAGCTCGGCACGCCGTCGGTGATGAATATCTGGATCCCGGACGGCATGAAGGACATCACCGTTGACCGTCTGGCGCCGCGCCAGCGCCTGCTGGCCGCGCTGGATGAAGCCATCAGCGAAAAGCTGGACCCGTCGCACCATATCGACGCGGTGGAGAGCAAGCTGTTCGGCATTGGCGCAGAGAGCTACACCGTGGGCTCAAACGAGTTCTACATGGGCTACGCCACCAGCCGCCAGACCGCGCTGTGCCTGGATGCTGGCCACTTCCATCCGACCGAGGTGATCTCCGACAAAATCTCCGCCGCCATGCTCTACGTGCCGCGCCTGCTGCTGCACGTCAGCCGTCCGGTGCGCTGGGACAGCGACCACGTGGTCCTGCTGGACGACGAAACCCAGGCGATTGCCAGCGAAATCATCCGCCACGATCTGTTTGACCGCGTGCACATCGGGCTCGACTTCTTCGACGCCTCCATCAACCGCATCGCGGCGTGGGTTATCGGCACCCGCAACATGAAGAAAGCCCTGCTGCGCGCCCTTCTGGAGCCAACCGCCGCGCTGAAACAGCTGGAAGAGAGCGGCGATTACACCGCGCGCCTGGCGCTGCTGGAAGAGCAGAAATCCCTGCCGTGGCAGGCGGTGTGGGAGATGTACTGCCAGCGTCACGACGCCCCGGCGGGCAGCCAGTGGCTGGACAACGTGCGGGCGTATGAGAAGGACGTTCTCGCCGCTCGTCAGTAAAAAATATCGCCCGGCAGCGCATTGCATGCCGGGCCTACAGGTAAAAGCAGGCCGGGTAAGCGTAACGCCACCCGGCATTTTCAAAGGAAACACTGTATGCAGACCATCACCACCTCCTGGTTCGTCCAGGGCATGATCAAAGCCACCTCCGACGCCTGGCTGAAGGGCTGGGACGAGCGCAACGGCGGCAACCTCACGCTGCGCCTGGACGACGCGGATATCGAGCCCTTTGCCGCCGATTTCCACCAGAAGCCGCGCTATATCGCCCTGAGCCAGCCGATGCCGCTGCTCGCCAACACGCCGTTTATCGTTACCGGCTCCGGCAAGTTCTTCCGCAACGTTCAGCTGGACCCGGAAGCCAACCTCGGCGTGGTGAAGGTGGACAGCGACGGCGCGGGCTACCACATCCTTTGGGGGCTAACGGACGACGCGGTGCCGACCTCTGAGCTGCCGGCGCACTTCCTCTCCCACTGCGAGCGCATCAAGGCGACCAACGGCAAAGACCGCGTGATCATGCACTGCCACGCCACTAACCTGATCGCCCTGACCTACGTGCTGGAAAATAATTCTGATTTCTTTACCCGCAAGCTGTGGGAAGGCAGTACCGAGTGTCTGGTAGTGTTCCCGGACGGCGTCGGCATTCTGCCGTGGATGGTGCCGGGTACCGATGAAATCGGCCAGGCGACCGCGACGGATATGCAAAAGCACGCCCTGGTGCTGTGGCCGTTCCACGGTGTCTTCGGCAGCGGCCCGACGCTGGATGAAACCTTCGGCCTGATCGACACCGCCGAGAAATCCGCGGAGGTGCTGGTGAAGGTCTACTCCATGGGCGGCATGAAGCAGACCATCACCCGGGAAGAGCTGATCGCCCTGGGCAAACGCTTTGGCGTCACCCCGATGCAGTCCGCATTAGATCTGTACAACTAACAACATCGCGCCCCGCTTACCGAGACGGGGCGAAAACCACCTGCAATCCCTACAACTAACTCAAGTCAGTGGAGTAAAAGCAATGAAAATAAAAGCAAGCTTGATCCTCACCGTTGCCGCTCTGGCGTTGTCCGGTTCCGCTTTAGCAGAAGTGAAAATCGCCCTGGTGGCGAAGTCCTTAGGAAATGGATTCTTCGAAGCAGCGAACGTCGGCGCGCAGGAGGCGGCCAAAGAGTTAGGCGATGTAAAAGTGATTTATACCGGCCCGACCACCACCACGGCGGAAGCGCAGATCGAGGTGCTGAACGGGCTGATCGCTCAGGGCGTGGATGCGATCGCGATCTCCGCGAACGATCCGGACGCCGTCGTGCCGGTGCTGAAAAAAGCGATGCAGCGCGGCATCAAGGTTGTGTCGTGGGATTCCGGCGTGGCGAAAGCCGGACGTCAAATCCATCTCAATCCCTCCAATAACGCCCTGATTGGCGAAACCAACGTCAAGCTCGCCGCCGATGCTCTGAAAGCGCTGAACGTGGAAAAGGGCGACGTCGCCGTGCTGAGCGCCACGCCAACCTCCACCAACCAGAACACCTGGATTGCGGAGATGAAAAAGGTGCTGCCGAAGTACCCTTCCGTCAACCTGGTGACGGTGGCCTACGGGGACGATCTCTCTGACAAAAGCTACCGTGAGGCGGTCGGTCTGCTGAAAACCTATCCGGACCTGAAGGTTATCGTCTCGCCTTCATCCGTGGGCATCGTGGCCGCCGCGCAGGCGGTAAAAGACCAGGGCAAGATTGGCAAAGTGTACGTCACCGGCTTAGGCCTGCCGTCTGAGATGGCGGGCGCGGTGAAATCCGGCGCGAGCAAGAGCTTTGCCATCTGGAACCCGATCGACCTCGGCTATGCGGCAACCTACCTGGCGGATGATCTGGTGAAAGGCACGGCCACGAAAGGCGAGGCCAGCATGGGCAGACTGGGCAAAGTGAAGCTGGATGCTGACGGCAACGGCGCGATGGCCGAGCCGTTCGTCTACGATGCCAGCAATATTGATAAGTTCTCAAAAATCTTTTGATGCGATTTGTAGGCCGGATAAGCGTAGCGCCATCCGGCAAAAGGCGGGAGGCGCTGCCGCTTACCCGCCCTACACATTCCCCTGTCCAGGAGAACTATCATGACCCCATTGCTACAGCTTTCTGGCATCACGAAGGTGTTCCCCGGCGTGCGTGCCCTTGAGAACGTGCAGCTTGCGCTGTGGCCCGGCAAAGTGACGGCGCTTATAGGCGAAAACGGCGCGGGCAAGTCGACGCTGGTCAAAGTGATGACCGGCATTTATCAGCCCGACGAGGGCGAGATCCTCTACAAAGCGATCCCCGTGCACCTCCCGACGCCGGAGTCGGCGCATAAAATCGGCATCACCGCCATTCACCAGGAAACCGTACTGTTCGATGAGCTATCGGTCACCGAAAATATCTTTGTCGGTCAGTACCTTCACAAGGGCTTCCTGAAAAAGCTCGACTGGCCGGAAATGCACCGCCGGGCGCAGGCCATCCTCACGCGGCTGGAGGTGCAAATCGACCCGCGCGCGACGCTGAAAACCCTGAGCATCGCCCAGCGTCACATGGTAGCGATTGCCCGCGCGCTCTCCTTTGAGGCGCAGGTGGTTATTCTTGATGAACCCACGGCGGCGCTGTCGCAGCATGAAATCCTCGAGTTTTACCAGATTGTGGAGCGCTTAAAGCAGGAGGGGAAAGCCATCCTGTTTATATCCCACAAGTTCGACGAGATTTTTGAGCTGGCGGACCATTACACCATTTTGCGCGACGGCGCGTTCGTCGGCGCAGGTGCAATAAATGAGATCACCGAGGAGCGCATGGTGTCGATGATGGTCGGGCGCGCCATTACGCAAACCTTCCCGAAAATCGACTGCGAGAAGGGCGAAACGGTGCTGGAAGTGAAAAACCTCTGCCACACGACCGAGTTCGCAAACATCTCCTTCTCCCTGCATAAAGGCGAAATCCTTGGCTTCTACGGGCTGGTCGGTGCCGGGCGTACCGAACTGATGCAGGCGCTTTCCGGCGTTACGCGGCCAGCGTCCGGGGAAATTATCCTCAATGGTCAGCCCCGGCGCTTTCGCCAGCCTGCGGATGCCATCAAAGCCGGTATTGTCTGCGTGCCGGAAGAAAGGCAGAAACAGGGGGCGATTATCGCGCTGCCGATTGCCCAGAACATCAGCCTGCCTCAGCTCAGCACGCTCAATCCGAGCGGCGTACTGCACGACGACCGCGAATGGAAGCTGGCAGACGAGTATGCCAAACGTCTGCACGTGAAGGCCTTCAGCTGGAAGCAGGCGGTAGAGACCCTCTCCGGCGGCAACCAGCAAAAGGTCGTTATCGGCAAATGGCTGGCAACGCACCCTGATGTGATCATCCTTGATGAGCCGACAAAAGGCATCGATATCGGCTCAAAGGCAGCCGTTCATCAGTTTATGTCCGAGCTGGTCAGTCAGGGGCTGGCGGTGATTATGGTTTCGTCCGAACTGCCGGAAGTGATGGGCATGGCGGACCGCATCATCGTAATGCACGAGGGGCTGATGGTCGCCGAATACCAGGCGGGAGATGCGACGGCGGAAACCATCGTCAGCGCCGCCAGCGGTGCAAAACAGGAGGCGGCATAAATGCTGAGCTCACTCTTAAAACACCGTGAAGCGCTGCTTGGCGCGGTGATTGTACTGATGATCGTCGCCATCGGCAGCCGCGTGCCGTCGTTTGTCGCGCCGGGCAACCTGGTGGAAATGTTTAACGACACCGCCATTCTGATCGTTCTCGCGCTCGGGCAGATGATGGTGCTGCTCACCAAAGGCATCGACCTGTCGATGGCGGCCAATCTTGCCCTGACCGGGATGATTGTCGCCCTGATTAACTTCCACTACCCGGACGTGCCCGTCTGGCCGCTGCTTATCCTGGCAAGCGCGCTTGGGCTGCTGATGGGCGCGATGAACGGCCTGCTGGTGTGGAAGCTGGGCATTCCGGCGATTGTGGTGACGCTCGGCACTATGAGCATCTACCGCGGAATTATCTTTTTGCTCTCCGGCGGCGGCTGGGTGAACGCCAACCAGATGAGCGCCGACTTTCTCGGGCTGCCGCGAGCCTCTTTGCTGGGCTTGCCGGTACTGAGCTGGTGCGCCATCGCCGCGCTGCTGCTGGTGGGCTACTTCCTGCGCTACAGCCGTACCGGACGGGCGCTCTATACCGCAGGCGGCAACGCGACGGCGGCGTACTATACCGGGATCAACGCCGGGAAAATGCAGTTCATCAGCTTTTGCCTCTCCGGACTGCTGGCCGGGTTCTGCGGCTACCTGTGGATCTCGCGCTTTGCCGTTGCGTATGTCGACGTCGCTAACGGTTTTGAATTGCAGGTGGTGGCCGCCTGCGTGATTGGTGGGATCAGCACCATGGGCGGCACCGGGCGCGTGCTCGGCTGTCTGTTTGGCGCCCTGTTCCTCGGGGTGATTAACAACGCCCTGCCGGTGATCGGCGTCTCCCCGTTCTGGCAGATGGCCATTTCCGGCACGGTAATTATCGTTGCAGTGCTGCTGAACGAGCGCGGCAACAGGCGCAAAGGCAGGCTGATCCTGCGCGACGCCGCGCTGGCGCGTCAGAAACTGGCGGTGAAATCATGAGCAAAATGATGACATCTGAAGCGATCGAACCGACCTCTGCGACGGGCATCTTCCGGCGCCTGCTGTGCTGGGAAGGTTTCCTGCTGGCGGTGACGCTGGCGGTATTCATAGTGAACGCGCTCGCCTCGCCCTACTTCCTCAACGTCTGGAACCTCTCCGATGCGACGTTCAACTTCACCGAAAAGGCGATCATCGTGCTGCCGATGGCGATGCTGATTATCGCCCGGGAAATTGACCTGTCGGTGGCCTCCACCATCGCGCTCAGCTCCACGGTGATGGGCTTTTGCGCGGCGGCGGGCGTCGATACGCCGCTGCTGGTCTGCGTGGGACTTGGCGTCGGGCTGCTGTGCGGACTGTTTAACGGCATCCTGGTGACGCGCTTTAATCTGTCGTCCATCGTCATCACCATCGGCACCATGAGCCTGTACCGCGGGATCGCCTACATCCTGCTCGGGGACCAGGCGCTGAACAGCTACCCGGAGAGCTTCGCCTGGTTCGGCCAGGGCTACGTCTGGGGCGCGCTGTCGTTTGAGTTCGCGCTGTTTATCGTGCTGGCCGCTCTGTTTGCCTTTGTGCTGCACCGCACCAACTTTGGCCGCCGCACCTACGCCATCGGCAATAACCCGACCGGCGCGTGGTATTCCGGCATTAACATTAAACGCCACAACCTGATGCTGTTCGCGCTGGTGGGGTTAATGTCCGGCCTGGCGTCAGTGCTGCTCACCTCGCGTCTGGGCAGCACTCGCCCGACGATTGCGATGGGCTGGGAGCTGGCGGTGGTGACGATGGCGGTGCTCGGCGGCGTCAATATTTTCGGCGGGTCCGGCAGCATGGTGGGCGTGATTATCGCCGCCTTCCTGATGGGGCTGGTGACCTTTGGCCTGAGCCTGCTCAACGTGCCCGGCATTGTGATGTCGGTGATTATCGGCGCGATGCTGATTGTGGTGATTTCACTGCCGATTATTACCCGCCGGGTGATGCAGCGAAGACGGATCTCATAGCCGGGTGGAGCTGCGTTTAACCGGCCTGCTTAACCGTAGGCCCGCGCAAGCGCAGCGCCGCCGGGCATAAAATTCACAGTAATTAAGGAGAATTATCATGAGCTTTATGTTGGCACTTCCAAAAATCAGCCTGCACGGCGCGGGTGCAATCGGCGATATGGTCAACCTGGTGGCGAACAAGCAGTGGGGAAAAGCGCTGGTTGTCACCGACGGCCAGCTGGTGAAGCTCGGCCTGCTCGACAGCCTGTTTACCGCGCTGGACGCCCATCAGATGTCGTATCACCTGTTCGATGAGGTGTTCCCGAACCCGACGGAGGCGCTGGTGCAGAAAGGCTTTGCCGCTTACCAGGACGCGGAATGCGATTACATCATCGCCTTTGGCGGCGGCAGCCCAATTGATACCGCCAAAGCGATAAAAATCCTCACCGCCAACCCGGGTCCGTCAACCGATTATTCCGGCGTCGGCAAGGTGAAAAACGCGGGCGTGCCGCTGGTGGCCATCAACACCACCGCGGGCACGGCGGCGGAGATGACCAGCAACGCGGTGATCATCGATTCCGCGCGTCAGGTGAAAGAAGTCATCATCGACCCGAACATCATCCCGGATATCGCGGTGGACGATGCCAGTGTGATGCTCGATATTCCGGCCTCCGTGACCGCCGCAACCGGCATGGACGCATTAACCCACGCCATTGAAGCCTACGTGTCCGTTGGCGCGCACCCGCTGACCGATGCCAATGCGCTGGAGGCGATTCGCCTGATCAACCTCTGGCTGCCGAAAGCGGTCGACGACGGTCATAACCTGGAAGCGCGCGAGCAGATGGCCTTCGGTCAGTACCTGGCGGGTATGGCGTTCAACAGCGCCGGGCTGGGGCTGGTACACGCTCTGGCGCACCAGCCGGGCGCAACGCACAACCTGCCTCATGGCGTATGTAATGCCATCCTGCTGCCGATCATCGAAAACTTTAACCGCCCGAACGCGGTCGCGCGTTTTGCCCGCGTGGCGCAGGCAATGGGCGTTGACACGCGCGAAATGAGCGACGAAGCCGCCAGCATGGCAGCGATTCAGGCGATTCGTGACCTGAGCGCCCGCGTCGGCATTCCGTCCGGCTTCAGCCAGCTCGGCGTCACCAAAGCCGACATTGAAGGCTGGCTGGATAAAGCCCTCGCCGATCCGTGCGCGCCGTGCAACCCGCGCACCGCCAGCCGCGACGAGGTCCGCGAGCTGTATCTGGAGGCATTATGATCCGCAAAGCGTTTGTGATGCAGGTAAACCCGGACGCGCACGAAGAGTACGCCCGACGCCACAATCCGATCTGGCCCGAACTGGAAGCGGTGCTGAAAGCCCACGGCGCGCACCACTACGCCATTTATCTCGACAGAGAACGCAACCTGCTGTTTGCGACGGTGGAGATTGAGTCGGAGGAGCGCTGGAACGCGGTGGCGAATACCGACGTCTGCCAGCGCTGGTGGAAACATATGGCTGACGTCATGCCGTCGAACCCGGATAACAGCCCGGTGAGTTCGGATCTGAAAGAGGTGTTTTACTTAGCGTAACGGCAAAGCGGGTGATGCAACGCACGCGTCACCTGCTTTTAGCGCAAAGTTCTCAATCCATAAACTACCGTATCATGCTCCCAGATGATGGTTTCGTTCCTCTCTTTCGCATCGTGACAGTACTGTTCAATAACGGCAATCTGCTCGGGCGATAACGCACAAAACGGTTTCGATACTCTCTCAGTTCAAAGATGAGATCGATCAGCGCTTTTCTGACTTTTTGCGGGTTCGTGTTAATTCTGGCGTAATTTTTAAATACTTTACTCAATGATTTTGGCCATAAATACCCATGGTTATCTCGCGGCGCGGGAGCGTTAAATTCATTGTTCAAAACATAATGCCAGGTACTAAAATCCGTTGAGGCCATAATCCGATCGTGACTCCATTCCGGGACCGGTTGCACCTGAGCATAAGCTCCTCGCCTGCGTCCCATCTCTTTTTTGCGCCATTCACGGGTAAGGCACTCTTTAGCCTTCTCGATGTTTTTATAGAAATGACACTCATCCCTATCTTTTGTGCAGTGAATCGTTTCCCACCACATATCGCCAAATCTCATCCTGGCTTCTCTGTCGACCGCGTTTCTTAAAGAGATCTCAAGGTTCTGGAGGAGAGGATAAATGGACGCTGCTGCATGCTGAGACCAGATGTATATACCGTATAATTCGCATTCATTATTTGGACGAAACGTTGTGCGATATCCGTCCAGACGTATTGATGAGATCAATGAAATAATCGGTTTATAATTAGTGACTTGCGGCATTTTTTCGTGCTCCCAGAACGATGTGCCGAAGCATACCATAGACCTGTAGATACAGTTGACGGTGGATCCTTCAACCGTTAGAATTTGGTCCTGAAAGCCTGTACTGTCTACTTCCCCTTTTTATAGGTTCTGGTTGCGTACACCATAGGCAAAGCGATTTATGAAACCCACCTCTGGTGGGTTTCGTCGTTTTACAGCGCCTATGCCTGGTTCGCCTCCACCGTGTTACTTCGTGCAGCAATCTCCCGCCTGCTGCTCAGCGTAAACGCCGACACCACCGTAATCGCCAGTACGAAACAGCCCAGCATCAGGTACGTCTCCTGAAAGCCGATCCGGTCATACATATTTCCGGCAAAGGCGGAGAGGAAAATCGCTGCCGACTGTTTGGCAAACTGGAAGCCAATCAGGTAGATGGTGGCCGACAGGCGCGTATCAAACACTCCGGTAATGTATTTGAATGCCCCCACCAGCAGGAACGGGACCTCCAGCGCGTGCAGCATCTTCAGGGCGATCACCTCCACGGCGGTGGTGGCAAACGACGAACCGATGATGCGCGTCGCCATAATTACCCCGGCAATCAGCAGCGTGTTTTTCGCGCCGATGCGGTTAATGATCCACGGCGAGCAGAACATGATGATGGCGTTACAAATCTCCCCCGCCGTGGTGGCAAAACCGAACGCCCGGGTGCCCGCTTCCGGCGTGGCGAAGAAGGTTTTAAAGAAGGTGGCAAACTGCTGGTCGAAAACGTCATACACGCAGGCCACGCCAATCACGTACAGAATGAACATCCACATTCTGCGCTGGCGGAACAGGTTGAACACGGTTTTAGCGGTGATCTGCGGCTGGTTCGCGCCCAGGGCGTTCATCACCTGCGCCGTCTGGTTGGGCTTCGGTTTCGCGACCACCAGCAGCAGCATCAGCAAAAGCGCCGCCGCCGATCCCATCCAGAAAACATACGACGGGTCGATGCCAAACAGAATGCCGCCCGTTGAGGCGCACAGCCCCCAGCCGAGGCAGCCAAACATGCGCGCCTTGCCGTACTCAAAGAGGCTGTTGCGGCTCACGCGTTCAATGTAGGCCTCAATCGCCCCGGATCCGGCTGAAAAAACAAAGCCGATATACAACCCGCCGCTCAGCGCGCCCAGCCAGATATTGGTTTTCAACAGTGGCGCGAAGACGTACAGGAAAAACGGCGCGAACAGAAACAGCAGCACTGAGATTATCCACAGCAGGTGTTTTTTCAGCCCCAGCTTGTCCGAAATGACGCCCAGCACCGGCTGGAAGGCAATGGCCGACAGCGAGATGCAGGAGAAGACAATCCCGGTATGGGTTTTGTTCAGACCGATGATGTCCGACAGCCAGATCGGCAGGAAAGGAAAGCAGGTGGCCATGATGAAGAAGTAGAGAAAGAAGAACAGCCCGAAGATCCAGAAGTTAGGGTTGTCTTTGTGGGTACAGGTTGTTGTGTTCATTATTTTTATCCTCAACGGAGGGCCGGCTGCCCGGCCCGTCACCTTTACACGCGTTCCACGCCAATCAGAATGGCGGTTTCCGGATCCAGAATCGGCAGCGCAATACCCGCCCGCATCAGCCATTCGCCGCTTGCCGTTTGCGGGGCTTCCATCCACGCCGGCAGCTTGCGCATGGTGTGTCCACCCTCGCCCGTGATCTGAATGTTCGGATGATCCAGCAGCGTGATGCGGTACTGCGCGCTGGCGTCTAACCCCGGCATGCGCAGCGGCATCATCAGGGTGTAATCCGGCATTGCGAGCTGGCTGACCATAAACAGCCCCTGCGTTTTGTCTTCACTCACTATACCCTGCGCCAGCGTGGTGGCATCCGGCATGTCCACGCGCCACTGGGTACCGTGATGAATCACCTCGCGCCACCGCTTATACAGCGCGGCGTAATGGCGATAGCCCTCACGCTCCTGCGCATCCACGGTGAGCGGATCCAGCTCCAGCCCCATATGCCCAAACAGCGCCGTCAGCCCACGGAAAGCGATGCTGTGCTGGCGGAAGGTGGCGTGACATTTATGATGACCGATATGCGCCCCCATCACCTCCGGCGGGAAGAAGTAGCTCATGCCGCGCTGGATCGTGTTGCGCTCCAGCGCGTCGTTGTTATCGGACGCCCAGAAGCGGTGGCTGCGGGTCAGCACTTCATAATCGATTCGCCCCCCGCCAGAGGAGCAGGATTCAAATTCAATGTGCGGGAAACGCTCGCCCAGCACGTCCAGCAGGCGGTAAAACTGGCGGGTCTGCGCGTCGGCGGCGGCTTTACCGTTGTGCCCGGGCTGCACCAGCTCGCGGTTCATGTCCCATTTCACGTAGTCGACAGCATGTTCGCCCAGCAGCCAGCTCATGCGCTCCACGAGATAATTAAAGGCCTGCGGGATGTTCAGGTTGAGCACCAGCTGGTGCCGCCCGGTCGCCTGCGCGTAGCCCGGCAGCGCCAGCACCCAGTCAGGATGCGCGCGATACAGATCGGAATCCGGGTTAATCATCTCCGGCTCGATCCAGATGCCAAACTCCATGCCGAGCCGTTTAACGTGACTGATGACCGGCGTCAGGCCGTTCGGGTATTTTTTCTCATCCAGGTACCAGTCGCCCAGCGCGGCGCGATCGTCGTTGCGGCCTTTGAACCAGCCGTCGTCAATAATAAAGCGCTCCACGCCCAGCGCGGCGGCCTCGTCGGCCATACGCATGATGTACTCCGGGTCGTGGCTGAAGTAGATCCCCTCCCAGGTATTGAGGTGTACCGGGCGCGGTTTGTTTTCCGGGAAGCGGATGATGTGGTCGCGCAGGTAGCGGTGGAACTGCTGGCTCATGCCGTTCAGCCCGTGCGGGGAGTAGCTGGCATACAGGCGCGGCGTCCAGAGCGTTTCGCCCTCTTCAATCGCCATTTCACCCGGCAGGTAAAGCGCTTCGGCCTGTATATAACGGCGACCATCGGTTTTCGCTTCGGCGCGCAGGCGGTGGTTGCCGCTCCAGCCCAGATGCACGCCCCAGACGTCGCCCTGCATTTCGCTGAACGATGCCGTACCGGCGATCAGCGCCGGGAAATGTTCGTGGGACGTTTTACCCCGACGGTTTTCAATGACAACGCTGTCGTGCTCAAGCGTGACGCGGTGCGGCTGAAATTCCCTGATCCAGCGTCCGTGAAAGGCCATCACCTCCTGCGCGCGCTCGGCTACCGGCAGCGTGACGGCGAATCGGTCCACCTGCCACGCCTGTGCTTTCAGGTTGGTTAACCCGTGGCGCACCACCAGCACACCGCTGGCCTCCAGCACCAGCTCGCTGGTCAGGCGCAGGCCCGCCTGTTTATCCTCCGCCGTTACCGTCAGGGTGTGTCCCTGCTGCTGCACGTCTGTAGTGGTAAAGACGGGGGACCCGTCCAGCCCTTGGCGATGCCCCTCAATACCGGGCGAGCCAAACAGCCCGTGCCCCAGCTCGGCCATCAACGTCACCGGTGAGTCCACGTCCAGCCTGCCGTTCGCCACCGGCCGCGCCAGCGTAGCGACATCCTGCGGCGAAAAGTGGTGAAGGTGCGGCCCCCAGTAGAGAATTTCGGCGAACGGATAGGTTTTTAGCACCACGTCAACCGTGGTGCTTTCGAGTCGTAAAATGGCATCTTGCATCAGACATCTCCTGTCGTCGGGATGCCTTGAGTGTTGATCCGAAACGTTTCGGATACAAACCAAAACGTTTCGGATCTGTGATCGGGTTTGGAAATTTGCCCGGTTTAGGCCGTCTGACCCGGGAAGAATTCCGGCTGCCAGAGCACCTGGAGCCGTTCGACGTCATCGCCGTTGATCAGCTGGCGCACCATGTCCGCAATCTGCTTTCCGACGCCCTGGCGGGTGGACTGGAGCACCGCCGCCACGTCGATATCGACAATGCTGTCCTGCGGTAAACCGTCGTAAACCACCAGCGAGACGGCCTCGTCGCCGGACAGGCGCCCCATCTGCGCCAGCGCCATCGCCGCGCCGTCGCCGTGGGTGTTGCAGTCGGTAATGATGGCCGTGGGGGGCTGCGGCAGGGAGAGAAGTTCTTGCGTGGTCGCATAGCCTACGCGACGCGAAGGGGGCATGGCGCGCAGCCATTCGCTGGAGAGCCCGGCTTCCCGCAGCGCGTCCAGGTAGCCCTGTCGCCGCTGGGTGATGAATGCCTGATTATTGCTTTCGCCCAGCAGGGCAATGCGCTGATGGCCTTTCTCGATCAGCCAGCGGGTGGCCTGGTACGTGCCGGCATAGTTGTCGAAATCGAACCACGCGTACGGCTGCGGCAGCTGGCTGCGGCCAAGCGCCAGGAAAGGGAAACCGGCGGCCTGAAGCTGCTCAAGACGCGGATCGCGATCCAGCGTATGGGCCACAATCAGCGCATCCACGCGCCGGCTTTGCACCATGCGCATATAGCTGTGTTTGTCCGCCAGATCGTCGTCAGCGATGAGCAGCAGATCGATCTCATGTCGCGCCAGTTCGTGGCTAATTTCGCCGACCATGTCCATAAAAACGCTGTTATTGAGCGGAACAGGATGCACGGGAAAAACGAGGCCGACGGCATCAATTTTGCCCATCTTCAGGCGGCGCGCAAACGTATTAGGTCGGTAGCCACGGCGCTGGGCCTCCGCCTCCACGCGGGCGCGCGTCTCAGCAGAAACGTCGTCATACCCGTTGAGGGCGCGGCTGACGGTAGTGACGGACAGCCCCAGTTCTTTAGCAATGGCTTTGAGCGACATGATTTTCCGTATCTTCGTTAATTTTGTTCCGCCACCAGAAGGGCGTGCGTATCCGGCTCCAGCGCCTTAAAGATATGCGGCTGATCGGCGGGGTAGCAAATGTAATCGCCCGGGCCGAGTTCTTCCGCCGCGTCGATCAGGCCGACCATCGCCCGCCCCTGGGTCACGATAATGTGCTCAACCGACCCCGGCGGATGCGGCTGGGAAATACGGTCTGCGCCCGGCTGAGTCAGCAGCAGATAGATATCACGACGCGCCCCCGGCGGACACGCCGCCAGCAAAATCGCCTCGTAGTTCGCCTGCCCGGCAACCACCTTTGTGCCCTCGCCGCGGCGGATCACCTGCGTGACGGGCTGCTGCGGCTCCAGTAACCGGGCAAACGGAATATCCAGCGCCACGCAAAGCGACCAGAGCGTTTCCAGGCTGGGATTGCCGTTGCCAGACTCCAGCTGAGAAAGCGTGGATTTGGCGATCCCGGCACGGCGGGCAATTTCCGCCAGTGAAAGCCCGGTTCGCAGGCGTTCCCGCACCAGGCTTTTGGCGATCACGCTGATTGGCTGCGTCATAAAAACGGCCTCTGTCTCTCTATAACGAACGATTCGTTCATCTTGTAAAACGATTTTGATGCGTTCATTATAATGGAAATACGTTCGATATGGCTAAAAGGGTATGAAGAATCACCTCTCTTGTCTGAAAGGCGACACGATAAAAGCGATAATTTTGGTCTGCCTCGCGGTAGGCGTGGTCGGCATGTCTTACGGCTCGCTGGCGATGGCCTACGGCTTCCCGCTGTGGGTGCCGTTTGTGCTTTCCCTCACGGTGCTGGCGGGCGCATCCGAGTTTATGTTCATCGGCATCGTGGCGAGCGGCGGCAATCCGCTGGCAGCGGCGGCGGCCGGTTTGCTGGTTAACGCCCGCCATGTGCCGTTCGGCGTGACGGTACGTGAGCTGGTGGGCAAGCGCGGCCTGAGCTTTCTGGGCTGTCATATCATGAACGATGAAAGCGTGGTGTTCGGCCTGTCGCAAAAAACCGCCGAGCAGCGTAAGGCGGCCTACTGGCTGTGCGGGCTAGGCGTGGCAATCATCTGGCCGCTGGGGGCGGTGCTGGGGGCAATGGTCGGCAAGCTGCTGCCGGACCCGGAGACCATCGGGCTGGACGCGGTGTTTCCGGCGATCCTGCTGGCGTTAGTCGTGCCGGCATTTAAAAACCGCACCACGCTGATCCGCGCCTGTAGCGGTGCTGTGTTGTCGCTGGCAGCGGTGCCGTTTGCGCCGGTGGGCCTGCCAGTACTGCTCTCTTTGCTCGGTCTCGCCGCGAGGAAAAAATAATGGAAAACATGACGGTCTTTATTCTCGGCATCGCCATTCTTTCTGCCGGAACCTATCTGATGCGTCTTGGCGGGGCAAAGCTCGGCAACCGGCTGGCGCTTTCTGAACGATCGCAGGCGCTGCTTTCCGATGCGGCTACCGTTTTGCTGTTCTCCGTCGCGCTGGCAACAACGTTTTATGAAGGGGAACATTTTGCGGGGATGGCGCGCGTGCTGGGCGTGGGGTTCGCTGTGTTTCTGGCCTGGCGAAAAATGCCGTTAATTGTGGTGATCGTCGCGGCGGCGGTGGTGACGGCGCTGCTGCGTCTGGCGGGTATAAACTAAAAAAGCGCCCCAGGGGCGCTCTTTCGACGGTATAGCGAAATTATTTGTTCAGTTCAGCGGTCATGTGGACGCGGTTACCGGTGAACGCCTGGGTAATTTTATAGGATGACGCGCCTGCTTCCTGAGCCTGTGCGGCGATTTTAGCTTCAGCACCGTCCAGCGTAGAGGCGGATGCGGTCACTGTCTGCGCAGCGAAAGAACCGAAAGATGTAGCCAGAGCGATTACAGCGACAAAAGTTTTGATGCTTTTCATGAGATAAACCCTTTCGTTAAGTTGTTTTGGTAAGGCACCGTGCCTTGATGAGATAAATAGTAGCCCTCATCCCGATCAACTAAAAGCGGAAGGATTTGCCTATATCATTCAAAATTACTGATCAACCATTAACCGCTGAGGATGGGTATAAATGGTTGCTCTACCCGGCTTGCAGAACCCCACCAGCGTCAGGTTACAGCGCTCCGCCACCTCCACCGCCAGCGTGGTTGCCGCCGACACCGCAAACAGGATTTCCACGCCGCACATGGCGGACTTTTGCACCATCTCATAGCTGGCACGGCTGGAGACTAACGCCGCGCCCTGCTGCCAGACGTTGTTTTCCCGTGCGCGGCGGCCCAGCAGCTTGTCCAGCGCCACGTGGCGGCCAACGTCTTCATGCCCGCCTGCAATACTCCCCGACGGCAATACCCACGCCGCCGCATGCGTACAGCCGCTGAGCTGGCCGATGGGCTGAACGTCGTTCAGATGCTCAAGCGCCCGGTCAAGATGCGCCAGATTAAACGTCTGGGTGAACGGCAGGGGAACAATCGGTTTACCAATATCGTTAAGCTGTTCAACGCCGCACACGCCGCAGCCGGTACGTCCGGCCAGCGCCCGTCGACGCTCTTTAAGCCCCATAAAGCGGCGGCTGGAGAGTTCGATTTGCACTTCGAGACCGTTGCAGGCCGGCACGACGTCCATGCCGTAGATCTCCTGCGGATGGGCAATAATGCCTTCCGAGAGGGAGAAACCGATGGCGAACAGCTCGAGATCTTTCGGCGAGGCCATCATCACCACATGCGAAATACCGTTGTAAACCAGCGCAACGGGGACTTCTTCCGCCAGAAAATCTGGCGTGGCATCTGAGATATGGGGCGGTCTGTGTACCGACAGTTCCACAATGCCCGCAGGCAGTGGCGACGCGTGGGCAGCACGGTTTTGTTTAGACACAACGGTATTCCTGAACAACCACGGAAGTGAGCCTGCTATTGCAACACAAACAGCAGACCTTACGCATAGTATGGATCAACTTTTCAGCAACCATTCTCCTACTCAATTCGGAGGGGTGCAACCGGTCGCCTGCTACACACCCTTAACATCCCCAGAGAAAAATGTGACTGATATCACATTTTATAATCAATGCCGTGATAATACGTTCACTTTGTTTTAACGCCGTTGGAACAGGCGTACCGACATTGTGGTATTCTGCGCTTATCCCTCGGAGAAATGGGGGTTTAATGCAAATTTTTCTCCTTTGCGGTTAATTCTCAACCGCAAAGTAAAACTACATAGCAATGTCGTAATGAACCAAGGAGTGACCCATGCAGGTCAGCAGAAGGCAGTTCTTTAAGATCTGCGCTGGCGGTATGGCAGGCACCACGGCGGCGGCACTGGGCTTTGCGCCCGGCGTAGCGCTGGCGGAAACGCGGCAGTATAAACTGCTGCGTACCCGCGAAACCCGTAACACCTGTACGTACTGCTCCGTCGGCTGTGGGCTGTTAATGTATAGCCTCGGCGACGGTGCGAAAAACGCCAAAGCATCCATTTTCCACATTGAAGGCGATCCGGATCATCCGGTCAACCGTGGTGCGCTGTGTCCGAAAGGGGCCGGTCTGGTAGATTTTATCCACTCCGAGAGCCGCCTGAAGTTTCCTGAGTATCGCGCGCCAGGCTCTGATAAATGGCAGCAAATCAGCTGGGAAGAGGCGTTCGATCGCATCGCTAAGCTGATGAAAGAAGACCGCGATGCCAACTTTATCGCGAAGAATGCCGAAGGCACCACCGTTAACCGCTGGCTCTCCACCGGGATGCTGTGTGCTTCAGCCTCCAGTAACGAAACCGGCTATTTAACCCAGAAATTTACGCGCGCACTCGGTATGCTCGCGGTCGACAACCAGGCGCGTGTCTGACACGGACCAACGGTAGCAAGTCTTGCTCCAACATTTGGTCGCGGTGCGATGACCAACCACTGGGTCGACATCAAGAACGCCAACCTCATTGTGGTGATGGGCGGTAATGCCGCTGAAGCGCACCCTGTCGGGTTCCGCTGGGCGATGGAAGCCAAAATCCACAACGGTGCGAAACTGATTGTGATCGATCCCCGCTTTACGCGTACGGCGTCAGTGGCGGATTTCTACACCCCTATTCGTTCAGGTACTGACATCACTTTCCTGTCAGGCGTATTGCTGTACCTGATGACCAACGAAAAATATAACCGCGAATACACCGAAGCCTATACCAACGCCAGCCTGATCGTGCGTGAGGATTACAGCTTCGACGATGGCCTGTTCAGCGGTTATGACGCCGAAAAACGCAAATACGACAAAACCAGCTGGAACTACGAGCTGGACGAAAACGGCTTTGCGAAGCGCGACACCACCCTGCAACACCCGCGCTGCGTGTGGAACCTGCTGAAAGAGCACGTTTCCCGCTACACGCCGGACGTTGTCGAGAACATCTGCGGGACGCCGAAGGCAGACTTCCTGAAGGTGTGCGAGCTGATTGCGGAAACCAGCGCGAAAGATAAAACCGCGTCGTTCCTGTATGCGCTCGGCTGGACGCAGCACTCCATCGGCGCGCAGAACATCCGCACCATGGCGATGGTTCAGCTGCTGCTCGGCAACATGGGGATGGCTGGCGGCGGCGTGAACGCCCTGCGCGGTCACTCTAACATCCAGGGTCTGACCGACCTCGGCCTGCTGTCTCAGAGCCTGACGGGCTACATGAACCTGCCAAGCGAAAAACAGACTGACCTGCAAACTTACCTGACGGCCAGCACGCCAAAACCGCTGCTCGAAGGCCAGGTGAACTACTGGGGCAACTATCCGAAGTTCTTCGTCTCGCTGATGAAAGCCTTCTACGGCGACAAGGCGACGGCGGACAACAGCTGGGGCTTTGACTGGCTGCCGAAGTGGGACAAAGGTTACGACGTCCTCCAGTACTTCGAGATGATGCATCAGGGCCAGGTCAACGGCTATATCTGCCAGGGCTTTAACCCGGTCGCGTCGTTCCCGAACAAGAACAAGGTTGTCGAATCTCTGTCGAAGCTGAAGTTCCTGGTGACGATTGACCCGCTCAATACCGAAACCTCGACCTTCTGGCAGAACCACGGTGAGTCGAACGACGTTGATCCGTCGAAGATTCAGACCGAAGTGTTCCGTCTGCCGTCTACCTGTTTCGCGGAAGAGAACGGTTCTATCGTCAACTCTGGCCGCTGGTTGCAGTGGCACTGGAAAGGCGCGGACGCCCCGGGCATCGCCCTGAACGACGGCGAGATCCTGGCCGGCATCTTCTTACGCCTGCGTAAAATGTACGCCTCTGAGGGCGGCGCAACGCCTGAGCCGGTGCTGAACATGACCTGGAACTACTCGACGCCGGAAAACCCTGCGCCGGAAGAAGTGGCCATGGAGAGCAACGGTAAGGCGCTGGCGGACGTTATCGACCCGGCGACCGGTGCGGTTCTGGCGAAAAAAGGCGACCAGCTCAGCACCTTCGCGCACCTGCGCGATGATGGTACGACGTCAAGCGGCTGCTGGATCTTTGCCGGTAGCTGGACGCCGAAAGGCAACCAGATGGCCAACCGCGACAACGCCGACCCGTCGGGCCTCGGTAATACGCTGGGCTGGGCATGGGCGTGGCCGCTTAACCGCCGCATCCTCTATAACCGTGCCTCCGCTGACCCGCAGGGCAACCCGTGGGATCCGAAGCGTCAGCTTCTGAAGTGGGACGGCGCGAAATGGGGCGGCGTGGATATTCCGGACTACAGCACTGCCGCACCGGGCAGCGACGTTGGGCCGTTTATCATGCAGCCTGAAGGGATGGGGCGCCTGTTTGCTATCGACAAGATGGCGGAAGGGCCGTTCCCGGAACACTACGAGCCGTTTGAGACGCCGCTGGGCACCAACCCGCTGCACCCGAACGTGGTCTCTAACCCGGCAGCGCGTATCTTCAAGGGCGACTTTGAAGCGCTGGGTAAAAAGGACAAGTTCCCGTACGTGGGCACCACTTACCGTCTGACCGAACACTTCCACTACTGGACCAAGCACGCGCTGCTTAATGCCATCGCGCAGCCGGAACAGTTTGTGGAGATCGGCGAGAAGCTGGCGAACAAGCTCGGCATTGCCCATGGCGATACCGTGAAGGTCTCTTCCAACCGTGGCTACATCAAAGCCAAAGCGGTAGTGACCAAGCGTATTCGCACGCTGAACGTTCACGGTCAGCAGGTGGATACCATCGGTATTCCGATTCACTGGGGCTATGAGGGCGTGGCGAAGAAAGGGTTCATTGCGAACACCCTGACGCCGTTCGTCGGCGATGCGAACACGCAGACGCCGGAGTTTAAAGCCTTCCTCGTGAACGTGGAAAAGGTGTAACGGAGACGACTTATGGCTTATCAATCTCAAGACATTATCCGTCGTTCCGCGACTAACGGTTTCACGCCCGCGCCTCAGGCGCGGGACCACCAGCAGGAAGTGGCGAAGCTTATCGACGTGACCACCTGTATCGGCTGTAAAGCCTGTCAGGTGGCCTGTTCAGAGTGGAACGACATCCGTGACGAAGTGGGTCACAACGTCGGAGTGTACGACAACCCGGCAGACCTGACCGCCAAGTCCTGGACGGTAATGCGTTTCTCGGAAGTAGAGCAGAACGACAAACTGGAATGGCTTATCCGCAAAGACGGCTGTATGCACTGTGCGGATCCGGGCTGCCTGAAGGCGTGTCCGTCAGAAGGGGCTATCATTCAGTATGCCAATGGCATCGTCGACTTCCAGTCCGAGCAGTGCATTGGCTGCGGCTACTGCATCGCGGGTTGTCCGTTCGACGTGCCGCGCATGAACCCGGAAGACAACCGCGTCTACAAATGTACCCTGTGCGTAGACCGCGTAAACGTCGGCCAGGAGCCAGCATGCGTGAAGACCTGCCCAACCGGCGCTATCCACTTTGGCTCCAAAGAGGATATGAAAACGCTGGCGGCAGAGCGCGTGGGCGAGCTGAAAACCCGTGGTTACGATAATGCTGGTCTGTACGATCCGGCCGGGGTTGGCGGGACGCACGTGATGTACGTGCTGCACCACGCCGACAAGCCGAACCTGTATCACGGCCTGCCGGAGAACCCGGAAATCAGCGCCACCGTGAAGTTCTGGAAAGGCATCTGGAAACCGCTGGCCGCGGTCGGTTTTGCGGCTACCTTTGCAGCGAGCATCTTCCACTACGTCGGCGTCGGTCCGAACCGCGCGGAAGAGGAAGACGACAACCTGCATGAAGAGAAAGACGAGGTGCGCAAATGAGAAAACGTGACACCATCGTGCGCTACACCGCGCCGGAACGCATCAACCACTGGGTCACCGCCTTCTGCTTCATGCTGGCGGCGATAAGCGGGCTGGGGTTCTTCTTCCCCTCCTTCAACTGGCTGATGCAGATCCTGGGCACGCCGCAGCTGGCGCGCATCCTTCACCCGTTCGTGGGTGTGGTGATGTTTGCCTCGTTTATCATCATGTTTTTCCGTTACTGGCACCATAACCTAATCAATCGGGATGATATCTTTTGGGCGAAGAATATTCGTAAGATCGTCGTCAACGAGGAAGTGGGTGATACCGGGCGTTATAACTTCGGTCAGAAATGCGTATTCTGGGCGGCGATTATCTTCCTGGTCCTGTTGCTGGTGAGCGGCGTGATCATCTGGCGTCCGTACTTTGCGCCTGCTTTCTCAATCCCGGTGATCCGATTTGCGTTAATGCTGCATTCATTTGCCGCAGTGGCGTTAATTGTGGTTATCATGGTGCATATTTACGCCGCCCTCTGGGTGAAAGGCACCATTACCGCGATGGTGGAAGGATGGGTAACCAAAACGTGGGCGAAGAAACATCACCCGCGCTGGTACCGTGAAGTCCGCCAGAAACAGGAAAAGTCATCTGAATGAGTATTCGCATAATCCCGCAAGATGAGCTGGGGTCGAGCGAGAAACGTACGGCGGAGTATATTCCGCCGTTGTTATTCCCCAGACTCAAGAACCTCTACAACCGCCGCGCAGAGCGTCTGCGCGAGCTGGCAGAGAACAACCCGCTGGGCGATTTTCTGCGTTTTGCCGCGCTGGTTGCCCATGCGCAGGAGGTGGTGCTGTACGATCACCCGCTGCAAATGGACCTGACCGCGCGCATCAAAGAAGCTAACGAGCAGGGCAAGCCGCCGCTGGATATTCACGTCCTGCCGCGCGACAAGCACTGGCATAAGCTGCTGCATTCGCTGATTGCCGAGCTGAAGCCGGAGATGAGCGGCACGGCGCTGGCGGTCATTGAGAACCTGGAAAAAGCTTCAGAGCAAGAGCTGGAAGAGATGGCGAGCGCGCTGTTTGCCTCCGACTTCTCGCTGGTCAGCAGCGATAAAGCGCCGTTTATCTGGGCTGCGCTGTCGCTTTACTGGGCGCAAATGGCGAGCCTGATCCCGGGTAAAGCCCGCGCCGAATACGGCGAAGCGCGCCAGTTCTGCCCGGTGTGCGGCTCAATGCCGGTCTCCAGCATGGTGCAGATTGGGACGACGCAGGGGCTGCGCTACCTGCACTGCAACCTGTGTGAAACCGAGTGGCACGTGGTGCGCATCAAGTGCAGCAACTGCGAGCAGACTCGCGATCTCAACTACTGGTCGCTGGAAAATGAAGACGCGGCGGTGAAAGCCGAAAGCTGCGGCGACTGCGGGACTTACCTGAAGATTCTGTATCAGGAAAAGGATCCGAAAGTCGAAGCAGTGGCCGACGATCTCGCCTCGTTGATTCTGGACGCCAAAATGGAGCAGGAGGGCTTTGCCCGTAGCTCGATTAACCCGTTCCTGTTCCCGGGTGAAGGGGAGTAATCTCCATAAAAGCCCGGTGAGCCTCAGTGCAACCGGGCTAATTACTGCGATAGCGCAGGGATGACATGTTGAGGATCGTTAGCAATAGCGCGCAACAGCGCTTTAGCCGGGCCCGTAGGCGAGCGTCTGCCTTGTTCCCAGTTACGCAATGTATCAACGCTGACAGAGATTAAGGTCGCGAATTTACTCTGCGACAACCCGGATGCCTGACGAATTTCTTTTATTTTCATCGCATCGATTTGAAAGGTACGCGACGGCTCGCGTTGGCCCTCGGCAATCTCGTTCATTTGCCCAACGCTTTGGGTTAATCGCTCAAACAGCGTCTTATCCATTTACCACCTCTCTATCATCTTTTTCAGAATAGCTTCCTCCCCCGCGGACAGGTCATCTTTAATCCCTTTGCGATAGATGAGCAGCAGTCTGATTTCAAACTCACGCGTACGGTAAAAATAGATAACTCTGACTCCACCACGCTTTCCCTTTCCGCCAGCAAGCCAGCGAATCTTCCGCAAGCCTCCCGTATTCTGGATAAGATCGCCGTACTCCGGTTGCGTCGCCAGGAATATCTGGAACCTATGATATTCGTCGTCATCCAGTAACGTTTTGACGTCTTCTGTGAAAATGTCCGTTTCAATGAATAGCATTAAACATACGCCATTGGCTTATAGTAACAAATGTCTAATGTACGTCAATGACGTACCCCTTGCTGATTACGTTAATGGGATACGCCGAATAAAGCGAAGGATACGTCCTGCTACGTTGTGTATTTGCGAGCCGCTTTCCAGAAGACCGTTACTCCTCCTCGTTCCCCCCCTCTTCATACGCGCCATACGGCTTCGCAGGAAGAACGATATAGGTGCCTTCAAACACAGCGCCTGGCGTATCATCGCCAAACAGCTCAACCTGCATCTGCACGCGTGCTTTACGTCCACGCGCCAGGCGGTCGAGATCGCCGCCCAGAGCGCCCAGGTCGGCCACCGCGCTCGGCTTGCCGCTAATCGGCGCGCTGTAACGAATATGGGCATCGGCAAGAATAATAGTGCCGCCGAGATGACGCTCGCGCAGCATCAGCCAGATCAGCCCCCAGCCGGTGAGCGTGGCGAGAGAAAACAGGCTCCCGGCAAACAGGGTATGGTGCGGGTTCTGGTTGCCGGTTTCCGGCATGGTGGTGATAAATTTTTGTCCGGTATACTGCTGAATACGCACGCCCATTTTTTCACTGAGCGGTATGTGCTGATACCACGCCTGCTGGAGCTGTCCGCACCAGTCGGCGCGATGGAGAATATCATCCAGGGTGGCGATAGGTTTGATCATCAAAAAGTGACGAATCGGCGTGGTCTGCGGGGCGCTGATTTCACCCTGATTCACGAAACCGAGCTTGGCAAAGAACTCAACGGCATCTTCGCGGGCGCTACAGGTGACGCGCTTAACCCCTTCCTGACGGGCAACGGATTCCAGCGTCATCGCCATCAGCGTTCCAAGGCCTTTGTCCTGCACGGAGGGGTGAACGGCCATAAAGCGAATAGAGGCTTCGTTATCGGCATTGATATACAGACGCCCCACGGCGACGAGGTTGCCCTCTTCGTCCACCACCATCTGATGATGCGCCATTGCATCCCAGGCGTCGCGTTCAGATCCTTTCGGCTGATGTAATGGCTTGCGCAGCATTTCCCAGCGGAAATGGTAATAAACCTCTAACTCTTCTTCCGTTTGCGGTACTCGAAGGTGATACATAGCTGTACTCTCTCTTGTTACCCGCGGCCAGGCCGCCAGCTGGCTCAAACCTGGAGCCAGAATGTGACGGGGCCATCGTTCACCAGCGAAACCTGCATATCCGCAGCGAATCGTCCGGTTTGTGTATTCATGTCCTGTTGGCGACAGCGCTCAACAAAATACTCATAAAGGGCTTCTGCGCGATCCGGTGCCGCGCCCTTCGAAAAACTCGGGCGCATGCCGCGCTCGGTATCGGCGGCCAGCGTAAACTGGGAGACCACCAGCACGCTGCCGCCAGCCTGCTGAATGTTCAGGTTCATCTTGCCTTCCGCATCGCTGAAAATCCGGTAGCCCAGCACGCGCTCGCACAGGCGGTTGGCTTTTTGTTCGTCGTCATCCTTTTCGACACCCAGGAGCACCAAAAGTCCTGGGCCAATTTCACCCGTCACCTCATCCTCCACGGTGACGCTGGCACGGGTTACGCGCTGAATCAATGCAATCATGGTTGGTCTGCTTCTTGTTGTTTTTCAGCTTCTGCTGCTTTTTTGAGTTCGCGGTAGACCCCGAGAGTGACAGTTATTTCGGCGCCAAGCAAGACGATACACCACGTCCAGTAGACCCAGACAAACAAAATGGGGATTACCGCCAGCACGCCGTAAATCAGCTGATAAGAGGGGAACATGGTGATATAAAGCGCGAATCCCTTCTTGCCCAGCTCAAAGAGTAACGCCGCGACCAGCGCGCCAACCACGGCATCCCGGTTAGGTACACGCGTGGTTGGCACCACGCTATAAAGCAGCCAGAACGAAAGCCACGATAAAATCAGCGGGAAGATGCGCAGCATGTTATCGATCACGCTGTTTAAGTCACTCGCCCAGCGCAGCGAAAGAAGGTAGGAACTGATCGCCAGGCTCGCCCCCGCCAGCAAGGGGCCGAGGGTTAATATCATCCAGTAGACGGCAAAGGAATAGACCTTCGGGCGAACTTTTTTGCTCCGCCAGATGGTGTTGAGCGCGCTGTCGATGGAGTACATCAGCAGCAGCGCGGTGACAATCAGCCCACACGCCCCCACCGCCGTCATCTTGCTGGAGTTAGCGACAAACTGTTCGATGTAGTTCTGGATCACGTCGCCGGTGGCAGGAATGAAGTTCGCAAAGACGAAATGACGAAGCTGCATGCTCACATCGGCAAACATCGGAAACGCCGAAAAAAGCGCAAAAATCACCGCCACCAGCGGAACCAGCGAGAGCAATGACACGTAGGCGAGATTGCCTGCCAGCGTGGTCATGTTGTCCTCATCAATGCGGTGCCAGAGGAGTTTCAGCCACGCCCTGAGCGGGCGCGTGTGATGGTTGGCTTTTTGATGAACGGTTTTTAGCATAACTGCTTCGCAAAGTAGTTCGGTATCGTCTCTTTTCCGGTCACCAGAACGGAGGTGATGCCTAACTGGTTAGCCCCTTCTATATTATCGGCGTTGTCGTCAAAAAAGACCGCATCCGCCGCCGTGAATCCTTCTTCCTGCAACACCGCCTGGTAGATGCGCGCCTCCGGTTTACGCATCCCCATCTCCTGGGAGAGATACACTTTATCAGCCGCCGCGTGGATCTCCGGGTATTCATCCGGCCAGAAGGTGGTATGCAGGCGGTTGGTATTAGACAGCACAACAACTCGATGTCCCTGCTCGCGCAGCTTGTGCATGATGTCGATCACTTCGGGGCGGATCGCGACAAATATGGCCTGCCAGCCGTGGGAAAACTGCTCGTAGCTTAACGAGAGACCCATTTCCTGACAGAAACGCTCTGCGAACGTTTCATCGCTGATCTCACCGCGCTCGTGCAGATGGAAAGTCTCGCCCATCGCAAAATTCTGCTTTAACGTCGCCAGCGGAACACGGCTAAAATCGCTCCATGCACCCAGCACCCGGTTAAAATCGATATCGACGATTACATTTCCTAAGTCAAAGATATAAAGCATGTTTATCTCCTTTCGCCGTGGAAAAGTAACTGTAGCGGGAAAGAGAAACTTTAGCTATGCGCCAGATTCAGCTTAGAGAAAGGAAAGGCCCGAATCGACATATCGGGCCATCAGAAGGTCAGCCAGCCTGCTGCTCTTCTCCGGAATTGACTTCGACAACCTCAACCTTGCTGGATTTGAGGTGGTTTTGCAGCGCCGAGCCGGGCAGCTCATCGGTGAACAGCGCCGTCGCCTGCGCCACGTTGCCAATTTCAACCGCCGCGGAGGCGTGGTATTTCGTATGATCGGCCGCCAGTAAAATGTGGCGGGAGTGGGCAATCATGGTTTTCACCACGCTGGCTTCGTTGACGTCAAACTCCATCATCGCGCCGTCGTGTTCAATCGCCCCGACGCTGGTCACGAGATAGTCCGCCCGGAAGCCCGACACAAACGCCGTCGCCGCCGGGCCGATAATGCCGCCGTTGTGCGGGCGCAGCGTGCCGCCCGGCACCATCACTTCAAAGCGCGGGTTCTTATACAGAATATGCGCCACCCGCAGGCTGTTGGTGATGATGCGCAGATGATTATGGTTAAGCAGCGCCCGGGCAACGTGCTCCACGGTGGTTCCGATAGTAATAAAGATGGTCGAGCCATCGGGAATATAGTCCGCAATGGCTTCGGCAATCGCCCGCTTCTCTTCAGTAAGCGACACTTCGCGCTGTTCGAACGCCGTGTTCACCACGCTGGACGCCCTGCCCGCGCCGCCATGATGACGCGTAATCAGCCCCTGCTCGCTGAGCTTACGGATATCCCGGCGCACCGTTTGCGTCGACACGTCCAGCAGCTGCGCCAGTTCATCAATGTTCATATAGCCACGATCGGCAATCAGCGTCAGCAGCTGATCGTGACGCGGGTTGCCGGTCAGTTCGGTAAGGCTCATGGGCTGTCCTCTGAAAACCATCACGCCCCGCATTTTATACAAAAAGTGACAAAAAAGAGCGGGTTTGATCACAGTCGGGTATACCTGCGCGCCCGCCGGGCTTTGTGCATTTCAGCGCTGCGACGGCGCTGGCAAAACGCACGGCGTCTGCGGCGGTGGATTGCTGTCCCAGGCTGAACGCCAGCGCACCGTGGAAAACGTCGCCCGCGCCGGTGGTATCAATGACGTTCACCTCAAAGCCAGGCTGATGACATAGCGTGTCGTTTTCCAGCCAGAAGCAGCCCTCTCGCCCCTGCGTGACATACACATGTCCATTTGTGAGCGTTTGTGCTTTTCTGAGGGCATTTTCTGTTTCGTCCCGGTGCGTAAGGCGGCGCAACCCCGGCGCGGAGAAGGCCGCGTGGTCGCTTAAGGCGATCAGCTCCGCGATATCCTGCGGGGTGACATCCGCATCAAGCACCGTCGGTACGCCCTGCTGACGGGCCAGGGTAAATGCCTGTTTTGCCCCGTCATGCCAGCGCACGTCTGCTAATACAATATCCCACTGGGAGAAGTCGATTTCATGCAGCCAGTCTGCCTCGGCGGGCAGAGCGGGGCTGGGGTAGTTGGCAATCACTCGCTCTCCGCCTGCGTCCACCAGCACCGCCGATTGTGACGATCGGGCACCGTTAAACACGCGCGTATAGCGGGTGTTTACCCCCAGGGATTCCAGCTCCGCGAGCAGCCGTCTGCCGGTATCGTCGTCCCCCACCCGGCCAATAAAATCCACTTCAGCACCCAGCTTTGCCGCTGCCACTGCCGCCGTGGCCGCCGGGCCGCCGCCCACTTCCGTGTAGTCTTTTGCGACATATTTCCCACCTTCTTTCGGTAAATCATCGAGATACCAGATGCGATCCAGCACGGTAATGCCGACACAAACGATGCGAGTCATGGTGATTCCTTCTGCGATTTCTGATGCCTTCATTTTAATTTCACCAAATGTTTAAAAAGTGACCCGTGTCAATTTTTTGACTATAAATTACAAATACGATCAAAAACAGACAACACAAACGCGCAGAAATTGACACGATGTGACAGGAGAGAGGCATGTCAGCAATCGCATTTATCGGTTTAGGGCAGATGGGCGCGCCAATGGCGAAGAATCTGTTGAAGCAAGGTCACCAGCTTAACGTCTTTGACGTGAACCCGCAGGCGGTTCAGGCGCTGGTGGAGAGCGGCGCACGGGCGGCGGCTACGCCCGCTCAGGCCGCAACGGACGCCGAATTCGTCATTACCATGCTGCCAAACGGCGACCTGGTGCGCAGCGTACTGTTCGGCGAGCACGGCGTGTGCGAAGGGTTATCCCGCGACGCGCTGGTGATTGATATGTCCACCATCCACCCGCTGCAAACCGACGCGCTGATCCGCGACATGGCTGAGCGGGGCTTCAGCCTGATGGACGTGCCCGTGGGACGCACGTCTGACCATGCCATCGCCGGCACGCTGCTCCTGCTGGCGGGCGGCACCGCGCAGCAGGTGGAACGCGCCACCCCCGTCTTAATGGCGATGGGCAATGAACTGATTAACGCCGGCGGGCCGGGCATGGGCATCCGCGTAAAGCTCATCAATAACTACATGAGCATCGCCCTGAACGCGCTTTCCGCCGAGGCGGCGGTACTGTGTGAAGCGCTTGGCCTCTCCTTTGACGTGGCGCTGAAGGTGATGAGCGGCACGCCGGCGGGTAAAGGCCACTTCACCACCTCATGGCCAAACAAGGTGCTGAAAGGCGATCTTTCACCCGCCTTCATGATCGACCTTGCGCATAAAGATCTGGGGATCGCCCTGGACGTGGCTAACCAGCTCCACGTTCCGATGCCGCTGGGCGCGGCGTCCCGCGAAGTTTACAACCAGGCTCGCGCCGCCGGGCGCGGGCGCGAAGACTGGACGGCCATTCTTGAACAGGTTCGCGCATCTGCCGGGCTGAAAAAATCACACTGATACGAAAGGACTGAGGAATGACGATGTACACCCTGAAAGATATCACCCGACCTTCCGGCGGTTTTGCAATGCTGGCCGTGGATCAACGCGAAGCGATGCGCCTGATGTTTGCCGCCGCAGGCGCGCCGGTGCCGGTAACCGACCAGCACCTGACGGATTTTAAGGTCAACGCGGCGAAAATTCTGTCGCCGTACGCCTCTGCGATCCTCGTCGACCAGCAGTTCTGCTATCGCCAGATTGTCGAGCAGCACGCCGTAGCCAACAGCTGCGCGATGATTGTGGCCGCCGACGAGTTTATTCCGGGGAACGGTATTCCGGTCGACAGCGTGGTGATCGACAAAAGCATCGACGCTCAGGCGGTCAAACGCGATGGCGGCAAGGCGCTGAAGCTGCTGGTGCTGTGGCGCAGCGATGAAGATCCGCAGCAGCGCCTGGAGATGGTGAAAGCGTTCAATACACTGTGCCACGACAACGGGCTGCTGAGCATTATCGAGCCGGTGGTACGTCCGCCGCGTCGCGGAGCCGAATTTAACCGCGAACAGGCGATTATTGATGCGGCGAAAGAGCTGGGCGACAGCGGTGCCGACCTCTACAAGGTGGAGATGCCGCTGTTTGGCAAGGGCACGCAGCAGGAACTGCTGGCGGCCTCGCAGAAGCTGAACGAGAACATCGCCATGCCGTGGGTGATCCTCTCGTCCGGCGTGGACGATAAGCTGTTCCCGCGCGCCGTGAGCGTGGCGATGCAGGCAGGGGCATCGGGCTTTTTAGCCGGTCGCGCCGTCTGGTCCTCGGTGATTGGCCTGCCGGATACCGAGCTGATGCTGCGTGATATTTCCGTACCAAAACTTCAGCGTCTGGGTGAGATCGTCGACGAAATGATGGCTCGCCGTTAAGAAAGGACCCGAACATGAAATGGTTTAACACCCTGAGCCACAACCGCTGGCTCGAACAAGAGACCGACCGCATTCTTGATTTCGGCAAAAACGCCGCCGTACCGACCGGCTTTGGCTGGCTGGGCAATAACGGGCAGGTTCGCAGCGATATGGGCACCCATCTGTGGATCACCGCCCGTATGCTGCACGTGTACGCGGTAGCGGCGAACATGGGCCGTCCCGGCGCGTATGCCTTGGTTGAACACGGCATTAATGCCCTCAACGGCCCGCTGCGCGACAAACAGCACGGCGGCTGGTACGCCTGCGTAAACGATGAAGGCGTAATGGATGCCTCCAAGCAGGGCTATCAGCACTTCTTCGTCCTGCTGGGCGCGGCGAGCGCCGTCACCACCGGCCACCCGCAGGCACGCAGGCTGCTGGACGATGCCATTGAGGTGATTGAGCGCTACTTCTGGAGCGAACAGGAGCAAATGTGCCTTGAGTCCTGGGATGAAGCCTTCAGCAAAACGGAAGATTACCGCGGCGGTAACGCCAACATGCACGCCGTGGAAGCCTTCCTGATTGTCTATGACGTAACTCACGATCGTAAGTGGCTCGACCGCGCCCTGCGCATCGCCTCGGTGATTATTCACGACGTGGCGCGCAAGGGCGAGTATCGCGTTAACGAGCATTTCGACACCGACTGGAACCCGATCCGCGATTACAACATCGATAACCCTGCTCACCGCTTCCGCGCTTACGGCGGCACGCCGGGACACTGGATTGAGTGGGGCCGCCTGATGCTGCACCTGCGCGCCGCGCTGGAAGCGCGCTTTGAAACCCCGCCGGAGTGGCTGCTGGAAGATGCGAAAGGCCTGTTCCACGCCACCATCCGCGACGCCTGGGCACCCGACGGCGCCGACGGGTTTGTCTACTCCGTGGGCTGGGACGGCAAGCCTATCGTTCGCGAACGCGTGCGCTGGCCCATCGTCGAGGCGATGGGCACGGCCTATGCCCTCTATACCGTGACCGGCGAAGCGCAGTACGAAGCCTGGTATCAGAAGTGGTGGGATTACTGCATCACGTACCTGATGGATTACGAAAACGGTTCCTGGTGGCAGGAGCTGGACACCAATAACGAAGTGACCACCAAAGTCTGGGACGGTAAGCAGGATATTTACCATCTGCTGCACTGCCTGGTGATCCCCCGCCTGCCGCTGGCGCCCGGCTTAGCGCCTGCCGTCGCCGCCGGATTGCTGGATAGCCAGGCCAAATAATAAAGACGGAGTTTTTATGCGTACCCTACACAATATTGACCTGAAGAATAACGAACGTGGCTTCACCCTGCGCTGGCAGGATCGCCTGATTTTGTCCCACTCCGAAGAAGCGCCTTGCCTGTGGATCGGAGCAGGCGAGGCCGATATCGAGATGTTTCGCGGCAATTTCAGCATTAAAGACAAGCTCAACGAAAAGATTGCCCTGACGGACGCGACCGTCACGCAGCAAAGCGCGGGCTGGGCCATCCGCTTTACCCGCGGCGATGCGGTGAGCGCCACGCTACTGGTGGGCGTGGATGCGGAAGGCCGTCTGGAGCTGAAGCTGAAAAATGATGCCGCCAGTCATAACCGCATCTGGCTGCGGCTGGCGGCGCAGCCGGAAGATCATATCTACGGCTGCGGCGAGCAGTTCTCGTACTTCGATCTGCGCGGCAAGCCGTTCCCGCTGTGGACCAGCGAGCAGGGCGTGGGCCGCAACAAGCAGACCTACGTCACCTGGCAGGCCGACTGCAAAGAGAACGCGGGCGGCGATTACTACTGGACCTTCTTCCCGCAGCCTACCTTCGTGAGCACCCAGAAGTATTACTGCCACGTGGATAACAGCTGCTACATGAACTTTGACTTCAGCGCACCGGACTTCCACGAGCTGGCGTTCTGGGAAGATAACGCCACGCTACGCTTCGAATGTGCACAAACCTACGTCGATCTGCTGGAAAAACTGACCGGCCTGCTGGGGCGTCAGCCTGAGCTGCCGGACTGGGTTTACGACGGCGTGACGCTGGGCATCCAGGGCGGCACCGAGGTGTGCCAGCAGAAGCTCAACGCCATGCGCGAGGGCGGCGTGAAGGTGAACGGCATCTGGGCGCAGGACTGGTCCGGCATCCGCATGACCTCCTTCGGCAAACGCGTGATGTGGAACTGGAAGTGGAACAGCGAGCTCTATCCGCAGCTTGACGAGCGGATCGGGCAGTGGAAGCAGGAGGGCGTAAAGTTCCTCTCCTATATCAACCCGTACGTCGCCAGCGATAAAGATCTCTGCGAAGAGGCGGCGAAACGCGGCTATCTGACCAAAAACGCCGACGGCGAGGATTACCACGTTGAATTCGGCGAGTTCTACGCGGGCGTTATCGACCTGACCAACCCGGAAGCCTACGGCTGGTACAAAGAGGTCATTAAAAAGAACCTGATCGAGCTGGGCTGCGGCGGCTGGATGGCCGATTTCGGGGAATATCTGCCGACCGATACCTTCCTGCACAACGGCGTGAGCGCGGAGATCATGCATAACGCCTGGCCTGCCCTGTGGGCGAAGTGTAACTACGAGGCGCTGGAAGAGACCGGCAAGCTCGGGGAGATCCTGTTCTTCATGCGCGCGGGTTATACCGGCAGCCAGAAGCACTCGGTGATGATGTGGGCGGGGGATCAAAACGTTGACTGGAGCCTGGACGACGGTCTGGCGTCCGTCGTGCCCGCGGCTCTGTCGCTGGCGATGACCGGGCACGGCCTGCACCACAGCGACATCGGCGGCTATACCACCCTGTTCGAGATGAAGCGCAGCAAGGAGCTGCTCCTGCGCTGGTGCGACTTCAGCGCCTTTACGCCGATGATGCGTACCCACGAGGGCAACCGCCCTGGCGACAACTGGCAGTTCGACGGCGATGCGGAAACCATCGCGCACTTCGCGCGCATGACCACCGTGTTCACCACCCTGAAGCCGTATATCAAAGCTGCGGTTGCGCAGAACGCGAAAAGCGGCCTGCCGGTGATGCGTCCGCTGTTCCTGCACTACGAGGACGACGCGCGCGCCTACACGCTGAAATACCAGTATCTGTTTGGCCGCGATCTGCTGGTGGCGCCGGTTCATGAAGAGGGCCGCCGGGACTGGTCGCTCTATCTGCCGCAGGACAGCTGGGTCAATGCGTGGACGGGGGAAATCTGCCAGGGCGGTGACGTGACCGTCGATGCCCCGATCGGCAAGCCGCCGGTCTTCTATCGCCAGCACAGCGAATGGGCAGATCTGTTTAGCACCTTACGTGATATCTGATAAGGCTCGCCCGCAGGGAAACCTGCGGGCAGACGGAGAACAATAATGAGTCAACATACTTCCGATCCGGCAACCCTACGCCTGCCGTTTAAAGAAAAACTCGCCTACGGGATGGGCGATCTCGGCTCTAACATCCTGCTGGATATCGGCACGCTCTATTTGCTGAAGTTTTACACCGACGTGCTGGGGCTGCCCGGCACCTACGGCGGGATCATCTTCCTGATTGCCAAATTCTTTACCGCCTTCACCGATATGGGCACCGGGATCATGCTCGACTCCCGGCGCAAAATTGGCCCGAAAGGGAAATTCCGCCCGTTCGTGCTGTATGCCGCCTTCCCGGTGACCTTACTGGCGATTGCCAACTTCGTCGGTACGCCATTTGAGATGACCGGCAAAACGGTGATGGCGACGGTGCTGTTCATGCTGTACGGCCTGTTCTTCAGCATGATGAACTGCTCTTACGGCGCGATGGTGCCCGCCATCACCAAAAACCCGGACGAGCGCGCCTCGCTGGCGGCCTGGCGTCAGGGCGGCGCCACGCTCGGCCTGCTGCTCTGTACGGTGGGCTTTGTCCCGGTGATGAACCTGATTGAAGGTAACGACCAGCTTGGCTACATCTTTGCCGCCACCCTCTTCTCGCTGTTCGGGCTGTTCTTTATGTGGTGGTGCTATAAGGGCGTCACCGAGCGTTACGTCGAGACGCAGCCTGCTAACCCGGCGCAAAAGCCGGGGCTGTTGCAGTCGTTTCGCGCCATTGCCGGAAACCGTCCGCTGTTTATCCTGTGCATCGCGAACCTGTGCACGCTGGGCGCGTTTAACGTTAAGCTCGCCATTCAGGTCTACTACACGCAGTACGTGCTGAACGACCCGATCCTGCTGTCATACATGGGCTTCTTCAGCATGGGCTGTATTTTTATCGGCGTCTTTATGATGCCCGGCGCGGTGCGGCGCTTCGGCAAGAAAAAGGTCTACATCAGCGGGCTGATGATTTGGGTGGCGGGCGATCTGCTCAACTACTTCTTCGGCGGCGGCTCGGTGAGCTTTGTGGCGTTCTCCTGCCTGGCGTTCTTCGGCTCCGCGTTCGTGAACAGCCTGAACTGGGCGCTGGTGTCCGATACCGTGGAATACGGCGAGTGGCGCACCGGCGTGCGCTCCGAGGGGACGGTCTATACCGGCTTTACCTTCTTCCGTAAGGTCTCGCAGGCGCTGGCGGGCTTCTTCCCGGGGATCATGCTCACGCAGATCGGCTATGTGCCCAACGTGGTGCAGTCCGCCGGGACGGTTGAAGGGCTGCGGCAGCTGATATTTATCTACCCGAGCCTGCTGGCGGTCATTACCATCGTGGCGATGGGCTGCTTCTACAACCTCAACGAGAAGATGTATGTGCGCATCGTGGAAGAGATCGAACTGCGCAAACGTACGGCATAAATGACGTGATAGAGCGCCCTGCGGGGCGCTCTGAGGATCGACCATGACACACAATACTGATCCGTTAACCCTGAAATTGAGCCTGCGAGAGAAGTGCGCCTACGGGATGGGCGATTTTGGCTCGAATCTAATGCTGTGTATTGGCACGCTGTACCTGCTGAAGTTTTACACCGATGAACTGGGGATGCCCGCGTTCTACGGCGGCATTATTTTCCTGGTGGCAAAGTTTTTTACCGCCTTTACCGACATGCTTACCGGGGTGTTGCTGGATTCCCGGCGAAACATCGGCGCGCGGGGAAAATTCCGGCCATTCATTTTGTATGCCTCCGTGCCGGTGGCGCTGGTCGCGACGGCGCAGTTTATGGCCAACGACTTTAGCCTGACGGTCAAAACGGCTATCGCCACCGTGCTCTTCATGATGTTTGGGCTCTGCTACAGCCTGATGAACTGTGCCTACGGTGCGATGGTGCCGGCTATCACCAAAAACCCGAACGAGCGCGCGCAGCTTGCCGCGTGGCGTCAGGGCGGCGCAACGGTGGGGCTGTTGCTCTGCACCGTCGGCTTTATGCCCATTCAGGCGCTGTTCGTCAGCCAGCCTTCCCTCGGCTATCTGGTAGCCGCGCTGGTGTTCGTCACCGGCGGCCTGTTCTGCATGTGGTGGTGCTACAGCGGGGTGAAAGAGCGCTACGTCGAGATCACACCCGATCACCATAAGCCCGGCATTCTGAAATCGTTCTGTGCGATTTTTCGCAATCCGCCGCTGCTGGTGCTGTGCATCGCCAACCTCTGCACCCTCGCCGCGTTTAACATCAAGCTGGCGATTCAGGTCTATTACACCCAGTACGTGCTAAACGACCTGCATTTACTGTCGTGGATGGGCTTTTTCAGCATGGGCTGCATTCTGATTGGCGTGTTTCTGGTGCCCGGCGCGGTGAAGCGCTTTGGCAAGAAGCCCGTCTATCTGGGCGGGCTGGCGCTGTGGGCGGTGGGCGACGTGCTGAACTTCTTCTGGGGAACCAGCTCCCTGCTGTTCGTGCTCTTTTCCTGCATGGCCTTTTTCGGCACCGCGTTTGTGAACAGTCTGAACTGGGCGCTGGTGCCGGATACCGTTGATTACGGCGAGTGGAAAACCGGCATCCGCGCCGAGGGATCGGTTTACACCGGCTATACCTTCTCGCGCAAAATCTCCGCCGCCCTCGCCGGCTTCCTGCCCGGCATTATGCTGACCCAGATCGGCTACGTTCCCCACGCCGTACAGAGCGCGGGCACGCTGCTGGGTTTGCGTCAGCTTATTTTCCTCTGGCCGTGCGGCCTGGCAATCGTCGCCGCCGTGACCATGGGGCTGTTTTATAAACTCAACGAAGCGCGCTTCGCCTTTATCATCGAGGAGATTGGAAAACGGAAAAAACAGTCAGCGAATACCCCTGAGATAACACCCAACAATAAAGCGTCAGCAGTCACTTTATAACAATAAATTCGGCCCGTATTTCCTTCCTGTTCATCAGGAGGGAGGCCTTTCTGTACCTGATACATGGACAAATTATGAAAAGAATCATCACTGTACTGATCGTGTCGTCTGTGTCCTGCCCGGTATTCGCCGGGGCCTATGTTGAAACCCGTGAAGCCTACAATACGGCCTCTGAGCTGCACGAAGTGATCCTGCGTGCGGGCTATAACTTCGATATGGGCGCGGGGTTGATGTTCACCAACGCCTACAACGTGGGGAGATGGGATGAGCTCAAGCACAGCTATAACGAAATAGAGGGGTGGTATCCGCTCTTTAAACCGACGGATAAACTCACCTTTCAGCCCGGCGGGTTGATCAACGACAGCAGCGCCGGTTCGGGTGGCGCGGTGTATTTAGATACCAACTATAAATTCACGGACGGGTTTAATCTGACGTTCCGCTATCGCTATAACCGTAACAATTACGATACGCCGGACTATAACGGGCAGATGGATAAGAACGACACGCACGAATTCGCCAACTACTGGAATTTCAAAGTGACGGATGCGTTTTTCTACACCTTTGAGCCGCACTTTTTCCAGCGGATAAATGATTACCACAGCAAAAATGGCAAAGACCATCACTGGGAAATAACCAACAAGTTCAGCTATAAGATCGACAGAAACTGGCTGCCGTACCTCGAGCTTCAGTGGCTGGACCGATGGAATGATTACAACCGCGAGCAGTACCGGATTCGGTTAGGGTTACGGTATTCGTTCTAATAAAAAAGCCGCTGATCGCTCAGCGGCTTTTTCGTTGCCGGGTGGCGCTTGCGCTTACCCGGCCTACGGCATAACCGAATTACTCTTCTTTCGCACCGCGCATAGCACGTTTACGATCGTTCTCGGTCAGGTGACGTTTACGGATACGAATTGACTGAGGCGTCACTTCGACCAGTTCGTCATCATCGATGAATTCCAGAGCCTGCTCCAGAGTCATCTTGATCGGTGGAACCAGAACCGTTGCTTCGTCAGTACCGGACGCACGCATGTTGGTCAGTTTCTTACCGGTCAGGCAGTTTACCGTCAGGTCGTTAGAACGGCTGTGAATACCGATGATCTGGCCTTCGTAAACTTCAGCACCGTGACCCAGGAACAGCTTACCGCGATCCTGCAAACCGAACAGCGCAAACGCAACCGCTTTACCCTGACCGTTGGAGATCAGCACGCCGTTGTTACGCTGGCCCACTTCGCCCGGACGCACGTCGTCGTAGTGGCTGAAGGTGGAGTACAGCAGACCCGTACCGGAGGTCATGGTCATGAACTCAGAACGGAAGCCGATCAGGCCACGGCTTGGGATCACGTAGTCGAGACGTACGCGGCCTTTGCCATCTGGATTCATGTTTTTCAGGTCGCCTTTACGCTCGCCCAGCGCCTGCATCACAGAACCCTGGTGCTGCTCTTCAACGTCCAGCGTTACGTTTTCGAACGGCTCTTGTTTACGGCCATCGATTTCGCGGAAGATAACTTTCGGACGGGAAACCGCCATCTCGAAACCTTCACGACGCATGTTTTCAATCAGAACGGACAGGTGCAGCTCACCACGACCGGAAACGCGGAATGCATCAGCGTCTTCAGTTTCTTCAACGCGCAGCGCAACGTTGTGCACCAGCTCTTTGTTCAGGCGGTCAAGGATCTGACGAGAGGTAACGAACTTACCTTCTTTACCACAGAACGGAGAGGTGTTGACGTTGAAGAACATAGATACGGTTGGTTCATCAACGGACAGGGCTGGCAGCGCTTCAACGTTCTGCGGATCGCAGATGGTGTCGGAGATGTTCAGCTCACCCAGACCGGTGATGGCGATGATGTCGCCCGCTTCAGCGATGTCGCTCTCGATACGCTCAAGACCCAGGTGAGTCAGAACTTTACCGACTTTACCGTTACGGGTTTTGCCTTCGCTATCGATGATAGTGACCTGCTGGTTAGGCTTCACTTTACCGCGCTTGATACGACCAATGCCGATTACGCCAACGTAGTTGTTGTAGTCGAGCTGGGAGATCTGCATTTGCAGGGTGCCTTCCAGGTCAACGTTTGGCGCAGGAACGCGGTCAACAATCGTCTGGTACAGCGGAGTCATGTCTTCAGCCATGTCTTCGTGATCCAGACCCGCGATACCGTTCAGCGCAGAGGCGTAAACGATAGGGAAGTCCAGCTGCTCGTCGGTCGCGTCGAGGTTAACGAACAGGTCGAATACCTGGTCAACAACCCAGTCAGGACGCGCGCCAGGACGGTCAACCTTGTTGATCACAACGATAGGTTTCAGGCCGTGGGCAAATGCTTTTTTGGTCACGAAGCGCGTTTGCGGCATAGGGCCATCAAATGCGTCAACCACCAGCAGCACGGAATCCACCATGGACATCACGCGCTCAACTTCACCACCGAAGTCGGCGTGCCCTGGGGTATCAACGATGTTGATACGGTAGTCATTCCATTTGATAGCGGTGTTTTTGGCGAGGATGGTAATCCCACGCTCTTTCTCCAAATCGTTGGAGTCCATCACACGCTCTTGAGTTTCGGCACGAGCATCAAACGTACCAGACTGCTGTAGCAGCTTATCAACCAGGGTAGTTTTACCATGGTCGACGTGCGCGATGATGGCGATATTACGCAATTTTTCGATCACAACTTTGCCTCAGGCATTTAGAAATAGCGCGTTATTGTACACGGATTAATCGCACTACAAAACAGGATCACAAACATCCCCCGCAAACAAGTATTGCAGAGATGCTTTGTGATCGCTTTCACGGAGCGGTAAAAGGGCACTTTAACGTAAATTGCACCAATATGGTGCTCAATGTTCACATTGAAGCACTATAATGGTGCAACGAATCCAATGTGGTGCAGCCCTTCTGCACTATGGTGCGCATGATAACGCCTTTTGGGGGTGTTTTAAAAGTTGGCACAGATTTCGCTTTACAGAAATACAGTAAAAATATGGCAGCCCAGCCGATTTGAAGACCTCGTTACCACGACGACAATGACCAATCTGGAGAGTTAAGTATGTCCGCTGAACACGTTTTGACGATGCTGAACGAACATGAAGTGAAGTTTGTTGATCTGCGCTTCACCGATACCAAAGGTAAAGAACAGCACGTCACGATCCCTGCTCATCAGGTGAACGCCGAATTCTTTGAAGAAGGCAAAATGTTTGACGGCTCCTCCATTGGCGGCTGGAAAGGCATCAACGAATCCGACATGGTTCTGATGCCAGATGCAACCACTGCGCTCATTGACCCGTTCTACGAAGAACCTACGCTGATCATCCGCTGCGATATCCTGGAACCCGGCACGCTGCAAGGCTATGACCGTGACCCACGCTCCATCGCAAAACGCGCTGAAGAGTACCTGCGCTCTACCGGCATCGCAGACACCGTTCTGTTCGGGCCAGAGCCAGAGTTCTTCCTGTTCGACGACATCCGTTTTGGTGCTTCCATTTCTGGCTCCCACGTGGCTATCGATGACATCGAAGGCGCATGGAACTCTTCCACCAAATACGAAGGCGGTAACAAAGGTCACCGTCCAGGCGTGAAAGGCGGTTACTTCCCGGTTCCTCCGGTCGATTCTTCACAGGACATCCGTTCTACCATGTGTCTGATCATGGAAGAGATGGGCCTGGTTGTTGAAGCGCACCACCACGAAGTGGCGACGGCTGGCCAGAACGAAATCGCTACCCGCTTCAACACCATGACCAAAAAAGCGGATGAGATTCAGATCTACAAATACGTTGTGCACAACGTTGCGCACCGTTTCGGTAAAACCGCGACCTTCATGCCAAAACCAATGTTCGGCGATAACGGTTCCGGTATGCACTGCCACATGTCCCTGTCCAAGAACGGCACCAACCTGTTCTCTGGCGACAAGTACGCGGGTCTGTCTGAGCAGGCGCTGCACTACATCGGCGGTGTTATCAAGCACGCTAAAGCGATCAACGCCCTGGCGAACCCGACCACCAACTCCTACAAGCGTCTGGTCCCAGGCTACGAAGCACCGGTGATGCTGGCTTACTCTGCCCGTAACCGTTCTGCATCTATTCGTATCCCGGTGGTGGCGTCTCCGAAAGCGCGTCGTATCGAAGTGCGCTTCCCGGACCCGGCGGCTAACCCATACCTGTGCTTCGCAGCACTGCTGATGGCCGGTCTGGACGGTATCAAGAACAAGATCCACCCAGGCGAAGCAATGGACAAAAACCTGTACGACCTGCCGCCAGAAGAAGCGAAAGAGATCCCACAGGTTGCCGGCTCTCTGGAAGAAGCCCTGCAAGCGCTGGACGCAGACCGCGAGTTCCTGACCGCTGGCGGCGTGTTCACCGATGAAGCGATCGACGCTTACATCGCGCTGCGTACCGAAGAAAACGACCGCGTTCGCATGACGCCGCACCCGGTTGAGTTCGAGCTGTACTACAGCGTTTAATTGATTTGTTTTGCCCGGCGCTTTCGCGTCGGGAGTAGTTGCCGTGGAAACTTTAGCCCATCTTCGGATGGGCTTTTTTCTCCACCAACAACCTGATCTCACGCGCTTTTTACCTTTAAAACGCTATACTGCACTAAAATAGTGCAACTACTCCAGGAGACTGCTGAATGGCAACTGGCACGCTGCCCGATGCTGGGCAGATCCTCAATTCTTTGATTAACAGTATTTTGCTGGTCGACGACGAGCTGGCGGTGCATTACGCCAACCCGGCGGCGCAGCAGCTGCTCGCCCAAAGCGCCCGTAAGCTGTTTGGCACGCCGCTGCCGGAACTGCTGAGCTATTTCTCGCTGAATATTGGCCTGATGCAGGAGAGTTTGCAGGCGGGCCAGGGCTTCACCGATAACGAAGTGACGCTGGTGATTGACGGACGCTCGCATATTTTGTCCCTCACTGCCCAGCGCCTGCCGGATGGCATGATTCTGCTGGAAATGGCGCCGATGGATAACCAGCGTCGTCTCAGCCAGGAGCAGCTTCAGCATGCGCAGCAGATTGCGGCGCGCGACCTGGTGCGCGGGCTGGCTCATGAGATTAAAAACCCGCTGGGCGGCTTACGCGGTGCGGCACAGCTCCTGACCAAAGCGCTGCCTGACCCTGCCCTGGCGGAGTATACCAACGTCATTATTGAGCAGGCGGACCGTCTGCGTAATCTGGTCGATCGTCTGCTCGGGCCACAGCAGCCGGGGATGCACGTTTCAGAAAGCATTCACAAAGTTGCGGAGCGAGTGGTGAAACTCGTCTCTATGGAGCTGCCGGATAACGTCACGCTGGTGCGTGATTACGACCCAAGCCTGCCGGAGCTGGCGCACGATCCGGACCAGATTGAACAGGTGCTGTTGAACATTGTGCGTAACGCGTTGCAGGCGCTGGGCCCGGAGGGGGGCGAAATTATTCTGCGTACCCGCACCGCGTTCCAGCTGACGCTGCACGGTGTGCGTTATCGTCTGGCGGCACGTATTGATGTGGAAGATAACGGGCCGGGGATCCCGCCGCATCTCCAGGACACCCTGTTCTACCCGATGGTCAGCGGTCGCGAAGGCGGCACCGGGCTGGGGTTATCCATAGCCCGTAATTTGATTGACCAACACTCCGGCAAAATTGAATTTACCAGTTGGCCGGGACATACCGAGTTTTCGGTTTTCCTGCCGATTAAAAAATAAAGGTGACGTTTATGCAACGAGGGATAGTCTGGGTAGTCGATGACGATAGCTCCATCCGTTGGGTGCTTGAACGCGCGCTCACGGGAGCGGGATTAAGCTGCACGACGTTTGAGAGCGGCAGCGAGGTGCTCGATGCGCTTACCACCAAAACGCCGGACGTGCTGCTCTCGGATATTCGCATGCCGGGAATGGACGGACTGGCGCTCTTAAAGCAGATCAAACAGCGCCACCCTATGCTTCCGGTCATCATAATGACCGCCCACTCCGACCTGGATGCCGCCGTCAGCGCATACCAGCAGGGGGCGTTTGATTACCTGCCAAAACCGTTTGATATCGACGAAGCCGTTGCTCTGGTCGAACGCGCCATCAGCCACTATCAGGAGCAACAGCAGCCCCGCCACGCGCCGGATTTCGGGCCTACGACGGACATCATCGGTGAAGCGCCGGCCATGCAGGACGTGTTCCGCATCATCGGGCGTTTGTCCCGGTCGTCCATCAGCGTATTGATTAACGGTGAATCGGGCACCGGTAAAGAGCTGGTCGCGCACGCCCTGCATCGCCACAGCCCGCGGGCGAAAGCACCCTTTATCGCCCTCAACATGGCGGCGATCCCCAAGGATTTGATTGAATCTGAACTGTTTGGCCACGAAAAAGGGGCGTTTACCGGCGCGAACACCATTCGTCAGGGACGCTTTGAACAGGCTGACGGTGGAACGCTTTTCCTGGATGAAATCGGCGATATGCCGCTGGATGTTCAGACCCGTCTGCTGCGCGTGCTGGCAGATGGTCAGTTTTACCGCGTGGGCGGATATGCGCCGGTGAAGGTGGACGTGCGTATTATCGCCGCGACGCACCAGAACCTGGAGCTGCGCGTGCAGGAGGGCAAGTTCCGTGAAGATTTATTCCATCGCCTGAACGTGATCCGCGTGCACCTGCCGCCGCTGCGCGAGCGTCGGGAAGATATCCCGCGCCTGGCGCGTCATTTCCTGCAAGTGGCGGCCCGCGAGCTGGGCGTGGAAGCCAAGCAGCTTCACCCCGAAACGGATGCCGCCCTCACCCGTCTGGCGTGGCCGGGCAACGTGCGTCAGCTGGAAAACACCTGCCGCTGGCTGACCGTGATGGCCGCCGGACAGGAGGTATTGATTCAGGATCTCCCTGCCGAACTGTTTGAAGCCACCGTGCCCGAAAGCAGCACCGGACATGCGCTGCCGGACAGCTGGGCGACGCTGCTGGCGCAGTGGGCCGATCGCGCGCTGCGTTCCGGTCATCAAAATCTGCTCTCCGAAGCGCAGCCTGAGATGGAGCGCACGCTGTTGACTACCGCGCTTCGTCATACTCAGGGCCACAAACAGGAAGCGGCTCGCCTGCTGGGATGGGGTCGGAATACCCTGACGCGCAAGCTGAAAGAGCTGGGAATGGAGTGATCTCTACCGCAGTGTAAAGATGATTAATTGAGCGCAAATTGCCGTTATTTTGCGCTTTACTGTTCCGATGAGTTTTGTATGATCGTGCCCGGAAATTGGGGGGAGCATCATGCTGGAATCATTAGTGACTTTGCTTTCGAGCGGAGCAGCGGAAAGCCACACGCCACAAACTGCCGTTGCGGCGGTGCTGTGTGCGGCGCTGGTTGGGCTGTTTAGCTAGCGAGCTGTTGAGGAAAAGCCGGGTGGCGGCTTTGCCTTACCCGGCCTACATAAGTGCGAGATGTAGGCCGGGTAAGCGAAGCGCCACCCGGCATTGCAGCTCAAATCACCCGCGAGAACTGCTGCATACGCGCTTTCTGGCGCAGATAGGCGTCGAAGCACATGCAGATATTACGAATCAACAGACGCCCTTTCGGCGTGACCTCAATCGCGCTCTCCGACACATCCACCAGCCCGTCTTTCGCCAGCGGCGCCAGAAGCTTCAGGTCTTCGGCAAAGTAATCGCTGAAGTGCAGATCCCATTGCGACGCCACCTCGCTGAAATCGAGGCGGAAGTTGCAGATCAGCGCCTTAATCACATCACGACGGATGCAGTCGTCGCGCGTTAACGCGATGCCGCGCCACAGCGCGTTGCCGGTTTCGTCTACCTGCTGATAGTACAGCTTCAGCTCTTTCTGGTTCTGGGCGTAGCAGTCGCCAATCATGCTAATGGCGGAGACGCCCATTCCGAGCAGATCGGTATCGCCCTGAGTGGTGTATCCCTGGAAGTTACGGTGGAGAACACCTTCGCGCTGGGCAATCGCCAGCTCGTCGTCCGGACGGGCAAAGTGATCCATACCGATAAACTGATAGCCGGTTTCGGTCAGCGAGGCGATGGTCTCCTGCAAAATGTCCAGCTTCTGCTGGGCGGAGGGCAGATCCGCATCTTTGATTTTGCGCTGAGCGGCGAACAGCGTCGGCAGGTGCGCATAGTTAAAGACGCTCAGGCGGTCCGGGTTGAGCTCAGCCACGCGTTTAAGCGTGAAGGCAAAGCTTTCCGGCGTCTGCTTCGGCAGGCCGTATATCAGGTCGATGTTCGTTGAGGTAAAGCCGATTTCACGCGCATGGTTGAGTAAGGCAAAGATAAACGCTTCGTCCTGCTCGCGGTTGACCAGGCGCTGTACTTCTTTGTTGAAGTCCTGCACGCCCATGCTCAGACGGTTGAAGCCCTCGGCGCGTAAATGATCCAGCACATCCAGCTCGATTTCACGCGGATCGACCTCGATCGAGATTTCGGCGTCGTTGATGAAGCTGAAGTTCTCGCGCAGCAGCGTCATCAGGCGGCTAATTTGCGCTTTATTCAGGTAGGTTGGCGTACCGCCGCCCCAGTGAAGCTGGCTGACGTGGCGCCCGGAAAACAGCGGTGCGCGGTGCAGGATTTCCTGCTCTAGCGCATCGAGGTATTGGTCAGCTTTGTGCTGCTGGCGGGTAACGATTTTATTGCAGCCGCAGAAGTAGCAGAGCTTGTGGCAGAACGGAATATGGACGTAGAGCGACAGCGGGCGCTCAGGGTAGCGCGCGACAGCCTGCTGAAAATCCGCCTCGCCGAAAGCGTCAGAGAACTCCAGCGCGGTGGGGTATGAAGTATAACGCGGCCCGGAATAGTTATATTTCTGGATCAGGGCCAAATCCCAGTCGATAGATGGTACAGACATGCTCACTCCTTCCGTTGGTGTCGCGTTCGTATACGGCGGCCCGTTCTGGTCCCGTTGCGGGCCATCATTCGGGTGCGCAGCCACTTCTGTCGCCGCGACAACCGCCGTAGTTTAACGAATAACCACACCAGATAACATATAACCGGAAGGGTTATAAGCAGGACGAGTGTACCTGCCGGGTGCAAATGTTAGTTTCCACCTTTCAGCAGACGCATCATATCTTCCTGCTTTTCGTCTTCCTCTTCGTCTTCTTCATCATCGTAGGACAGACCCAGCTTTTGCATCAGTTCATCAATGCGGTCCAGTTTGGCGTCCACCCAGGACTGCTCTTCGGCGGTCAGGGTTTCACCCTCTTCAAGACGTTCCAGCAGCGCGTCCAGGCGCTCATCGTTCTCCAGCATATCCAGCTCAGCCTGCGGTGAAAGCATAGGTTTCTCGCTCTTTGGTTTGTGCTGCTTAGTGACCGGCGTGTCTGTCACGCCCAGTGGAATGGGAGTTTTACTGCCGATACGAGGATCTTTCTGCTGTTTGCCTTTTGCAGAAGCGCCTGCGGCACCGCCACCGTTAGCACGGCTACCCGAAGCATGGCCACGGTGTTTTTTATCGCGTTTGCGATCGCGCGCTTCCTGATTCAGTTCTTCGCGCGTTTTGCGGCGTGCTTTTGCAGGGCGTTTCGCGCCCGCAGCGGAGGTCGGTTTTTTCATGATGTTTTATCTTTAAGTCGTTTTCTTCAGTATAGAATTGCGGCGAAATCTAGCAGAAAGCAAGCAAAGAAAAAAGGCGACAGAGCAATCTGTCGCCTTTTTTCCTGACTCACAACCCTTAACGGGTCAGACATTCCGTGTTTGCCTACAACAAACCCTGTTTATCCCTTGGCTACTACCGTCCGTGATACGGTTCCGTTTCCTGTTAAAAACGCCTCCAGGCGCCGGTCGTCCTGACAATCCTGAGTCTTCGCCTCCTGGCGCTCCTGACCCTTATCCTTAAGTCGTTATCCTGCTGGCATCCTCGCCTTGACGCACACTTTACCTTGTTCTCTTAAACTAACAAGCAACGAAAAGGTACTAAACCGGATTTTCAGATAATTACTCATTATTAACTCTTTGAATTTTAATGTTTTGATTCTTTTAGCGCCTGCGATTTCTCTGAAATTTCTCATACGCATAAAGGCAGATCTCTCACACGCCGCAGGGTCTTTACTTACAGGTCAATGACGATGGGAAAAGCCTTTTGCCCGCATTCAGGTATAATCCCCCGCAGATTACGATTTTTGGAGACGACCACGTGACTACCTGGAACTACCAACAGACGCATTTTGTCACCAGTGCGCCCGATATTCGCCACCTGCCCTCAGACACAGGGATTGAAGTGGCATTTGCTGGCCGCTCCAATGCGGGAAAATCCAGCGCCCTGAATACGCTGACCAATCAGAAAAACCTAGCGCGTACCTCAAAAACACCTGGCCGTACTCAGCTGATTAACCTGTTTGAAGTGGCTGAAGGCAAACGCCTGGTCGACTTACCGGGCTACGGTTACGCGCAGGTACCGGAAGAGATGAAGATCAAATGGCAGCGTGCGCTGGGTGAATACCTGGAAAAACGCATGTGTCTGAAAGGCCTGGTGGTGCTGATGGATATTCGCCACCCGCTAAAAGATCTCGACCAGCAGATGATTGACTGGGCGGTGGCAAGCGATATTGCAGTGCTGGTGCTGCTGACAAAAGCGGATAAGCTGGCGAGCGGCGCGCGCAAGGCGCAGGTGAACAAGGTTCGTGAGGCGGTGCTGGCATTCAACGGTGATGTGCAGGTTGAACCGTTCTCTTCGCTGAAAAAGCAGGGCGTGGACAAACTGCGGCAGAAGCTCGACAGCTGGTTTAACGACCTGGAACCGGCGACAGAAGCGGAAGCAGAGTAACAACAGGCGCGGCGATGACCGCGTTTTTTCGCCCGAAACTTTCCTTGCCGCAATAAAAAACGCCCCAGTCATTACTGACTGGGGCGGCTAAAATATTCAGCCAAATCCGATTACGTGAAGTAAAAGGTCTGAAAGATAGAACATCTTACCTCTGTACCCTACATCGTTAACTCTACTCTTTTTTTATCGCTGGAAAAAGCACTTTTTGTAGTTTTTTTTCATTCTTTACATAGGGAATTCTAATGATCGTCACAAAATGCGCGTTCTTATGTTGCTTACTTACATAAAACGCGCGTTGTTCCGTGAACCTTTAGTGAGCCTGATCCCAGTTTTCGCCGCTGCCTACTTCCACCAGCAACGGAACGTCCAGCTTCATGCTGTTTTCCATCAGTTCATGGATTTTCTGTGAGACCGTATCCAGGTCGTCTTTATGAACTTCAAATACCAGTTCATCGTGTACCTGCATGATCATTTTTACGCGCGGTTTCTCTTTTTCCAGCCAGGCATCAACGGCGATCATCGCACGTTTAATGATGTCTGCGGCCGTGCCCTGCATCGGGGCGTTGATCGCAGCACGTTCAGCACCCGCGCGGCGCGCGGCGTTGCTGGATTTGATGTCCGGAAGGTAGAGACGACGGCCGTCCAGCGTTTCAACGTAGCCTTTCTCTTTCGCCTGCGCGCGGGTGCGCTCCATATATTCCAGCACGCCCGGATACCGCTCGAAGTAGAGATCCATATACTTCTGCGACTCTTTACGCGGAATGTTGAGCTGACGTGACAGGCCAAAGGCGCTCATACCGTAAATCAGACCAAAGTTGATCGCTTTTGCGCTACGACGCTGTTCGTTCGTCACGCTCTCGAGCGGCAGCCCAAACACTTCGGCAGCGGTTGCCCGGTGGATGTCTTTCCCTTCGGCAAACGCCGTCAGCAGGCCTTTATCACGCGACAGGTGCGCCATAATGCGCAGTTCGATTTGCGAGTAGTCTGCGGAAACAATCAGATAATCCTCTGGCGCAATGAAAGCCTGGCGAATACGGCGGCCCTCTTCATTACGCACCGGAATGTTCTGGAGGTTAGGATCGGTTGATGAAAGGCGCCCGGTCGCCGCCACAGCCTGATGATAAGAGGTGTGTACGCGGCCCGTTTTCGGATTGATCATCAGCGGCAGTTTGTCGGTATAGGTCGATTTCAGCTTCGCCAGACCACGGTATTGCAGAATAACTTTTGGCAGCGGATAGTCCAGCGCCAGCTCTTCCAGCACCTCTTCAGAGGTTGAAGGAGCGCCACCCGGGGTTTTCTTCAGCGGCTTGATACCCTGTTTTTCAAACAGGATGGTTTGCAGCTGTTTCGGGGACGACAGGTTGAACGCCTCGCCCGCCAGCTCATGCGCTTTCTGTTCCAGCTCGGTCAGTCGCTGCGCCAGCTCGCCAGAGTGGTTATGCAGCACGGTTGGGTCGATTTTAACGCCGTTACGCTCAATGCGGGACAGCACCGGCACCAGCGGCATCTCAATGTTCTGGAACACATTCAGCGGCCCTTCGTGCTTCTGCAATTTTGGCCACATTTTTAGGTGCAGCTGTAGCGTGACGTCAGCGTCTTCCGCGGCGTAGCGGCCAGCTTCTTCCAGCGCAATCTGGTTAAAGGTCAGCTGATTTTTACCCTTACCGGCAATTTCTTCAAAAGTGATGGTTTTGTGCTTCAGCCAACGGTCAGATAAGGAGTCCATATCGTGGCGGCCCGCCACGCTGTCCAGAATGTAGGATTCCAGCATGGTGTCAAAAGCGATACCACGTAGCTCAATGCCGTAGTTTTGCAGAATACCGCGGTCGTACTTCAGGTTTTGCCCCACCTTCAGCGCGTTCTCGTCTTCCAGAATCGGCTTCAGCAGTTCTAAGGCACGCTCGCGGGAGATTTGCTCCGGCGCATCCAGATAGTCATGCGCTACTGGAACATAGGCTGCAATACCCGGCTCCGTTGCGAAGGACAGGCCCACCATATTGGCAGAAATGTTATCGAGGCTGTCCGTTTCGGTATCGAAAGCAAACACGGGTGCTTTTTTCAGCTTTTCAATCCAGGCGACGAGCTGTGATTCCTCAAGGAGGGTTTCATAGTTGTCGAAGGAGAGCGCTGCCGCCTCTTCTTCTTCCTGCTCTTCAGCATCAACGACGAGGGTCTCTTTCGGCTTCGCCGCAGGTTTTGCCCCTTTCGCCTGAAGCCATTTCCCGGCTTCGACATCCGTGGTCCAGCGTTTGAATTCGTATTTTCTGAACAGGCCAAGCAGCTCGTCTGCGGCGGGTTCCTGCACTTCAAGCTGCTCGCAGGTAAGCTCCAGCTCTACGTCGGTTTTGATGGTGGCCAGCTGATAGGAGAGATAAGCCACCTCTTTGTTATCGGCGAGCTTTCCGGCCATGGTTTTTGCGCCACGGAAGGTAAGCCCGGCAATTTTGTCGGACTCTGCGTACAGCGTATCCAGCCCACCCAGCCCTTGCAGCAGCGCCTGAGCCGTTTTTTCGCCCACGCCCGGCACGCCAGGAATGTTATCTGAGGAATCCCCCATCAGGGCGAGGAAATCAATAATGAGTTCTGGCGGCACGCCATATTTGGCGACAACTTCTTCCGGGCCAAGAATGGTATTGGTCATGGTGTTGATCAGCGTGATCCCCGGCGTTACCAGCTGCGCCATGTCTTTATCACCGGTGCTGATCAGGACCGCGCGGCCGGCTTTTTCCGCTTCGCGCGCCAGAGTACCTATTACGTCATCAGCTTCAACACCTGAGACCGCCAGTAATGGCAGCCCCATCGCTTTCACCATAGCGTGCAGCGGTTCAATCTGCGCACGCAGATCGTCAGGCATGGGAGGACGGTGAGATTTGTAATGCTCAAATAATTCATCGCGGAAGGTTTTACCCTTCGCATCAAATACCACGGCCGCATGGGTTGGGTGATATTGCAGAATGAGGCTGCGCAGCATATTCAGCACGCCGTACATTGCGCCGGTAGGTTCCCCTGCGCTGTTGGTCAGAGGAGGAAACGCATGATACGCCCGATACAGGTAAGAAGAGCCATCGACGAGTATAAGTGGGTTTTCTGGGATCTGAACCATAATGTCCGTGCCTGTTATGAATTTATGGGTAAAGGATGCCACAGAAGGATGAAAACATCAGGTTTTAGCGCTTTATACAGGAAAAGATTTTGCGATCGTGAAGATCGCTCGCAAAATCAAACTGTGGATAAGTTTGTGCATATTTTTAATACAGGTGAATAACAGTTCAATAAAGCTGATGAGGAAAACTTATTTATTCAAGAAAAACAATCGGTTGAATTGAGATCGCTTAAGATCCCTTCCCACTGGTGGTTATTTAGTCTATGTGGATATAAGCCTTAAGCACCGTGTCTATATAGAGAATTTTGCTGCATAGCAGGAAAAGCAGCAGCCTCTTCGTGTGAAAGCGCCCTGGTCTGGGCGTATTTCTGATAAGATCGGCGCCCAGCACCGGATAGCCGGCTGCTCAATTACAGCTAACTATCTGAAAATATTCATTATGTCGAGACTACTCGCTGCGATAACATTATTGCTAAGCGTCATTTTAACTATTCTGGTTACCATCGCCTGTTCTGTGCCAATCATCGTTGCCGGAATAATTAAGCTCCTGCTGCCCGTCCCTCCGGTATGGCGCGCAGTGTCTGCTTTTTGTAATTTTATGATGTACTGCTGGTGTGAAGGGCTGGCGATCCTGTTGTGTCTGAACCCCTGGCTGAAGTGGGATGTTCAGGGCCTGGAGAAGCTGAACAAAAAGCACTGGTATCTGCTGATCTGCAATCACCACAGCTGGGCCGATATCGTTGTATTGTGTGTGCTGTTTCGCAAACACATTCCGATGAATAAGTACTTCCTGAAGCAGCAGCTGGCCTGGGTGCCCTTCATTGGTTTGGCCTGCTGGGCGTTGGATATGCCGTTTATGAAACGCTATTCTCGCAGCTATTTAATTCGTCATCCGGAACGACGCGGTAAGGATGTGGAAACCACACGCCGTTCTTGCGAGAAGTTTCGCGCGCATCCCACCACCATCGTTAACTTCGTCGAAGGGTCACGCTTTACCGAAGAGAAGCGACAGCAGACGCGCTCTCCCTATCAGAATCTATTGCCGCCAAAGGCCGCGGGTATCGCGATGGCGCTCAACGTGCTGGGCGAGCAGTTTGATAAGTTGCTGAACGTAACGCTCTGCTATCCGGAAAACGACAGGAGGCCGTTCTACGATATGCTCAGCGGCAGGCTGACACGTATCGTAGTCCGCGTTGATCTGGTGCCCGTAGACAAGGCGCTGCACGGTGATTACGTAAACGATAAGAACTTCAAACGTCGTTTCCAGCTTTGGCTTAATACACTCTGGAAAGAGAAAGACGAACAGATAGCGAAGATGAAATCTTCATACAAAAACGCCGGTCAATGACCGGCGTTTTTCTTTATGTTTGTTACTTTTTCTCAACCAGGTGTTTCACGGTATCAGCGTACTGTTGTACGAAGATATCCATGCTGGTCGTGTCCATACCACGCATATTCACCTGGTATTTGCCGTTAACATACATCGCCGGCACGCCCTGCAACTGGAAGTCCGCGGCAGCTTTTTCCTGCTGTGCCACGAGAGATTTCACCACAAAGCTGTTCCAGGCTGCGTCGTAGTCTTCACCTTTCACGCCGGCATCCACGAATACTTTACGGATATCTGCCGTGGTCTGTACGGTCTGGGTTTTCTGTACCGCTTCAAACATAGGCGCGGTGATCTTATCTTCCACACCGAGCGCGATCGCCACCGCCCACGCCTGAGTCAGGTCTTTACCCAATGGGCCAAGGAACTCAACGTGGTATTTCGTCATTTTGGTGCCTTCCGGCAGCTTTTTCTTCACGTTGTCAGAAACATGAAGCACCTGCTCAAACTCGTAGCAGTGCGGGCAGTAGAAGGAGAAGAACTCCAGCACCTGAGGCTCGCCAGCAACAGGCTTGTCCAGCGTAATGTACTGCTTGCCGTCGGTAAACTGCGCAGCAGTTGCGCTAAATGCCAGAATCATACCAGCCAGCGCCAGCCAAATTTTTTTCATGATTAACTCTCTCCTGAGTGTGTCCAATTAATACATCGGCGTTAATTGCAAAGGGGGTTCCTGAAGAACCTTAACCTGCTCGGTAAATGTGGATATCTGGCTGCGCCAGTAATCCTCCCCGGTAAGCCAGGGGAAATTTCGGGGAAAAGCCGGATCTTCCCAACGCCTGATTAACCACGCGAGATAATAAACAAATCGCATCGCACGTAAAGGCTCTATCAAGGCAATTTCATCTGAATTAAAGGGGCTAAATTCTTCATAAGCTTCAATTATGGTCTCAAGCTGCATGCGCTGCTCGGCTTTATCACCGTTGAGCAGCATCCACAAATCCTGAACCGCAGGCCCCATACGTGCGTCATCGAGATCGACAAACAGGGGGCCATCACGCCAGAGAATATTCCCGGCGTGGCAATCACCGTGCAGGCGCAGAGCGGTAATATCATCCCGCCAGCAGGTTTTTACCGCATCAATAAGCTTATCGGTCGCCGTAAGAAATTTATCCTTAAGCGCCTTCGGGATCAGCGCCGATGTTTCGAATACCTGTCGCGGCTCAATAAGGTATTCCTGAACACCAATCATCGGACGGGCAACAAACGGTTTTTTGCGTCCCGTCTGATGAATGCGCCCCAGATAGCGGGCGACCCATTCCATCTGATCGATATTATCCGCCTCAAACTGTCTTCCGCCCAGGCTCGGAAATATCGCGTAGTAAAAGCCCTGATGGCTCAGCAGCGTTTGGTTATTGAATTTGATCGGTGCCGCAACGGGAACATCTTCAGCCAGCAGATCGTGGGCAAACCGATGCTCTTCCTGAATTTGTTCTGCGGACCAGCGCTGCGGACGGTAGAACTTTACGACAAAGCGCTGGCGCTCTTCGTCCTGGAATTGATAGACGCGGTTTTCGTAGCTGTTTAAAGGGGTTAACCCGGAATCCACCCGAATACCCTGCTCGAACAGCGCATCCACAATGGTATCCGGGTGTAATGTCTGGAAAGTAAAAGCCTGGTCGTTCATCCGATCATCCGGAAATTATACGAATGATTCAGGATATCATCTTGTGGCGATTTCGGTGGCTCCGCTTACAAGCTTTTACTCTTTAATTACGCCTCGGGCGCGCAGTAATGCGGTTTTAAAATCCTCTTCATAATCTTTCTGAATGCCAGGGATTACAGCATCTTTAGCCGAGTCACGCATTTTGAGGTGGTAGATCAGGATGTCGTCAGAAAGGTCTGCCAGTTCACCATCAAAACCTGACTCTTTCGCCAGTTTCTGTAAAAATTGCATCAGATTCAGCTCTGGCTCTTTTTGCCAGGCCGGCTGGAGAAGCTCAATGACTTCATTAAGACGTTTACATTTCATGGTAGTGCTCCTTTCATTTAGAGAGACACGTTAGCAGGGTCAATCCCACAATAAAAGAGGCGATATTCGTGAATCAATGCCAGCAAATCATCGGGGTCGTTCTGGCCGGGGGCCGGGCAACACGAATGGGCGGAAAAGATAAGGGTCTTCAGCTCCTGAACAATACCCCCTTATGGCAGCATGTTGCTGATACGCTGGCAAATCAGGTGTCGTCGATGGCGATCAGCGCTAACCGGCATATCGATATTTATCAGCGCAGTGGATATCCGGTTTATCAGGATAACCTGGTGGACTACCCCGGCCCGCTGGCGGGAATGCTTTCCGTTATGCAGCAGTCACACGGAGAGTGGTTTCTCTTTTGTTCATGTGATACACCCTTCATCCCGTCCTGTCTGGCTGAACGTCTGGCGGAGCGGCGCGATGGTGCTCCCGTCGTCTGGGTGCATGATGGTGAACGCGACCATCCAACGATCGCATTGATTCACCGCGCGTTAATCCCCGCACTGGACGCTTATCTGGCTTCAGGAGAGCGACGCGTAATGGTATTTATGCGCCAGTCAGGGGGGCACGCCGTTGATTTTAGCGACATGAAATCGGCGTTTGTGAATGTAAACACGACGGAAGATTTGCAGATGATGCAGGAGAAGAAATGATACCCGTTTTAGCGATCTCTGCCTGGAGCGGCACCGGGAAAACTACGCTGCTAAAAAAACTGATACCTGCACTTTGCGCTAAAGGCATTCGTTCCGGACTGATTAAGCACACGCACCATAACATGGACGTCGATAAGCCGGGGAAAGATAGCTATGAGCTGCGTAAGGCTGGCGCGGCACAAACGATGGTGGCGAGTCACCAGCGCTGGGCGTTAATGACAGAAACACCGGATGAAGCACCGCTGGATCTCGCTTATCTTGTCAGCCGGATGAATCACTCCACGCTGGATCTGGTGCTGGTTGAGGGGTTCAAGCACGAGGCTGTTGCGAAGATCCTGCTGTTCAGAAGCGATGCGGGGCATAACGTAAGTGAGTTAACGCTGGATGAGCATGTTATTGCCGTAGCCAGTGACGTTGCGTTGTCGCTGGACGTACCGGTTCTGGATTTGAATAACGTGGATGTGATTGCAGAGTTTATTGTGGAGTGGTGTGCAGTCTGAGATCTGCCAGGTGACGGCTTCGCCTTACCAGGCCTACTTTTTTTCGACGTATAAACGCAAAAAGGCCATCCTTGCGGATGGCCTTTTCACTTGTTTGATGCCTGGCAGTTCCCTACTCTCACATGGGGAGACCCCACACTACCATCGGCGCTACGGCGTTTCACTTCTG
>NZ_JADBRA010000021.1:0-103882 GCF_014896205.1 Enterobacter cloacae complex sp. I2
CCATAGAATCAGTCGAGATCATAACTTATAATTATGATATTTTTCTCGAAAGAATTTTAGATCAACTTAACATCCGATTCTCAATACCTGGAATTCAAGAAAATGATGCGAAGTTTAAAATTTATAAACCACATGGTTCAATTAGCTTTATCTATGAAGGCTACATGCCTAAAGATAACTATAATATTCAGACAGAACTTTCATTGAACAACGGTGATATATCAAAGTTTCAAATTAAATATGATAACTTAAGCTTATACATGCCTCTAATCCCGATAATACCCCCAGCAGGTGAAGCCCATCGATATGCTCAAAACTGGGCTAACTCAATAAAATCCCACTTAAAAGGCTCCATAAGCAAATTTAAAGAAAAAGATGATTTCTTCATATGCGGGATATCATACTGGCATGTTGATCGGGCTGAAATTGATGAAATAATCCGAGAGTTAAATAGCGATGTAAATGTAAGAATGATTAACCCGGGTAATGTTGAAGGGTTAAGCGCTATTTTAGGTATGGTTTTTAATAGTTATATACATCACTCATCCTCCGATATTTTGAAGGAGTTAGTCTAATGGATATTTTGAAGCGAGATTCCAATAGCATAAATATTGCCTCTTTCTGGGAAGGTTATTCTCTTAATAAATTCAACTTTGACCCTCCATATCAAAGAGATAGCGTTTGGGATGAAGAGAAACAATCTTTCTTCATTGATTCAATTCTTAGAAATTATCCTATACCACCCATATTTTTGCATCAGAAAATTGATGATGATACTGGAAGAATAACATTCGAAGTTGTAGATGGTAAACAGCGTTTAACTGCAATTGTTAACTTTATCAAAGGAATTATTATTTCTGCAAGTGAGGAAAATGATGATGAGTTAACTGGAGTATCATTTGAAGATCTTGGCAATGAGAAATATGCTGAAATCAAGAAACTATTTTGGCGCTATCAAATGCCGATAGAATATATTGATACTGAAGATGAAAAAATAATTGACAGCATTTTTGATCGTTTAAATCGAAATGGAGAACGTTTAAATGGTCAAGAGCTTAGAAACGCCAAATATCACCAAACAAATTTCTATCAAAGCGTTGTCGAATTGTCTCAAATACCTTTTTGGCAGAAAACATTAAACCATGTAGATAAAAAAAGGATGGAAGATAAAGAATTTATCTCTGAACTTGTTTTTACCCTTCTTGAAAACCAGGTATTTGGAGCAACACAAGATATCATAGATGAACTATATGAGAAATATTGCCCTCAGGATCAGGATTTATATATTCCGGCCTTACAGGAATTTATAAATGTTACTTCCTATTTGCAAGAAATGAATATCGACTTCAAGGCTTATAAAGCTAATGGCGTAAGCCATCTTTATGGGTTCTTTAATTACGTAATTCACTGTCATCAAAATGGTATACCTGTTGAATACGCTTCAGATGTTCTTAAAAGATTTCTTGATAGTCTGTGGGACAAAGGTAATAATGATAATGAAGAATTGCGAAAAGAATACCGCAAAACAATGAGTTCAAGTACAAAAAGCAAATCACAAAGGAACAAACGAATAGAGGTGCTAATCAGTCTTTTAGATAATTAGTTTACCCCTGAGGTTCAATGTTTTTTGCTCTTAACGCCTCCCTCGCCAGTTCCTTCAACCAACTGGCGAGGCTCACCCCTTCTTCAGCCGCCACAGCATCCAACTGCTCCTTCAGTGCCGGATCAATACGCATCTTAAACTGCGGAGACTGCCCGCCGCCTTTTGGTTTTTTTTCGCGCGATATGATTGACATGAGGCCACCTATCCATCTACTCTGACACACATAGGAGGCCACCTAATCCTCCTGTATTAGCAACGCTCCGAAGTGCGGGAACACAACCGGAGCGTCTAACCACACCAACTATCAAGGAGTTGATTATGGCTGATTCGCATTCTACCCCAGACACCGACCAATCCGGAACCGAGCGTTCGTTAATTGTGGGATACCGCCCGAATGTTTACGACAAATCTACGCCAAAAATCATCCTTTCCGGAAAGTGGCTGCGCGCGGCGGGGTTTGATACCGGACAGCAGGTTACGGTAAAGGTCATGAAAGGGTGCATCGTTCTGGTGGCGTATAATGAGCAGGAGCAGAGGTTGCAGGATGATTATAAACGGACGAAGGTAAAGCTCACTGAGATAGAGGACGCACTTGCAGCGATTCAAACGCAGCTTCCTGGAAAGCACCTCGCAAAATCAAATACAAACCACCTGGCGTAGCGGCTGTTTCTGGCATACTACGAGCTTACAGGCATCAACCTTATGACGCGGAGGCAGCATGACATATGAAGAATTAATTAATTCACCAGCCGGTGAGTTTGTCATGTTTGCCAGCAAGGATGGAAAAGTTCGCATTGAATGCCGCTTCGAAAGCGATACGTTGTGGCTCTCACAGGCCACGATCTGTGAGTTATACGGCAAAGCCAAAGCTACGATCAGCGGGCATATCAAGAATATTTTTGATGAGGGTGAGCTGGTCGAAAATTCAGTTGTTCGGTTTTACCGAACAACTGCCAGCGATGGTAAAGTATATAACGTTCAATACTTTAGCCTGCCCGTCATTCTCGCCATCGGCTATCGAGTCCGGTCCACGCGAGGCACACAGTTCCGCCAGTGGGCCACCCAAACGCTCCAGGAATACCTGGTTAAAGGCTTCGTTATGGACGACGAGCGCCTGAAAAATCCACCTGTGGGATCTTCCGCAGTCCCTGACTATTTCGATGAAATGCTGGAACGCATTCGCGATATACGAGCCAGCGAACGCCGGGTCTATCTTCGCGTGAGGGAGATTTTCGCATTAGCCGCGGATTATCAGCCGTCACTCAAAGAAACCACGCAATTCTTTCAGACCATCCAGAATAAACTGCATTTTGCCTGCACGGGACTCACCGCTGCTGAGTTGATTCACAAACGTGCGGACGCCACTCAACCGCATATGGGGCTGACCAGCTATAAAGGCGAAGAGGTCCGTAAAAGCGATGTCACCACCGCAAAAAATTATCTGTCTCAGGATGAGGTGAGCGAACTCAATCGCGTCGTTAATATGTGGCTCGATTTTGCTGAAGATCAGGCCAAACGCCGCAAGCAGGTATTTTTACGGGACTGGCAAACCAAGCTCGATCAGTTCCTGCAATTTAATGACCGGGACGTTTTAGAGGGCGCAGGAAAAATCAGCAAGAAAGCGGCTGATGAAAAGGCGTGCTCAGAATACATTGAGTTTGAAAAAAAGCAGCGCCTGCTGAAAGAAGCCGAAGGTGAGAAAGATATCGTCGGCTTATTAAAATGGGATAAACAGGCTAAGCGCTAATCCCGGTATCTCTGCTCAACTTCATATGCAGCAGCGGAAACGGATTTCCCTGTCCGTCCCGTTCCGAACGCCCGACCTGCTCAAACCCCATATGTCTATAAAACGCGACGCCCTGCGGATTCTGCTCGTTCACATCCACTTCATTTACGCCAAATTCTGCGATGGCATATTGCAGCAGCATTTTCCCGACGCCCTTCCCCCGGCTTGCATCATCCACAAACAGCATTTCAATACGATTTTCATCTACGCCTAAAAAGCCGTGAATAACACCAACTTCATCACGTGCAACCACAACCGTGAGATTAGGCAAATAGGCATTAAGCAATAGCGGACGCAGCGCCGCGATATCGCTTTCCAGCAAAAAGAGATGCGTGGCGCGAACGGACGACTCCCAGACGGCGACGAGGCGTTCAAATTGTGCGGGGTGTGCAGCTTCTATTTTCATGTTCAAATTCCGGTTGAGTAGAGTTTCGGAGCGGCAACGTAATAAAAATCAGCTCTGCGACGTGCGCCACACGCCAGGCGTACAGCCATACTCCATCTGAAAATGACGAATAAAATGCGCGCAGTCGCTGAACCCCATCCGCTGCGCAATATCCGTCACGCTTTGCTGTGAGTTCTTCAGCAGCCAGCAAGCATAGCGCAGCCTGGCGCTGCGGATAAACTCGCGGGCCGTTTTGCCAAACTCGGCGGTGAACAGCCGGTTAAGCTGGCGTTCACTTAGTGCCACTTCTCGCGCAAGCCCGGCGGTTGTGAGCGGCCGGGTCAGGAACTGTTCTATCAGCATGACGGCGCGACGCAGCCGGCAGTCGGGGATCAGCGCCAGATTCGCCGGGCGGGGGGTGGCAATTTCATGCGGGACGAGCGACAAACGCTGGCAGGTGGTGCTGGCGATATCATCCCCGGCATGGGCGCGGATAAGCTCAGTTGCCAGCGTCAGGGTGGAAATGCCGCCCGGGCAGGTCAGCACATCGCCATCATCAATAAAGTCATACCCTTGCTCAGCGTAGACCAGCGGGAATGCCTGTCGAAACGCGTCCAGGTGGAAAGGATGTATAGAGGCTCTTCGTTCATTCAGCAATCCTTCCTGCGCGAGGACAAAACTGCCGGTGCCAATGCCAATAAGCGGAACGCCGACATGGTGGGCATACGCCAGATATGCTTTATCTCCCCGATACCCTAAATCCAGATACTGCAATTCGCCGCCGATAACCGCAAGGTAGTTAAAACTTTCCGGCGGGGCATGGGGGGAATCCGGTCTCATGATTATTCCCGCATTGCTGATAATCGGGATATCAGGAAACTCACTTATCAGGCTGATTTTAAATGCTAATTTATCCTGCGCTTTCGCTGCATAACGCAGCGCTTCCAGCAATCCAGATACCGCCAGAAGTGAATAACGGGGCCATAATAACAACCCAATATGCAGACACTTTGCCGGTACTGATTTCCCCCCATCGGGAGAGTCAAATACAGTTTTCATTTACTTGCCAAATTTAAAATTAATTACATTATCGCAACATGAGATGTCGCACTTTATATTTCTAAGGTAATCCTGATATTTTAAATCAAGCATAAATGAGACGGGAGGAAAATATACTGTTTTTCTCGTTTATATCATTCTTTTTTTGTTCCCCGGCACACATATGTCGGTAATGTTCCTAACGTAAAGATATAGTTACCATTATGTTGTTCATTGATACGCATATAAATACTTTTTCCTGGATACACAAAAAATTGTGGTTCGTATTTTTCCAGCCAGCGGTCTTCGACATTATCGTCCGGGAAGGTCATGTTTTTTTCTGACGTCAGCAAATACAGGTGATCCTTTCGCTCCACCCGGAAGGAAATTTTTCTGTCGATGGTTTTACCCGGATCGCTCTGCGCGCGGGCATTCATGCTCAGGGTGCCGAATTTCCCGTCAAAGTTATAATTCAGCCAGACCGTCAGCGTCTCATCCGGATGGTGCTGTACCAGATTAGCCTGGCATGAGAAAGGCTGAACATAGGAACGGTGCCACAGGTAATAGCCCATCAGCACGCCTGCCGTGACGAGGCACGTCGCAATGAGGTACAGCATCTGCCGAAAACGAGTCATGCTAGCTATCCTTCAGGAAATAATCAGATATACAGCGGTTCGGTTCTTTCATCGGCCGATCGCAGCGAATAACCGACGCACGGGGCAGCAGAGCGTACCAGCTGATGTAAACCCAGGGGTATTGCGCGCATTCAGCCTTGAATTGCTCCACATAGGTCAGCGCGGAGGCACGTTCAGCGTGGGTCTGGATGTCGTTCGCAAGATAAACGCGACAGGCGCCGATGGATGCCGCGAAGCGGTAGTCCTCAACAAAACGATTTTCCCTGGCGTTCAGATACGCCGTCACGCCTGCCACCGCCAGCACGAGCAATAACCCTATGACCACAGCCATCCAGCGCGTGTGCTTTTTAGCAACAGGGGCTGCTGGCGCGGGAGTTATTGACGCCTCCTCGAACGCCGGTGCCTCCACGCACTGTTCATCAACGGGTTGAGCCGCGGCAGGCGAAGGCTCTCTGACGGTTATTTGCGTATCGCTTGCCAGCGTCAATCCAATGCGAGGAATGGTAACGATAGGATCAGTTTCAAAACCAATCTTTTTGAGCCCTTTACGCAGGATTGAGATGTTCTGGTAATAGGTATTGGAGGAGACAAGCATGCCACGGCTTTGCCAGACAATATCCAGGAACTCTTGCTGAGTGACAATCGACCCTGCTCTGTCGATTAATAGCAACAGGCATCGGCCTGCTGGCGAATTTAACACAACCACGCGGTCAGGATTGTTGATATCACGTAACGTGCTGGCCGCAGGATGAAATTCGACGATATTATTTATTATGTAATGCTTATGCATAGGGGCAGTATGAATTCTCCGGTTAACATATGTTGAACCTGAGTCACCGCATGTATGTGATGACAGTCGCGTCGGGATCAATGTGACTGATTAACGGCACGCTGTATATCTCAGCAATTGGCGAAAAATCCTATTTTATATTGCTTCTCTTAAGCTTCACTGAACCTGCATAAGTACTCAACCCTTGCAGAATGCGGCTTGCAGAGCCGCCGCATCAGCATCCTCTCCCGTTATGATCTTTTATGAAGTGAATTTTCGCTCACGAGAATTATCTGACTACCGGCAGCATCTCAATATTCAGAACCTCGCCTTTTGGTGCACGGCTCGCCTCTTGACATTGACGAATCCCTACATAAAAAAAGATTGTACGCCACGGACATCTGTGTCCGAAATATTCAGCACCCTGAAGGCTTAACTTTTCTTAACCTGTGTGATATCAATAACTTTCAACCTTTTCGTATACTATCCAACCACCTTTTCATCAGTTTTTATCGATGATAACACTCGTAAATTGTTATTCCCCGTCAGCAACTTCACACCCGCACTGACACCAGAAGACAAACTCCTTACAAAACATTTATCAAAGCTAAATTTTCATGAAAAATTGCGGTTATCATAATTTACAGAAAGCGAAGCGGAATAAGACCAATCAGAGGGAAACGTCGTAACCGGTCTCGATCTTAGTAATTAATACAATTTTAGATTAATTCAGATTACCTCTTTATTGGCCGACGTATAGTAGGCCTACACTATGCAATACGTCATTGCTTCGAGAATACTGGCGATAACGCTGTATATAATTCGCCTGATTACTATTATAAATCGAGGGGATAACATGACGCACACTACCCAAATAACACAGCATATTACAGTTGCACTGATGGGCGGCGATCATTATGCAAGAAATGGCATTAAAACGTTATTAAGCAGCATTCGCGATGACCTTCAGATCAATATCGTAGAAGGAGGTTATCACGAACTGGATAAGGTACTGTCGTCGATTCGTATCGATATCTTATTTATATCAGGCGCAGAGAAATATCATACAGGGTATGACTCCCTGAAATATTTAAAAAAAATCAAGGCCGCACATCCCGAGGTGATTATCTGCCTGTACTCCACCTCTGCCCATTGTCTGTTATGGGTCCGGGAAAATATTGATGCCTATATCTCGCTACAGAACACGGTTTATCAGTGGCGGATGAAGCTAGCAAAAATGGTTGATAGCCATTATCGGCCCCAAAAGCAGCCAGCGGCGTTATCGCTGACGCCAGGAGAAAGGAGGGTATTAAAGGAACTCAGGAACGGACTGGATATACGTTACATCGCAGAACTGGAGAAACTTTCTTATCGCCGCGTGAGCGCCTTAAAAAGCTCAGCAATAAGAAAACTCGGGCTCAGGAATAAGACAGATTTGCTGGTCTTTTTAACCAGTTAGACCTGCCGCTTTCAGAGCAAATCTCGTAATAAAAAAAAACCAAGGAACTATGAAATGAAAGCACGCCTTACTTGCCATTCTCTGCTGGCATTAAGCATTGCCGCCCTGCTGCCAGCGGGCTCAGCACTGGCCGCCACCACCAGCGGCGGCACGGTCAACTTCAGCGGTAAAGTGGTGACCTCCGCCTGCGCCATCAGCGCCGGCAGCGCCAATATTGACGTCGACATGGGTGAAGTGCGTACCGCAACGCTTGCCGCCGCAGGCAGTGAAGCCAGTACCGCAAAAACCTTCGCCATCACGCTGGAGGATTGCGAAATCGCCGATACCTCCGCTTCCACGGAACAGAACCCCATTGCCGCAACGACCGTGGCTATCACCTTCACCGGTACGCCGGACAGCACCGATGTGAATAGCCTGGCCGCGGGCGTAAACGGCGGTGCCGGCTCGGCGCAGCATGTCGCTATCCGTCTTTATGACGAACAGGGCAACGTCGTTAGGCTGGGTGAACCGGCAGCAGCCATCCCTCTGCGTAAAGGGGAAAACACCCTCAACTTCAGCGCGAAATATTACTCACCGCAGGGCAATGCCACGGCGGGTGATGCCAGCGCGGTCGCTACCTACACCGTGACCTATTCGTGATCTTCAGGCCCGGCCTGTTGGTCGGGTCTGACTCAGCTTCAGGAGATGCACAATGCGCGTAAACACATGGATTTGTCTGGCTGGCACGTTATGTTCATCCGCCGTGTATGCAGGCGGCGTGGGGTTGGGCGCAACGCGGCTGGTCTACGCAGGCGCGACGACGCAGACGATGATGCAGGTAAGAAATACCCATCCTGATGCCACTTTCCTGATCCAGTCCTGGATGGAAGACGAGAAAGGGAGCCGTACGCACGACTTCGTCATCACGCCGCCGCTGTACGTTATGAAGCCCGCCAGCGAAAGCGCGGTGAAAATCATGTTCAGCGGCAAAACCCTGCCAGACGATCGCGAAACGCTGTACTGGATGACGGTCAAAGCCATCCCACAGCAGGTTAAAAACGGTTCCGGCAATTCACTGCAATTTGCCTCAGCCAACCGCATCAAGGTCTTTTATCGCCCTGAGTCGCTCCGGGAAGGCGCAGGAGAGGCATGGAAAAACCTTGCTGGCGCATACCGCGCGGGGAAAGTCACGCTGACCAACCCAACGCCGTATTACCTCACCACCATTAACCTGAAAATTGATGGCAGGCCGGTGTCGCCCGTCATGGTGCCGCCGAAAGCCAGCGTGACGCTGGCAGACACCTTCAGCCAGGCGAGCAGCCTGAGCTACCAGACCATTAACGATTATGGGGCCTGGACGCCCGTCACCCGCACGTCGTTGTCCCAATACTAAAAACGGTAAGGCGTGACCACATGAAAATAAAAATCCTGTGCGCCACGGCGATCGCCCTGGTGATTCGGCAAGCCGTGGCTGCCGAAAGCGAGCTGCACTTTAATCCTGCGTTTCTTAACGGCGAACAGGCAAACAGCGCCGACCTCGCCTGGGTCAACGCCGGGAGCGCGTTGCCGCCGGGCGAGTACAACCTTAACGTGTACATCAACACCCAGTTCGCGTTCACAGGTAACGTCACGTTTCGCGCCGCTGAAAATACCTCCGGTGAAGCCCTGCCGTGCCTGACGCCTGCGCAATTCGCCGCACTTGGCATCGATAGCCGTCAGGCGAAAGGGGGGGAGCTGTCGCCTGCGCAGCGCTGCATTTTTTTAACCCAGTCGTTCGCCGATACCCGGTTTGATTTTGACCAGAGGACGCTTACCCTCAACTTCACCGTACCCCAAAGCGCGATGCGCACTCTGCCGCGCGGGTACGTCAACCCGGCGAGCTGGGAATCCGGCATCACTGCCGCGTGGCTGAACTACGTGGTCAATGGGGCGAATAATGCGTATCGGGGCGAGACGCGCACGCGGGAACAACAGCTGTTCGTGAGCCTCAACAGCGGCGCCAACCTGGGCGCATGGCGGCTGCGTGACTTCACCACGTGGACCAAAGGGAGACACGAGCTTACCCACGTGCAGACCTGGCTACAGCGGGATATTCGCGCCCTGCGTGCTCAGGCTTATGCCGGTGAAACGTTCACGTCATCTCAGGTGTTTGACGCCGTTGGCCTGCGTGGCATCGCCCTGAAGACCGATGACAACATGTTGCCCGCCAGCCTGAGCGGTTACGCGCCTGAAGTGCGTGGCATCGCGCGCAGCAACGCCACGGTGACGGTTCGCCAGAACGGTAACATCATCTATCAAACCTCCGTTCCGCCGGGCGCGTTTGTGCTGAAAGATCTCTATCCGACCTCTTCAGGGGGCGATCTTGCAGTCACCCTTCAGGAGAGCGACGGCAGCCAGACGCAATACACCCTGCCCTTTGCCAGCGTGCCGAATCTGGTGCGTAACGGCCAGATGAAATATGCCCTGGAGGCGGGGAAATACCGTCCGACGAGCAATCAGCAGTCGCCCTCCTTCGCGCAGGGTGAGCTGTTCCTCGGCTGGCGATATGGCCTCACGTTTTATGGCGGGGCGCAGTTTTCCGATCGCTACAACGGCCTGGCCTTCGGCATCGGGCAGAATCTCGGCCGCTTTGGCGCGTACTCCCTCGACCTGACCCATGCCCGGAGCCAGCTGGCCGATAATCAGCGCTACACCGGTGACTCGGTGCGCCTGCGGTATAGCAAGCTGCTGAACGATACCGGTACGCGGGTTAATTTCTTCTCGCTGCGTTATTCAACGGAAGGGTTTTATACCCTCAGCGATACCGCTTACAAAGGCATGACGGGCGGAGCGCCAGAACAGACCGTGGAAGACGATGGCACCGTCACCACCCGCTACGACACGGTTTACAACCTGCATATGTCGCGTAAGGCAAAAAATCAGCTGCTACTGTCACAGCCGATGGGCGAATACGGGGCGCTGTCGCTGTCATGGGATCAACAAACCTACTGGAATACGTCAAAAACCACGCAGAGCTTGCAGTTCGCGTGGAACGCAACGTTTCGTAACCTGTCGCTTGGCATCAGCGCCCAGCGTAGCGCAAGCCTGTACGACAACAAGAAAGACAACATCCTGGCGTTATCCCTGTCGGTACCGCTGGGTAACCCGGCGCTGTCGACCCGCCTTCGTTTTACCACCACCCATGCGGATCCCGCCGGCACCACCGCCAGTACGGGCATAAGCGGCTATCTGCCGGGACAGGAAGATCTTTTCTATAGCGTCAACCAGCGCTACAGCGCGCAGCAGCACTACGGCGGCGATGCCGCGCTGCAATACGAGGGCGCGTGGGGAGACTACAACCTGGGCTACAGCTATTCCGGCGACGCCCGCAACCTCAGCTACGGAATGAGCGGCGCTGCGGTGCTGCATGAGGATGGCCTGACGCTGAGCCAGCCGCTCGGCAACACCAATATTCTGGTGAAAGCCCCGGGCGCCAGCAACGTCGCTGTGCTCAACCAAAAGGGCATCAAAACCGACAGCCGGGGCTATGCGGTGATCCCGTACGCCACGCCGTATCGCGTCAATCAGGTTGCGCTGGATGTCACCACCGTGGGCAATGACGTGGAGCTTGAGAACGCCATCGCCAATAAAATACCCACCGACGGGGCGCTGGTTCGCGCCACCCTCACCACGCGTCAGGGGGCAAAAGCGATGTTTATCGTGCGTCACGCCAGGGACGTGCTCCCCTTCGGCACGCTGGTCTCGTCAGAGGATGACAACGCCAGCGGTATCGTCGGCGATGGCGGCAGCGTGTATCTGACCGGCCTGTCCGCGAAGGGAACGTTACGTGCCGTGTGGGGGCGCAACAGCACCCAGCGCTGCACGATCCACTATGCGTTGAACCCGCAGAATTATCACGCCCGCACCGGGCTTTATTCCCAGGAGGTTCTATGTCAGTAACCCTTCGGTTCCTCCCGTTGATCCTGCTGCTGTTCATCACCGTCCCCGTGCGCGGCTATGACGTGCTGGTTTCCGTGACCGGCAGTGTGATCGGCAATACCTGCATTGTCGCGGAAGATTCAAAGGAACAAGACGTGCCGCTCGGAACCGTCGGCATGAAACAGTTTAGCGAGGCGGGTGCGGTCAGCCCTGTTAAAACGCCCTTCACGCTCACCCTGGAAGCGTGCGGTCCCACCTTTGCTGGCGTGAAAATCCGCTTCAGCGGCATGCCGGATGACGAAAACCCGCAGCTTCTGAAAGTTGCTGACGGTGGCGCGACCGGCGTGGCGGTGCAGATTCTGGATAAAGACGGCGAGCTCATCCCGCTGGACACGCAGACCACCGCCTACGGTGCGGCGGGGGATGACAGCGTAAAAATGACCTTCTATGCGCGACTGGCCGCCACGGGTGCGCCGGTCAATGCCGGAGACGTTTCGGCAGTGGCGACCTGGACGACGGAGTACCAATAATGCGTTTACTGTTTTTAGCCCTGTTATTCATGACGTCTCAGGCGTTTGCCCTCTCCTGGACATCGGATATCACACTTTCCCCCACGCCCATGGCCTGGTCAGGCCCGGCAGATTCCATCGTGCCCGGAAAGACGATCGGCTCTGAATGGAGTGCAAGCGCGAGCGTATCGGAAGTGTTCTGGTGCGGCCTGGTATTTACCTGCTCCAAAGGAACGCTGGAGCCGAGCAGCAGCGTAACGGCCACCGGCATCACGGTGATTCTCGATGGCGCCAGTTACATGGTATTTGAAACGGGCGTGCCCGGCATCGGCTTCATTCTTGGGCTTAAAGATTATAACGGGACGACCTATGTCCCGATGCAGGCGGGCATTACGCAGAGCTATCCGGCCGAGGGGACAAACGGGTACGCCACCACACTGGGCTGGTCGGCAAAAGTGACGTTTATCAAGACCGGCGTTCCGCTGAAATCCGGCGTATACCAGACCCCAACCATTAACGCGGCGATCCTGACGGCCTATAACAACGAAGTGAAAACCGCACAGGTAATCATCAACCCGACCACCATCACGGTGACGGCAAGCGGCTGCACGGTGGGAACGAAAAGCGCCAACGTCGAACTGGGCACCATTGACGTTCACACGCTGCCCACCGTAGGCAGCACCTCGCCGTCGGGCGAATTTAACGTCAGCCTGACCTGCGATGAGAACGTGGCGGTTAACGCCGTGATGACCGATCAGACCACGCCGTCAAATACCTCGTCGGTCGTGACGCTGACCGGGGACTCCACGGCCTCCGGCATTGGCGTGCAGTTCTTCTATAACGGCACCGGGCCGCTGATGATGGGGCCGGACAGCTCGGCCGCAGGCACGACGGGACAGTTTTTCATCCAGACCACCAGCGCAGCACAAACGCTGTCGCTGCCGTTCCAGGCGCAGTACATCCGAACCGGAGAGCTGGTCCCCGGCTCGGCTAACGCCCTGGCGAGCATTACATTTTCGTACCAGTAGGTCAGTGTTTAACCCACACCAGCTGATCGACACGGAAGCCCAGACCGCGTGCGGTGTTCAGGTAGTCCTGTTTTACCGCATCCGGGATGGTCGGCGTACGCGATAAAATCCACAGGTAGTCGCGGTTCGGACCGCTGACCAGCGCGTACTGGTACTTATCGTCCAGCTTGATCACGTTATAGCCGCCGTAGAACGGGCCGAAGAACGACACCTTCAGCGCGGCCGTGGTGGGTTCGCCGGTAAAGTACGCCTTACCTTCGCTCTCATTCCACTTGTTCTTCACCGGATCGTAGCCGCGGTTAAGCACGCTGATCCCGCCGTCGCTGCGCGTGCCGTAGGTCGCGGTAACCTGTTCCAGACCGCGCTCGAAGCGGTTTTCCAGTCGGGCGACTTCATACCATTTGCCGAGATAGCGGCTGGCATCAAAGCCGGTTATGGGCTGCACGCCTTTCGGCGGCGTGGGAGATTTACAGGCAACCAGCGTCAGCGCAATGGCGACACCAGTGACAACAGGCCATAGCCTCATGAGAGCTCCTTTCATTTACGCGGTTGGATGTTAAGTGTAGTGCACCAATGCGGCGCTTCATCCCGTCGGGAAATATTCGTAGTATATTGAGATTATTCCTCCTCTTCGGATGCAGACATGGCTTACTCCATCGGCGAATTCGCCAGACTCAGCGGCATTACCGCCACCACGCTCCGGGCGTGGCAGCGACGCTATGGCTTGCTCAAGCCCGAGCGTACGGACGGCGGCCACCGCCTGTACAGCGATGAGGACGTTCAGCAGGCGCTGAAAATCCTCGACTGGGTAAAAAAAGGCGTTCCCATCGGCCAGGTAAAATCCCTGCTGGAACGCCCTGCTCCGCGCCGCGCCAATAACTGGCAAACCCTGCAACAGGCCATGCTGCAAAAATTGCAGGAGGGAAAAATCGAATCCCTGCGTCAGATGGTTTACGACGCCGGGCGCGAATACCCGCGGCCAGAGCTGGTGGCTAACGTGCTGCGTCCGCTACGCGGCCAGATGTCAGCCAACGTTGCCGCCGCCATGACCCTGCGTGAGATCCTCGACGGCATCCTCATCGCCTACACCTCGTTTTGCCTTGAAGGCGATAAAAAAGCGCCGGGCGATAACATTCTCATCAGCGGCTGGTATCTGAACGACCCGTGTGAGATCTGGCTTGAAGCCTTAACGCGCACCGGCCAGGGCCACCGCATCGACATACTGCCGGTTCCCCCTGCCGCGCTGGCCCCGGAAATTTTCCCGGACCGCAAATGGCTTTTGGTCACCAGCGGCAAGCTTAACGCCGCACGGAAAAAGCAGGTTGCGCAGTGGCAGCAGCAGGTTTCCCTTGAGGTCATTATCCTCTGATTATTTTCTGCTGTGGCAATCTTCACGAAAAGTTGAATATTTTTTCGCGCAGCGAGTGCTAACGTTTTCCTGTCAACCACAACTTAACAGGAAAACACGATGAAAAAGACACTCCCTCTGATGATGCTGGCTTCAATGGCTTTTGCTCCTGCCGCGTTCAGCGCCCCGGCAGGCACCCTGAGCGTGCACGTTCTGGACCAGCAAACCGGTATGCCGCCTGCGGATGTAACCGTCACGCTGGAGAAGCAGGAGCAGAACAAGTGGATCCAGATTGCCAGCGGTAAAACCGACCACGACGGGCGCATCAAATCGCTCTATCCGCAGGATGAGGATATGGCGCCTGGCGTGTATAAAGTGACCTTCAAAACCGCAGATTACTTCCACGGTAAAAAGCTGGAATCCTTCTTCCCGGAAGTGCCAGTGCTGTTCACCGTCACCCGCACCAACGAAAAACTGCACATCCCGCTTTTGCTCAGCCAGTACGGTTACTCGACCTACAAGGGCAGCTGATTGCCCTTGATTTTAAAGCAGATTAAAAAATAATCTCGCCAATACTTGGACAAACTCGCATTGTTGTGTAACTTTTAGATATGAGATCGGGAGGTGCACACCATGACAACGAAACCTGTGCTGGGTATTAGCGGATGTTTGACCGGTTCCGCCGTTCGCTTTGACGGCGGGCATAAGCGTATGGGCTTTGTGATGGATGAGCTGGCTCAGTGGGTCACTTTCCGTCCGGTATGCCCGGAAATGGCGATTGGCCTGCCAACGCCTCGTCCGGCGCTGCGTCTGGTGATGACCACCCGCGGCGAGACAGAAATGCGTTTTAGCAAAGCGCCGCATGATGACGTCACGCAGAAGATGGCCGCATTCACAGCGGATTATCTGCCGAAAATCGGCGATCTGTCGGGCTTTATCGTCTGTGCAAAATCCCCAAGCTGCGGCATGGAGCGCGTGCGGCTGTATGATGAAAACGGCAACCGGGGCCGCAAGGAGGGTGTCGGGCTGTTCACCGCCGCCCTCCTTGACACTTTCCCCTGGCTGCCCGTCGAAGAAGATGGTCGCCTGCACGATCCGGTGCTGCGGGAAAACTTTGTAGAGCGCGTTTTCGCCCTGCATGAACTGAACATATTGCGTAAAAATGGCGTGACGCGCCGGGCCCTGCTCGACTTCCACAGCCGCTATAAGCTTCAGCTTCTGGCGCACCATCAGGCGGGCTACCGTGAAATTGGCCCGTTCGTGGCATCGCTGCATGAGTGGGACGATCTGGACGCGTTTTTCGTGGCGTATCGCGACAAGCTGATGACGATCCTGAAAAAACCCGCTTCGCGGAAGAACCACACCAACGTGCTGATGCACATTCAGGGCTATTTCCGTAACCAGCTGAACAGCCGCCAGCGCGGAGAACTGCGTGATGTGATCCTGCATTACCGTGACGGCCTGCTGCCGATCCTCGCGCCGCTGACGCTGCTGAAGCATTACCTGGCTGAATACCCTGACCGGTATCTGATGACGCAAAACTACTTTGATCCCTATCCTGATGATTTGGGTCTGCGTCTGGCCGTTACCTGATGAGAAAGAAGCGAAGGCCCCATTGACCCACAGAGGCCCAAAGCTGTACCCCGTTTAGACGACACCCTCACTGTCGTCTTTTTTTTTGCGCTCAACGCAAAATACTGTAATTCTGTACAGGTTAAGATTGCACAGCGGAGTACCCCGATGATCAAAAACCTGCATATTCAGAACTACCGCTCGATTCGCGATATGTCGCTTGAGCTGGAGCAGCTCAACATCGTGTTCGGCCCCAACGGCACGGGAAAATCCAATATTTATAAAGCGATTTACCTGATGCACAGCGCGGCGCAGGGGCAATTCTCTCAGGCGCTGGCGAACGAGGGCGGCATTTTGAAGGTATTCTGGGCGGGAAAAACCCGAAGCGATCAGCTGCGACGCATGAACCTGGCGGTGGAAACGGAAACGTATGAATATGAGCTCCAGGTCGGGTTCGTGGAAAAGCTGCCCTATCCGTCACAGTTTCAGCTCGACCCGGTGATCAAAGAGGAGTCCATCTGGCTGAGCGGGCAGCACCGTCGTCCGTCGTCACAGCTGATGAAGCGTAAGAATCAGGCGGTCTTCCTGAACAACGTGCATCACGAAAAAGTGACCCACAGCGGTACGCTGTATGAGAACGAGTCGGTGTTCGGGCAGCTCGGCGAGCCGCACCTCTACCCCGAAGTGTCGCAGATGCGCGAGTCCCTGCGTAACTGGCGCTTTTATCATGAATTTTCCGTTTCGTCCGGCTCGGCTATACGTGCGCCGCAGGTGGGCTTCCGCTCGCCGGTGCTGGCCAGCGACGGCGCGAACCTTGCCGCCGCGTTTCAGACCATTGTCGAAATCGGCGACGAGCTGCTGCTGATGCGCATTCTCGACCAGGCCTTCCCCGGCTGCGTGTTTTACAGCGACAACACCGGCGGACGCTTTCGCATGATGATGCAGCGCGAGGGCCTGAGCCGACCGCTGGAACCGGCTGAATTTTCCGACGGCACGCTGCGTTTTCTGTGCCTGGCGGTGGCATTGCTCAGCCCGCGCCCACCAACCTTTATCGCCCTTAACGAACCGGAAAACAGCCTGCACCCGCAGATGCTGCCCGCCCTGGCGAGCCTGATTGCCGAAGCCAGTCGCTACTCGCAGATCTGGCTCACCAGCCACTCGCCGGAGCTGGCGCAGTTGATTGAGAAGCACCGTTCGTTTTCGCTGTATCAGCTGTCGATGGTGGAGGGGGAGACGAGGATGGAGCGGCTGGGGTAATTGCCATCCTCAACGGTAGTGCTGAGAGAATTGGTTTTAACGCGATGCTTTTCTAAAAGCTTCATGGGTTTACTCTTTCTTGTGGTTAAAATTTGCCTGGTCAATGTCTTAAAAGGACATCGATTGAGCCTAAACATGATCCAGTTTCACCTTCCATGCGGGCAGCGGGCATACGCTGGAGCGAATTGACATACTTGATGGAAGGATGTGACCCAATGCCGAACATCGAATCGAAAGGTGAGAGGAAAGGCTGGTAAATATGGCTTTGAATGGAACGTTGATACTTAACGGAGCAGACTATGCGCCATTTAACCTCTATGGGGTGGGTGTGTTTATGGCCCACTCCGGGCAGGGCACCTATAGAAATAATGCCAGTTGCGCAGCCATCCCCACCCTAGGCCCATTGCCACCCGGCAAATACTGGATTATTGAGCGTGGAAGCGGCGGACTTTTCTCATGGGTGAAAGCGAAATCACAAGACATCGTCAATCGTTATTTTTACGGTGCAGAGTTTAACCGCGATGAGTGGTTTGCTTTATACAAGGATGACTTCGGTATAGACGATGGAACATGGGTCGATCACGTTCATCGAGGTCTATTCAGGCTTCACCCGGGAACAATCTCCGAGGGCTGCATCACAATCGCTCATAACTCTGATTACGGGATAATCAGAGATGCTTTGATGAACACAACGCCAATGCAAGTCCCCTGCATGCGTTCTCTTATGGCCAGGGGATGGATCGAGGTGATTGACGGTGGCTTTACAAAAACTTGTACGTAGAGTTGTGAAGACGATTTACTTCGTCGCGTTGTCCTTCCCCGTCGGTCGCACTTTGGGCCCAGCTGAATTTTGGTTTGACTATGAAACAGCACATCGGATTGGTGAAGTGTTTTATGGCCCGGGCGAGATAGGTCAGGACGCTCTTTATGAGGTTTATACCTTTATTGGGCTGATAGCCATCCTTTTTATTACAACGATGCTCTACCAATTAACAATGAAGTTATTCAATAAAATAAGGAACAAATAATATGCCCATCCCTCCCTATATGTGGCTTAAAGACGACGGCGGCGCGGATATCAAAGGCTCAGTAGATGTCCAGGACCGCGAAGGAAGCATTGAGATAATCGGTTTAAGTCACGGTATCAATCTTCCGGTAAACAGCGCAAACGGAGCGATTACCGGCACACGTCAGCACTCTTCTATGAGGATCGAAAAGGAGGTGGATAGCTCTACCCCTTATCTTTATAAAGCAGCCGCCACTGGCCAGGCGCTGAAAAGCGCAGAAATAAAGTTTTATCATATTAACGATGCTGGTCAGGAGGTCTGCTATTACACCGTCTTTATGGAGAACGTGAAAGTGACCGGGGTTAACTGTAGCGTGCCTAACGTGAAAATCGCGGCGAACGATAAAATTAACCACGTCGAAAGCGTCAGCTTACAGTATGAGAAGATCACCTGGCGCATTGTTGATGGGAACATCCAGCACAGTGATGCGTGGAACGAGCGTGCGACAGCGTAAATCTAATAATGATAACGGCACATAACTTTTAGGATTGCTTCTTCCGTGGTGGCCTAAAAAGACCATGCGATGCTCAGAAGTGATTCGGCGAGACCAGAAGCCAGCAAGGCTATGCTTTAATGGCTCTGGTTTGCCGATTCACTCGAACGACGCTTTGCTTTAACTCATAACGCCGTTAAGAATGTGGGCTAAAGGGCGATAATCGATGAAATCGGGTCAATCGATAAACCGCTTGCGCACCCTTTCCAGCGGTGCAATCAGCAGATTGATAAGCGGCTTACGATCGATAACGATATCGGCGTTCACCGTCATCCCGCCCATCAGCATGCGCTTTTTCTTGTCCGGGTCAGTAAACCAGGAGGGGACGCGCACCTTGGCCAGGTAGTAGTTCTGCCCTTCCTGTAGCGGGATCAGCGCCGAATGGGCATCAATATTGACCTCATAGAAATCGGACAGCGTTGCCTCCACCGAACCGTATTTGTCCACGGGCCAGGAGTCAAAGCGCAGCTTAACCTTATCGCCTTTCGCCACGCGCCCCACTCCCGTTGCCGGAACATACAGATACCCCTCCATCGTCGCCGCGGTATTTTTACGGATCACCACCACCACCTCACTGTTTTGCGTAATGGCCCGGCCTGGCGGGAAGTTAATCGCCACCACGTAGCCATCCGAAGGGGCGAGCATAGCCATGGTGGAACTTCCCCGGCTGGACAGGTTGCGATCGATTTCGCTGATGCGGTTTTTCACGTACAGCTGCTCTTCGCTCAGCGAGTCAATTTGCGACTGGGTGCTGTCGGTCAGGCTGGTTTTGCGTGCCTCAAGCTCAAGAATAGTGCTCTCCTCCAGCGTCAGGTTGAGCTGGGCGTTGAGCACATCGTTATGGCTTTTATCGAGATCCACTTTGGAGACATAGCCCTTCCCGGAGACGGATTTCCACGCCTCGTAGGTGTCGGTGCTGTTTTTAAGCAGCGCGCGCAGCTTCTTCACCTTATCGCGAGAAACGGCTATCTGCTTGTCGGTAAGAGCCAGCTGCTGCGCCAGGTTTTTGCGGTACGACGCAATAGAATCCTCAATGGCCTGAATGCGCTGCTCGCTGCGCTTTTTCTCCGCTTCCATCTGCTGGCGGTCAAACTGCACCACCGACCCCTGCTTGCCGCCATAGTCCTGCGACACGGTGAACAGCGGATCGTTTTCCTTCACGTACTGGCCGGGCCGGACGGCAAAATCAACAAGGGTTCCGGACTCTCTGGCGCGCACTTCCACATCGCCCTGCGCCGGGATCAGCACCCCGCGTGCCAGCGTGGTTTCCGAAAAGTTGAAAGCAATCGCAAAGACCAGCAGGCAGAGAAAAAAGGCGATGAACAGCGTCAGCACGGTTTTCAGCCGCGGCGCGTTGATTTGATAGCTTTTTGAGAAGTGGTGCGGGATTAGCGCCCGACGCTGTCGGCTTCGGTTTTTTAATTTCACGATATGTCATCCATGATAAATCACTGAAAGATCGTCCCATCCACTCCAGAGCGTGGGGGTTTTGCGCAGCGCGTTCAGCGTGTCGGCGGCGGCCAGACGGTAATCCTCTGGCACATACGCCTGGCTCTCCAGCCCAAACTCTACCGCGTGCAGCGAACAGACCGGCAGCAGCGTTCGGACGCTGTAGCCATAGCGCGATAAAAACCGCGTGGAGACGTCCGTTAACCACGCCTTGCGATCGCCTGCCTGAATTGGGAACAGCGGCGCATCCGGCAGGCGTTCATCCATCAGCAGCACCGTCACCAGGCGCTGAGGGGCGAAAAACGAGCCGGCGCGCCGTCCGTCGTGCGCGGCCATCAGCTTGTGCAGCGCAGGGTGACGGGTAATAAACTGAAAGCGCACGTCGTCTGGCGCGGTGGCGAGCAACGCATCCATAATCAGGCCAAAGCCCGCCCAGCGCATGCCCAGAAGCAGGGTGCGAGGCGAACTGTAAAACCCCTGCTCCTGCGTCCACTGCGCCACGTACGCATGCAGATCGAAGCGAACGTTGCGCGCCCACAGCGCGGGCGGGAAAATCTGCTCCACGAAGTTAAACCCGCTCAGCTCATGGGCGTTCTGATGCAGAAAATCAGCCGGCACATCGGTCTCCGGGCACGGCATAAACTGGCTATAGTTTTGCGCAATCCGGTTTGCCATTAAGGTGCGTCCGGCCTGGCGTGCGCAAAGTCGGGCATAGAGACGCGGCAGAAACATCATGGCGCACTCTCCCGCAGGGTTCCGTTTTCCATGGTATAGAGACGACCATGGCAGCCCACCACGTCCGGCGAGTGGGTGACAAACACCAGCCCAATCCCCAGGCTACGCAGGTTCGCCAGCACCTTTTGCGCGGTGGTCTTATCCAGGTTCGCCGTCACTTCGTCGCAGAGCAGTAGCTTAGGCTGGCTGTACAGGGCGCGCGCCAGGACCAGACGCTGCATCTCCCCGGCCGAGAAAAAGGTGTTCCCCGGCAGCATCTCCGTTTCGTAACCGTGCGGCAGACGGGCGACGACGTGGTCCACTTCCGCCAGCCGACACGCGGCGATGACCTGCTCTTTATCCGGCGCGCTGTCAAAGCAGGCGATGTTGTCCAGTATCGAGCCGGTGAAGAGAATATCGTCCGCATGAACGATGCGGATGTGCTGGCGCAGCGAGGAGAGATCGCACTCCTCAATGGGGATCTTATTGATCCGCAGCGTGCCTGACGATGCCAGCAGCATACCGGAGATCAGACGCAGCAGCGTGGTTTTCCCGGACCCGCTCTGGCCAACGATCACCGCCTCTTCGCCCTGCTTCAGGGTCATGTTGATATGCTGTAGCGTGGCCTCCCGGCCTGGATAAGCAAATGAGACATCCTCAAATTGCAGACAGACCGGCGAGGTGACAATCCGCTTCCCAAACTGGCTGGTTTCAGAGGGGGCATACAGCAGATCGCCCACGCGATCCAGCGGTCCCTTGAGGGCATTTTTGTCGAGCAGCTTCTGCGCCACCTGTACCATGGCATCGGAAAAATAGCGCTTGTAGCTGATGTAGGCGTACAGCATCCCGATGCTCATCTGCCCTTCCAGGATCAGCCACGCGCCAAAGCAGACCACCAGCAGCTGCTCGGCATTGATCACCAGCAGCGAAGCCACGTCAAAACGGGCCAGCAGCCGCTCTTTACGCATCAGCCCGGCGATGTGTTCGCGCTGGGATTTGTCCATCACCGCGTCCCGGGCCTGCTCCATATTGTTCGCCTTGAGCGTAATGATCCCTTTCTGCGTCTCTACCAGCAGAGATTCATACTGGGCGGTACGCTCGATGGAGTCATCCACGGCGCGTTGATAGGGGCCGATCAGCGAAAAGCGGATCAGGAAGAACACGCCCATCAGCAGCATCGTCAGCACCGCAATTTTGACGTTATACAGCAGCATAAACAGCAGGCTGGTCACGGCGATCAGGCTGGAAAAAAGAATTTGTACGTAGCCATTGCTGATGAACTCCGCGCAGGCGTGGAGCGATTTTTCAATAGCCAGCACGATGCCCGGCGGGCGCGAGCGGAACCAGCTGGTCTGGGTGCGCAGCATGTAGTGCCGCACGGACTGGCTTAGATCGTCATAGGCAATGTTGCGCATCAGGATCTCAAGCAGCTGCTTGAGGAATTTACCGATGACTTCAAAGATAAAGACGATAGCGAAGATCGCGGTGAGCAGGATCACCAGATCGCTGTCGCTGCGGGAAATGGCCTCATCCATTATCAGCTGCACGTAGGTGGGGCTCGCCAGCATGGTGATAAGGGTAAAAATACAGAGCACAAACAGCAGCAGCTGGCGCTGGAACAGGCTCGGAGATTTATTGGCTAACCGGCCAAGCGTGAGCTTTTCATCCGGAGATTTCTTTTCGAAGCTCGGCGTGGGCTTAAGCTCAAGCACATAGCCGGAAAAGAGTTTTTCCGCCTCTTTCAGGCGGTAACGACGCACGCCGCTGGCGGGATCGTGGACGGTCACGCTGCGGCTGTCGATCTTCACGATGACCACGAAATGGTTACCGCGCCAGAAGGCGATGAGCGGCAGCTCAGACGTTTCTATTTCAGTGATTTCGCCTTTAAGCACCCGGCCAGACATATTTTTATCGCTGGCAAGGGTCAACAATTCCGCCATTGAGGTTCCCGAATCGGCGGAAACGGAAATCTCCCGGCGCAGCTGACTGACGGAGACATGGTGTTCGTAGTGCCCCAACACCATCGCCAGGCAGGCCAGGCCACATTCGGTAAATTCATGCTGGCGAATAACAGGGGTCTTACCCTGTTTTTTATACTGAAAGAGCGAAAACATAGTGATCCGTGGCTGAAATAAAAAAATGGCCCGGCAATGCGGGCCATGCGTACAACGTTCTTCTCGCTTATGCGCTGAAGAAACCGCCGATGAAGCCGCCCACCAGGCCGAATACGCCGCCAATGGTGCCGCCCAGCGCGCCTAACATCTGGCTGCCCGCGTTATAGCCTGCGCTTGCGCCCTGAATAGCGGCAGCAAACGGATCCCAACCACCGATGATGGCCTGTGCTTTTTTGAAATCGATAACTTGCATGATATTTTCCTGTTAACGTGAATTAGTTGTAGCTACCAACCAGCGCGCCCAGGAAGCCCATTGCGCCACCCAGAACTCCGCCAACCACACCGCCAACCATGCCCATGATGCTGGCACCGGTGTCGTAACCCAGCTGTGCACCCTTAACCAGACCAGCGAACGGGTTTAACGCGCCGCCAATAATGTCTTTCGCTTCTACGAATGAAATCGCTTTCATTTTTTTCTCCTGTAGTTATGGATCTTTAGCGTATTGCTAAAGGCTAATTTCCTTTTATGAAGGAAAGCGGTTGCTACGGGCAGGTGGTCAGCGGAATGATTTTATTGCCATAAATAATCATCCGCCTTGCAGCCTGCCCGGCATTATCTATTTCCAGCCGTTGTCCCGGCGGAATATATTTTGAATTGTTGTATTGCGTACTGCACCCTACCGAGGATACATATTTAAAATAGGTATTCCCGGTATTACTCACCACCCCGTTGCGAAACGCATAATCAAAATGTCGCGTCCATGGACGGACGATCAAAATCGCCTCAAGCGAGACCACCACATCCGACTGGATGCGCTGGCCTTTGCGCGTGATAACCTTTGCCTGGAGCGGCGTCTCGGTGAATTTCACGCGATAATATCGCTCTTTGTTGTCGCGCGGGCCGGTATAATAAAATTTAAAACCCGCGCGCTCGCCGCTCCCCAGCGTTAATTGCTTAGGCGAATACATGACTTCGCCATCTTTTATTTCGGTTTCTTTTCCCTTCTCTTTGGGAACGTCTACCTGAATAAGCGATACGGTATAATTCTGACGTTCGCTGGTATCGTTTTTTATGGGCTGAAAAACAACTTCTTTTTCGGGCAGAAAATCAATATTCAGACTTTCGATAATTAAAGCATTTGCCCCTGTGGAAATGAAGCAATTTATTGCAAAAATAGCCAGGAATTTTCCAGTCATGATTGATTAATTCCAGGATGCACTAACGTCTATTCTTCCCTGCGCGCTAACTTCGCCAAACCAGCTATTTCCGTCATAGGTGGTTTTCGAGACTGGATTATCCATAACGAACTGTAGGACCAGCGGCGTTTTCCAGAGCCACATGTCCGTCACGCCGGAGCTCATTTTGTCCCATTCCTCCGCATGGGTGGCAGGTGCAGGGATCGCCAGCACTTCGCCTTTACAGTTATGCGCCATTCGCGTCTGGCTTTTCCCCACCAGCACGTTGCCCGGAATGGGAACCGTAAAGCCGTTGCCGCTGAAGGCGCAGTAGTCCACCCCATTCAGGCTTTGGGTTGGTCCGGTAACTTTTACCGTGACCGCAATCGCCGCATCTTTCTGTGCCCCGCTGTAGGTAATGGTGTAGGGGATCTCAATCGGCGTTTCGCCGATGATGCCTTTTCCGGAACCGCCCAGACCGTCAGGATCGAGGGTGTAATCCGGGTTATCGGGAGCAATCTCCAGTCCGGGCTCGATAGGGTTAATCACCAGTCCACCACCCGGCTGGAAGCAGAAATCCGCCGCCAGCGAGCTGTTACCGGGCGTCAGGCACAGGCTAACGATATTGCCAATGTTGCTGCCGTCCCCCGCCTGCGCCACGCTCAGAATTAACGCTTTCGGCAAGAAGATTTTAAGGTACGCTTTGCCGCCGTTTTTCTGCGGCGCCGCGAGGAACGTGTTCGCCAGCACGCGCGTATCGCTCAGGATACCGCCGGAGATGCTGTACCAGGTGTTTTCATCGAAGGTCAGCTCGGCGGCGAGCCCGGTGCCGCCGTTCATGTGCGATTGCAACACGCTGTTGACGCGGGAGGAGGTGAGCGCCAGCCCGCCGTTGTAACCGGAAACATCTTCACCAACAAACGTATATTCGAGCAGGTCGCACAGCACGCCAGAGATCGTGTTGCGGGTGTATTTGGTGCAGGTGGCCCCGGTTGATCCATCCACAATCGTTACCTCGCCGCTGATCGGGTCAATCCCGAGGTTAAGCGCCCTGGAGTTGGTCATTGTCAGCGTGCCCACCTTGTGAAGCGTATTGGTGGTGGTCACCTTGTTGATGGAGTTGCTTTGCGGCGTGGAGGTGATGGTCACTTCATCCCCTGGCGCGGCGTTGAGCAGATAGTTAAAGAACGGATCGCCCAATACCCAGCGGCCGTATGACGTGCCAGGCTCCATCACCGGCGGCTTGACCACCATCGACGTGTCGCTATAGCTGGTCGTCGGGGTGTACCCCGTGTTGCCGCAGGACGATGAACACGCCGTCCCTTTAAAGAACGGAGAGGCGCTGGAACCTGTTACCGAAAAGTCGATGGTCAGGGCGCTGCCTGCCGGACCGCTATAGCTGTTGTCCGGAATATAGGTGGCGACACCGTTATTCGTTTTCGCACTCAGGGTCGGCCACTCGCGCGAACCGTGTAAAAACGCGGTCGACGTGCTGTTCAGACTAAACAGCCCCGCACTGTTTCCGGTCCCATTATTGTCCGGGTTATTGATGGCGAAATAGGGCAACTCCTGTGCATGGGCCGCCGCGCTCATCAGCAGCAAATTAAGAGCGAATATCTTTTTCATCGTCACGTTCCTGCGTTCCTTTTGCTTCCTGCCAGACGTAATCGCCTTTTCCGCAGGAGATGTCCCCGAGCCACAGCGCACCGCGGTTAGACTCAATGTCCAGACGCACTTCGCAGACGCTGTCGTCCGGCGTGGCGATGCTCAGGACAGGGTTGTTCTTATCAACGTCGATCACGAAGCGTCCGTCGTTTTCCGTCCGGGTCAGCCCGACGTGGTTTTTGATCTGCGTGGCGCCAATCGGATTGCCGTTTGCATCCACAAGACGGCCAAACAGGGTGACGATTTTCTTCACCTGCGGCTTCATCACCACGGTGTTGCCCGGATAAACGGTGATATGGCGACGCGCGTTCGCGCCAATCTCATAGCTTTCCGTACCGGTTTCACTGTTCATCACCTCCAGGTCGTAAGCCTGATATGCCGGCAGCGACAGCCAGGTTTTATCCCCTTTGATGCGTTCCGCCCGGCCGTTAAGCTTCAGGGTCAGTGCTTCATCAGGTTTGAGACCGGTGCTGACAATCACCCCTGCGCTTTCGGTGCCTTTCCCGGCAGCGATGGCCTCTTTGGACCAGCCCACGCTCCCGTCGCTGGTCAGCGTGGAGTTCCAGCCTTTGCTCATGCCGCTCTGAACGCTAAGGATGTTGCTGTTCCACGGCGTATCGAAGTTCACGCTGCCGCCGCCGCTTACGCTGCGATCCTGGCGGCTGTTGAAGGCTTTCGACACGTTGGCGGTGGCCGATTTCAGGTAATCGCCTTCAAACTGGCGGCTGGCGCTGACGTTCAATGCCGTGCCGGTATCGCGGTTGTGGGAAACGCCAACCGACACGGTATTGCCGAGCGGTATGGCGAAATCGAGCATCACGTAACGATCTTTCTCTTCGTAATACCCGTCGTATTTGTTGCGCGACATCCCCACGCGCAGGCGCGCCGTGCCGTAGCGGCCAGCGTACAATCCCTGCGAGTAGTCCAGCTGATAGCGTTTATAGCGGTAAAGATCGTCCTCCTGGCGCATCAGGCTCAGGTTGCCCGCCGAGGGCAGGCCGAACGACGGCAGGCTAAACGAGGCGCCCCAGGTGTTGCCCTTGCTCTCATAGATGTCCAGGAACTTGCCGCTGGAGAGCTGTTCATGGGAGTACCAGACCGAACCGATCTGCCACGGCAGGCTAAGATTCATGCCATAGTTGGCGCGGTACGTTCCGTCGGAGGCCGCCATGGTCTGGGTGTTCACCGAGAAATAGCCCGTCAGGTTCAGGGAGGCCCACAGCTCGCTGACGATGTGTTCGCGCATCATGTAGGTGGAAGCATTCCAGTCGACCATCCCGCTGCGCTTGCTGAACGAGGCCCCCACCAGCGACATGGTGTCTTTATGTTTGGTGTCGTAATCGTAGTAGTACGTGTCGTCCTGCTCGTTTTTGCGCTTCGCGTATTTTTTATAATTGACGACGGACTTATCGCGGCTATACATCCCGCCCCACATCTGCCAGCGCAGCGTTTCCGACACGTTGCTGGAGAACGGCTTATTGACGGTGTACATGCTGCGCGACACGGTGCGGCTTCCGCTTACCACTTCGACTTCGATGCTGTAGATCCCGTAGGGCAGGCCGCTGGTGTCAATTTCATGGTTACCGACGTCAAAGCGCTGAATGCCGATAAGCTGCCCGTCACGACGAATACGGGCCTCGCCCGCCGTCGGGAAATAGACCACCACCGGCGTCAGGGAGAGCGTGTTATCGCGCTTGCGCGAGTTGGCCTGGTTGCCCATGGAAACGCCGTAAACTTCACCGCCGGAAATGCCGCTGACGCTCGCCAGAGACTGCATTGCCCAGCCGTTCAGCATGCCTGCGGCGTAGCGCATACCCTGATAGTCGCGCTCCCACATGACCGCGTTCATCTGAGTGTCGCTGCTGCTCTCGTTAACGTAGCCAGAGCCGTCGATCAGCACATGATCAACGCCCATTGAGATCCAGTTTCTCGCATTCAGATAACCCGACGACCAGCTGTCGCCGTAGCCGCTCTCGGTGTGATACGCCCCAAGGTTGTAGGAAAAGGTGCCGCTCAGGTCGTCAGACTCCGGCGCATCAATGTCCACCTCACGCGGGCGAATATTCACCCCGTAATCGCTCTGCGACAGATTCAGCAACAGGCGCATTTTTTTCTGGTCCAGCTCGAACGCGGACCCCGCACTGACCGGAATGCGCATCTTATCGTCGAACTGCTTGTCGTTAATGCTCTTCAATAACGTTCGCATCTCTTTTGACAGACGAATGCCGTTATCAGACTCCTGGACCTGAACATCCCTCAGCCCCAGCTTCATATCCTTCGCAAAGAGCGTCACGTCACCCAGACGAACATATTCGCTCGCCGTGCCTTCGTGGTTCCCTTGTTGTGCTGAATGTGGCCGCGTATTGACCAGATAGACGGGAATTTTGATCCCCTGCTCCAGCAGTGCATAAAGCGAGTCGGGAAAACGGTAATTAGCGATAACCACGGAGCTTGAGGCTGCATGCGCAAGCGCGGGCAGCGTGCCGGATGCGCAAGCCATCATCACCGGCAACACTAATTTATTTTTCACCATGCATCCTTACTTAACAGGTATGAACTGTTTCAGGTCCCATATTCCAAGATGAAAATGGTTATCCGTAACGTTGATATCCTCGATAGCGCGCGAGGTATCCGGCATCAGGTAGAAGTTTTTGGTACACGGCGTAGTCGGTGATTCCGGATTCGGCTTCAGGCAGGTCCCGGTCGCATTGACGCGAAACGAGGTGTTCCCTTTATTGGTTATTTTTCCCGCCACATAGACGAAGTCGATCTTCTTATCACGAGGCTGAACCACCAGAATGGTGCTCACCACCGCGCGCGTCATCCCGGTGCCGTTTTTTGGCGAACCGCTGTCCACCTCTTCGCTCACCCCTTCGTCCGTGAAGGTAATGCGGTAGTAACGCTCTTTGTTATCGGCATTACCGTGATAGTAAAATTTGACAATGTTGCTGGTGCCGGCGGGCATCACCATGCGCGTGGGCGTCAGCAACAGCTCGTCCACTTTCTCCGGATTAATGACGATCCCTTCATCCATCGGGCTGCTGATCCGCTGTGCGCGAACAGAAACAATACGCACGCTGTCTGCTTCGTTTTTTATTTCCTTGGCGGTGGAATCAGCGTCCGCTGGAATAATGGTGGTGACTTTTCCCACATTAATGGCCAGCGCGGAGGAAGAAATAAATAATAAAAATAAGAAGGCGGATTTGAGGTTAAACATGCTATTTCCCTAAACAGGGGCTTGCGCCCCTGGATCGATCAGGCCTTAGCCCCAGGTTGCGCGGAACGCAACGGCAACGGTACCTTCCCACAGGCTGTTGGTCAGGTCTTTGAACTCTTTCGTCGCGCCTGCGTTGTCCTGAGCGGAGTCAACGTAGAAGACGAATTTGTCCTGGCCGGTAATTTCGGTATCAGCCACCGCACCAGCGCTGGTGGTCAGGTTCCACAGGCCAGAAGAAACGCCGGTGTTAGAAGAAGAATCAACCAGCGTGGTCCATGCGGTAGATTTTGCACCTACGGTGCCACCGATAGAGCCCAGATCGTTACCGCCCCAGCGCGCGCCTACCTTCAGTTTGGTCGCTTCACCACCCACGCTGAACAGCGTGTTGTTGGAATCGTCGAGGATGGCTTCAAGCTTGAAGCTGGTCGCCGTCGAGTGATCGCCACGGATAGCCACATCAAACAGACCGGTATCGGTGTTGAAAGATTTCGTGTTGGCGCTGTAAACGAAGTTCAGAGCACGCGTTGGCGTTACAACCAGGTCAGATTCGCTGTCTTTGGTCGCAGTTGCCTGCCAGGTAGCAGACGCCGTAGTTTCTGCGGCATTAACTGCGCTCAGAGCAGAAACAGACAGCAGGGAGCCCAGAACGATAGCGTTCAGTTTGTTCATTTATTTAGTCCTTCAAAAAAGAATCCACGTGTATAAAAAGGGGAGCCCCTTTTTCGAGGCGGAGTATAGACAGCCGCAAAATAACGAGGCAATACAGAAAAATTCACTCAGCGGTGCGCAACAATAAAAACATAAATAAATCTCCCGTATCTTATTGTTACGTATTGAGTAAATTACTCAACTTCTCGAGCGATAGATAAATATCGATTTTTCAGTAAAGAGAAATATCAGGACGTTGGAACAGCCACACACATCATTACAGGTAAAACCAGCCCCTTAATTAACCAGGCGTGCGGTTTAACGCTGGTAATATAGAAGAAGTTGATATTATCAAGTAACATTTCGTTTACAACACCATCCGGCGCTACATCATCTTCAGATTTATTCAGCTTTTTATCCTTAATATAAAAGATATTGCTTCCGTCGACTTTTTCTACGCTGAGCGTGTAATTCCTGTCAATCAGGTAGCTTTTGCCCTCTTTCTTTAGCACGCCTTTGTGAATAACCGTCACAACATCTTTGTTGTTAAACAGGAATAGCGTGGTTAACGACATATCGGTTAAATCACCCGTGGAATAGGTTTTCCAGGAAATGGTATCTGACTGGCAGCCAAACCCCTCATCCTGCGTTCTGGTAAAATAGACCCACACTAAGGCGATAACAGAAAGTACCAGTACGATACCGAACATGACACTCATTTTAGTCCTTGACATATTTTAACTCCCGGTCAGGCTTCTGTAAGAAATGCAGTTCTTATAATCGTCGATACTGTCCTGCTGATAACAGATAGCCAAAAAATAATTTTCTATCTGTGACTTTTTAAACCTGGAATAGTAAGCGTCGGCAACCTGGTGTTGACAGTCGATATGTTGTTTTGCAAGGACCTCTTTTACGTGATTAAAGTAGTGTTGCCGCGGTTGAAACATATTCTTATCGATAAGGTATACCGTACACCTGTCCACTTTACCGAGCAGATGCATATCAGAATCTTTCAGGCTCTCGGCATAGGACACTCTCTGGTGCAACAGTAAAATAACGGTGCCAATAACGATAACCAGTAACAACGTGCACAGTGAAAGAAAGAGCGTATGCATCGATATTATTCGTTTAGGCGGATCGGCGTCTTTCTTATGCAGTAATGTATCAGCCTCTTCAGAAGCAGATTGTTCGCTAAGCGCTGACACAACCGGCGGCCTGACCGTGTGATGCTCAATATGCGCGGCAAGGCTGAAGCCCTTGCCGCGTATGGTTTTTATCAGCAACGGGTCGCACCCTAATGTTCGAAATGCTTTTCTGATTTCACTGACGGCAACGTTCAGACTCACCGAGGAGCCGGAGAAGCCATGGTCCTCCCAGACCTTCTTTATCAGGTCATCTCTGTCGAGTGTTTTACCATTGTTGATGATAAGTTCATAAAGCAGACGTCCCGCCTGGTTAGATAACTTAATGGATGACTCTTCCTCTCCATTAATCATGATCATACCGGCATCCACTTCATAAAGCATTGTAAGATCAATGAGATACTTCATATAATTATTACGCCATTGTTAAAATTTTGTGCATTTGCCAGGCAATAATAAGTCTAAAGTTTGTGTGGTCAAGTCGCGTGATATTAATTAAGAGAGGAATTCATAAAGCTTCATTAATTAACGATTATTAATTCATTAATAAAAATCTTCGAACTTACGCATTTAGGTTAAAACATTAAAAAAAACGTCCAGACAAGATTATAATCTTAAACTTTCGAAGTTGTTGGAATAATGTTTTGTTGTGTACATTTTTAGTGCAACATAATATCGTCAAAGCACTTTCCCGCGTCGCCATGCGTCTAGCCGGTACATCAGGGACATGTGTAGCCGATTAACATTCATTCTAAATAACACAAATCTTTATGGAGTTTATCATGTTCAAATCGATCATGACCGTTTCACTTCTGGCCGCAGCTATTGCTTCTACCAGCGCAGTGGCCGCAGACAATTCGGCGGGTGGTATCATTAACTTTACCGGCGCAATTACCGATACAACCTGTACCATTAACGGCGGTAAAAGCGCGGACTTTACCGTTGCGCTTTCCCCTATTTCGGTAAAAGATGCAGGCACCACGGTTGGCCTGATCACCAAGAATAAAAAATCAATTGCGCTGACCTTCTCAGGCTGTACGCCGGCAGCAGGAACGACCGGTACTCCGCTGAAAGTTTATTTCTCCAGCGCGGATAATATCTCCACTGACGGTAAATACCTGCTGAATAACAGCGTGAACGAAAACGATGCCAGCGTGGCGCGTAATGTCGGCTTTGCGCTGGTAGAGCCAGGCTCGTCTACGCCTATTACCCTGAACCAGGCTTACACGACGGATATTATGGGTACAGCAACCTCACCAGACTCCGAAACGCTGACGCTGGATGTTTATTACTATAAAACAAACGCCGCTGCCGCAACGGTGGGCGAGTTAAGCTCCAACGTAACGTATACCATTTCCTACCTGTAATAATGATTATTCAGGCTCTGCTTTCGCAGAGCCTGCATTTAAGGTTGCAATCATGCGCAAGGCAATTTTGCTGGCAGGCTTACTGCTAAGCACGGGTCACTCATGGGCCAATATTGTCATTAATGGCACCCGTGTCCTTTATCCTGAAAATAACAAAGAGGTGATCGTCCAGTTAATGAATACGGGCGATGCGCCCGCTCTGGTGCAATCCTGGATAGATGACGGTGATATTAATTCCACGCCGGAAACCGCAAATGTGCCGTTTCTGCTGTCGCCACCGGTGATAAAGGTCGATGAACATAATGGCCAACAGCTTCGTATTAAAAAGCTGCCATCCAGTTTACCTGCGGATCGCGAATCCGTCTTTTTCCTGAATGTCCTCGACATTCCGCCCAAGCCTGAAAATTTGCAAAACCAGAATACCGTTCAGCTGGCGATTAAATCCCGTATCAAGCTTTTTTATCGGCCCGCTGCACTTAAAGGCACGCTGGATGATGCGGTGGCGAAACTGACGCTCGCCGCCGACGGCGATCGCCTTCGCATCACCAATAACAGCCCGTTCCATATTACTGTGGCCAATATTTCGCTGGGTAAAACGAAATTACTCCAGGAATCCCCGATGGTTTCCCCGTTTGGGCAGCTGACGGTTACCACAAAAAATACGGTTAAGCGCGGACAGACCCTCGAGCTGATGTATGTGGACGATCTTGGCGCGTATAAAACCCGGACTTTCACCAGTCAGTGATCGGAAAGACTCACCATGAAAATGAAACAAAACAGACTCTGTCTGCTGGCAGTCTGCACGCTTCTGCTTTCGCATAAATCAGGGGCCGTCTCGTTTGATCCCTCCCTGCTTGCTGGCGCATCCGGTGAGTCCGATCTGTCTCGCTTTTCCGAAAACAACGTCATGCCTGCCGGCAGTCAGGAGATGGATATCTACGTAAACGGCAGCTGGAGGGGGCGTTATACCGTCATCTACGGCGAGCAGCGTGACGACATCCGTCTTGCCTGGAAAGATGCCCAGTCGCTTGGCATTAATACCGCGTCCGTTCCTGCGCCTGCCATTGCGCATGGGCAGGTCCAGCTGCGCGATCTGGTTCAGGGCGGTGAAGTCAAAACCGATACCAGTACCCTGAGCCTGGCGCTCACCGTTCCGCAGGCGGCCGTGCTGCGTACAGAAGAAGGTTACATTGCCCCCCAGTTCTGGAGCGAAGGGATCCCGGCGCTGATGCTCTCGTGGAACACGACCTGGTATAACACCCGTACTAAGGGCACGGCGAAAGACACGAACGATGATTTTTATGCCGGGCTGGATTCCGGCCTTAACCTGTTCGGCTGGCAGTTTCGCGACAGCAGCGCCTGGCGGAAATCGGCCAGCGGGGAGAGCCAGTGGCAGAATAATACCCGCTACCTGCGCCGCCCCCTGGCCTCGCTGACCTCCAACCTGACGCTGGGTGACTTTTACATGCCGGGCGATCTGTTTGATTCGATGCGCGTGCGCGGCGTGTCGCTGGCGTCGGACATGAAAATGCGCCCAAATTCGCAGCAGGGTTTTTCACCGGTGGTTCACGGCGTGGCGCGGACGAACGCCCTGGTGAAAGTTATCCAGAACGGCAACGTAATCTACCAGGAGAACGTGCCGCCAGGCCAGTTTACGCTCGACAGCATTCAGCCTACCGGCTCTGCGGGCGATCTGCTGGTCGTTGTGCGTGAGGCAGACGGATCGCAGCAGTCCTTCACGGTGCCGTTTTCCGCCGTGCCCGGCATGTTAAAAGAGGGAGTAAGCCAGTACAGCGTGGTGGCGGGTAAAGTGCACCAGAACACGCTCGACGCCGAACCCGCATTTATGCAGGCCACGCTACGCTACGGGTTCAACAACCTTATCACCGGGTATACCGGGACGATTATTAGCGATGACTACCAGGCCGGGCTTGTCGGTACCGGGTGGAACCTTCCCTTTGGCGCGGTCTCGTTTGATGTCACCCACGCTAAAACCACCCTACAGGATCGCACCAGCAGCGGTCAGAGCTATCGCGTGTCGTACAGCAAATTTATCGATACCACCGCCACCAACTTCACCCTGGCGGCCTATCGCTATTCCACTAAAGGCTATTACAGCTTTAGCGACGCACTCTATTCACGTGAAGGGTATCAGCGCCTCAGAGCGCAATACGACGAATACGAAGATCGGTTTGGCGTGGCGCCCGACATGTCCCTGAGCACCTGGGATGCCCTGCGCGCCGCACAGCCCAAAAACACCTTCACGCTTAACCTTAATCAGCGCCTGCTCGATAACTGGGGCACGGTATTTATCTCCGGCACACAGCGCGATTACTGGAATTCGCAGCAAACCACGCGCGAGTATCAGATGGGCTATTCCAACGCCATTGGCCGCGCCAGCTATACCCTGTCGGCCAGCCGGGTGCGTAATAAAGACAGCGAAGAAGAGACGCGCCTTTATCTCTCCCTCAGCCTGCCGTTCTCGCTGTTTGATAATAATGCCTGGATCACCTCCAGCCTGACGGCCAGCGATTCACATTATGAGCAGAGCAACATCAGCATGAGCGGAAATGCGCTGGCGTCGAACCGCCTGAGCTACACCCTTTCCGGCAGTAATGCGCGTGGGGGTAAAAATGCGGCAAGCGTTAACGCGGCGTACCGTTCGAACTTTGCGACACTCGGCGGCTCTTACAGCGAATCCTCTGACTACCGCCAGACCGGGCTCAGCGGACGGGGAAGCCTGGTGGCCTACCCGTGGCACGTTCTCGCCTCAAACGAAACCGGCAGCACCATGACTATCGTCGATGCGCCTGAGGCGGAGGGGCTGATGGTGAACGGCGATGAAAGCATTGTGACTAACCACGATGGCGTGGCGCTGGTGCCTTACGCTACCCCGTACCGCAAAAACGCCATTACGTTATCGCAAACGGAAAACAGCGCGGGGGCGGAAGTGATCGGCAACATGGCTAACGTGGCCCCTTACGACGGGGCGGTGAGCTATATCCGCTTTGAAACCGACAAACGCCAGTCGTGGGTGCTGCATGCGACGCGTGCCGACGGCAAACCGCTGCCCTTCGGGACCGAAGTGCTTGATGAAAACGGTGAGTCTGTCGGGTATGTCGGCCAGGCCAGCGTACTGTATATCCGCGCTGAACAGCCGCCACGCGCGCTCAACGTGCATCTCCGCGGCGGGAAGTGCGAAATCTCTGCCCCGGCCTGGGGGCTGAACAGCCCCTCATCGGTTTGCCATTAATTACGGATTATCATTATGTTACGATCATTCATGTTCCTGCTCCTCACCAGCATTAGCGGGATGAGCTATGCCACCTGCTCCGGCAGCAGCATCGTTTATGGCACGCCCATTACCGTGGATTTATCGGATAAGCTGAGCCCCGCCACGCCGACCTGGACAGGCAGCTTCTCCACCCAGTACAGCGGCTCGTTCAACTGCACGACGGGCAACAGCGAGTTTTCATACACGCCGATCCTGTCGACCGACAGTAAATACGCCACCATCCTCGGGTTCAGCAACAATAAGTATATGGTGCGGGCGGAGATCACCAATCCCCCGGCCAACAAAACCCTATCCGCCAGCGGAAACCATACGGCGGCTGAACTGAACACGCCGTTTACGGTTCGCTTCACCCTCGTTAGCCAGAGCGGCACCACGCTGACGGGTGATACGGCGAACATGAGCGACGTTCTGTTCGTGAGTGACATGAGCGGATTGTCGTTTTTGGAAATCATCCTCTGGCCAATCAATCAGGTCATCAAAATCGCCCAGTGGTTATTCAGCGGGTTCAAGTGGCCTTACGACAACCGCGATATGTTTGGTCAGCCGATGATCATCAAATACGCGCCGAAGCTGACTACCTGCTCCTTTGACAACGCGGGGCTGACCGTGGCGCTTCCGACGCTCGGCATTCCCCAGCTCAGCGCGTCCTCACAGCCGGGGCTGACGCCTTTTTCACTGAACATGAGTTGTCAGAACGTCGGGGTTAACGGAAATTCCGATCGAACAATCGAGATGTTTCTTTCCAGCACGCAGCTGCTGTCAACCGACAGCTCGGTGCTGATCGACGGCAGCAGCAGCGCGGCGCAGGGCGTGGGGCTACGGCTGATAAAGCGCGATGCCCCGCAGACGCCGGTAACCTTTTCGACCTCAACCACCAGCCGCGGCAACGCCACGATGATTTTCAGTGTGGCGGCTGGCGCGGCGCTGAACGACCATTTCACCGTTCCTATGGCCGCGTACTATTACGTGTGGGCACCCGCCCGGTTAAGCCAGGGCAAGATCAATACCTCGGCTACGCTGAATATTATCTATCCCTGATGTGAACTATTCCTCCATCTTTCCAACCATTTGCACATACTTAATCAGTTCGCTATGGTTGGAAAGATTCAGCTTTTTCATCGCATTGTGTTTCTGTGTGGCAATGGTGCTTACCGAGCGGTTTCGATGACGGGCAATCTCGGTCGTTGAAAATCCTTCCACGATAAGATGAAGCACCTCCCACTCTCTGGCCGACAGGATAGATCGCGATCGGGAACCTGACCGCACTACCCGCCTGAGCCACGAAGAGAGCGACGGTTTTTGTGCATCCGTCATGAGCAACGCGGGTAATTCTTTTTTTAGTTCAGTTAATTCATCCTGCTGGCTGATGGTTAATTCAAATTTCATCTCCAGAACTTTTTTTAACAGCCCGTACGGCAGTTCGGGTACCAAAAGCACACGGCTGACGTGATGTGATTTACATAAAGATGTGAAACGGCTGCTGATCTCTGCACTCCACTCTTTATGATTAAGCAGATAATTAAATTCAGTGAAGAAAACATCCACATCATTATCTGCCACCGCCGCCAGAACCTGTTCTATGGAATCGACCTGAGTAATCTTCAGTACGTAATCGGGTAAAAGGTCCTGGAGCGCCCGGCATATTATCTCTTTAAATATATTTATTTTGTAAAACACCATTACCCTTACGACACGCTCAGTATTATCCATATCTTTTCTAAATTCTCGTGACCGGAGGAAAACGATAATAGTTTATGTATTCACCACTCACAACCTCTTCGCGCCAGGATTTTATCCTCCTCAGACTTAAAATTCTGAACAAGGACATTAAATTTATAGAAAAAATTCTATTTTATTCTGAAAACGCTTTTCTCTCGCAGAGAAAGGTCTGTAGATAATCCTGAAACGATCGTAACCTTTCTGACATAAACACCAGTAAGCCACTGAAAAAACGGGGCATAAACCCCATTAAACAACCGCCAAATGCTTATTATCCACGCTTTTGCAGAATAAAAATCTGGAATGAATATTATTAGAAGATTAAAAAGATTGCATTTATCATTAAAACCATTTTTCAATTTTATCTTCCGCTAATAATTGGCAGCAGCTTTACTCGACAGATTGTATTGGCTTACATTGATGTCATCGCATCGCGTTATTTGAAAAAAGTGTTCGCTATTCTTTGTGAAATAAGAGAGTGCGAGTCCACCAGTATCTCTTATATGGACTGTTTACTCAGCGAAAGGAGAATGCCAATGCAAAATAAAAAAACAATTCAGGTTGCCGTTGTTGACAGCTGCGAATTCACGATGATTGGCCTGCAATCGCTTGGAAAGCGTGAGCCTGACGAAAAACAGGATGTTATTTTCCATGGATTTACCCATATCGAAGAACTCGCTAAGAGTGAACAACTCTTTGATATCATCATTTATGATCCATTGAATACGCGTCATTTCCGGGTGACAACAAATGACGACATCCTTTGTATTAAACAGAAGCAAGTGACGGCGAAGATCTATATCTATTCGTTATCCGCAGGCTATTTGAAATTCAAACATGTTGATGGGGTAATCAGTAAAAGAGTCTCACTGGGGGATATCAAAGCGCTGTGGCAAATACTGATGAGCCAGACGCCGCAAGGATCTGGCCGTTACAACGTGGGCATGACCACCCGCTTACGCACCCCGGCAAGGCTGTCCAGCGAGGAGGCCAGCGTACTGCGCGGCTATTCCTGTAACCTCAAAACCAAGCAAATCGCCCGCCAGCTGGGGTGTAACGTCAGGCTGGTGTATTTCTATAAAAACAATGCCATGAACAAGCTGAAAGCCGTGCGTGGCCCCTCGTTTTACCAGAGCATTCGCTGGATCCTGAATTAAGAATTTGACCGTGTGTCGTTTGCCTTTTGTTCCCGTGTCCGCGGGAACCTTTTTTCATTTTCTTAAGGCTGTAGCATGTATACCGTTCTTCCCTCTCCCCTGCTGCAACGTATCTCAGGGCTGCGATTTCAGCCGCTTGTCGATCTTCATTCGGGCCAGGTTTTCGCGCATGAAGTTCTCGTGGAGATCCATAACGTCAATCTGGACATATTGTTTGCCTCTCTGCCTTCGCGCAGCGCGCTGCAAATCTTCTTCTGGCAGGCCAACACCCTTTTACAGATACCTGCCCGGGACGCTTACTGGCTAAACCTTCCCGCAGAACACCTTCTTAATGAACACGCTATCGGGCTGTTGCTGGCGTTGCGCCATCAGCACCGTCTAACGATTGAAATTCAGGATCCCCTCACCATTACGCAGCTGAGTGATGCTGAGCAAGGCCGTCTTCATACCACGCTTGTTCGGCTTAAAGAGGCCGGATGGCAAATCTGGCTGGACGATTTAACCCGGGAGCTGGCTGAGGCGTACGCGCGGCTTGCGCTGCCGCTGGACGGGGTAAAAATCGATCGCTCAGCGCTGCGGGAGCGCGCGCCGCTTGCCCCGTTTGTGCAGGAGATCAGGGCAGGCATCGCGCAATCAATTCTTATCGAAGGCATCGAGAATTCGCGGGATCTGGAGCGGGCCCGCGCATCCGGCGCACAGTCTGGTCAGGGTTTTCTGTGGCCCGAAAGCCGCACCGATGCCCGCGTTACGCTGTGAGGGCCAGCTTACCGTGGCCTACCAGCCCGGCACCGCGCCACCGTTAAAAAGGGTCTCTGCCGCTTTCGCCACTTCCGGCGACTGATAGGACTGAATAAATTCCTTCACGTTTTCGGCGTCTTTGTTGTCTTCACGCGTGACCACTATATTCACGTAAGGCGAGTTTTTGTCCTCAATAAAGACGCTGTCATGTACCGGCGACAGCCCCGTTTGCTGAAGATAAGTGGTACTGATGATGGCCACATCGACTTTCGGATCGTCCAGCACGCGCGGCAGCTGCGCCCCTTCCAGCTCCATAATCTGTACGTGTTTGGGATTCGCGGTAATATCCAGTGCCGTCGGCAGCAGGCCAACATCCGGCTTAAGGGTAATCAGCTTCTCTTTTTGCAGCAGCAACAGCGCGCGCCCCAGGTTGGTCGGATCGTTTGGAATCGCAATGGTGGCGCCGTCCTTCAGCTCAACAATCGATTTTATCTTTCGGGAGTAGCCCGCCATCGGAAAGACGAAGGTATTGGCGACGGCGACCAGCGTGTAATTGTGCGCCTTGTTATCTTCCGCGAGAAACGGGCGGTGCTGGAAAACGTTAGCATCCAGCTCGCCCTGGTTGGTGGCATCGTTGGGTAGCAGCGAGCCGCTAAAGCCCACCAGCTCCACGTCCAGACCGTATTTCTCCTTTGCCACCTTTTTGGCGACTTCCGCCACGTCCTGCTCAGCGCCATTAATCACGCCGACTTTAATGTGTTTGGCATCATTGCCGCCTTGATCGCAACCCGCCAGCAGCAGGCCCGCGAGCACCAGAGCACTCAACTGAAATTTCACGAGACAGTTCCTTTCGACAGTGGTTTTGAAGACTATATCGACAACGAGACGGCAGGCTAAAAAACGAAAAGGCATCAGTAAGACGGATAGGTTATATGCGGCCTGTTGCCGGATGGCGCTGCGCTTACCCGGCCTACGTGACGGGGGACGTGTAGGCCCGGTAAGCGTAGCGCCACCGGGCGATGGGGTTCAGGCTGCGGTAGTCCAGTCCTCAACAGTAAGATCCTGCACCATCCCGAACGCACGATCGTTCGTGACAATCGTCGTTCCCCGGCTGATGGCGTGTGCGGCAATCAACTGATCGAGATCGCCCATCACCTTCCCTTTCTTTTCCATTGCCGCACGCAGTTCACCGTAGGTGGCTGCGGCTTCGCTATCCCAGGCGCAGATGGTTATGGTCTTAAGAAATTCCATTATGGTTTCGTGCAGCTTGTTGTTTTGCTTTTTGGCTACGCCGTAAAGCAACTCCGCCTCCGTTACGCTTGAAATACACATCTTTTCAGGCGTGATTTGCGAATATCGGTTTACAACCTCAGGATGCTGCCTCACCAGATGGCTTACTATGTTAGTGTCCAGCATATGCAGCATCGTCTACAGCCCTTCCAGAGGATCTCTTGTCGTATAGCTTTGATTGCGCTCCTCTTTACTTAGAAAAGAATCAGGCACATGCGTTTGTTTGAGCATGCGCAAAAAGTTATCCCTGTGCCGTTCTTTCTCAGACCTTGCCGTCAAAACCACATTCCCCTCCTCATCCCGGCGGATATAAACACTCTCCGTTTCAAACGCAAATTCCTCAGGCAAGACCACGGCCTGGTGTCGTCCTTTTTTGAATAGTTTCGCTGTGCGCTCCATGGCAACCTCTGTCGGTTTATTGACCAGCCCACAGCATGCGCTCGCGCCCCGGAAAGCGACAAGAGAGACATTTAAAATTCAGAAAGCGACTCGCAATAAATAACAGAACCGCTAACCTCACGCCTGCCGACGCAGCGGCGCTTCGCGCAAAAACCACGACAGCACAAACGCCAGCACCATAATCCCTGCCGCAAGCATAAACACCGCATGGATAGCCGAGCCGAACGCATCCAGATAGTCCAGACGCAGTGCATCAGGCAGATGGTGAATGGCAACGGGATTGAGTTCACGCGGCAGTTCAGCCCCTTCCGGCAGTCTTTCTGTCAGGCCTGATTGCAGAATATGGGTGAACACCGCGCCAAACAGCGCAACGCCAATAGCCCCGCCGATGGAGCGGAACAGCGTTACCCCAGAGGTCGCTACGCCGTATTGATCGGCAGACACGCTGTTCTGCACCGCCAGCACCAGCACCTGCATCACCAGCCCAAGCCCCATGCCGAGCACGCTGGTAAACAGGTACAACTGCCAGGTGGGGGACGTGACTGAAATACGCGTCAGTAAAACCATTCCCACCACGCCGAGCAGCGTGCCGAGGATCGGAAACAGGCGGTATTTCCCGGTGCGGCTGATGATGCGCCCGCTGATGATGGAGGTGAGCAACAGCCCGCCCATCAGGGGGATCAGCTGCAAACCGGCCTGCGTCGGCGTGGCATCTTTTACCACCTGTAAATAGAGCGGCAGGAAAGTGACGGAGCCAAACAGCGACATGCCGATAATAAAACCGATCAGGCTACAGAGCAGAAAGCTGCGGTCGCGGAACAGCGACAGCGGAATGATCGGCTCCCACGCCAGCCGCTCTTCGTAGATAAACCCGGCGATCCCCGTCAGGCCGAAGGCCAGAATGCACCACAACTGCGGGTCGCTCCACTGGCGAAGCGTCCCCCCTTCGGTGGTAAACAGAATGATGCACAGCAACGCCATACTGAGGTAAATCGCCCCCAGGTAATCAATCTCATGCTTGCTGCGCCGCGCGCTGCCGTGGAAGACCGCGCCAATAACAAGCAGCGCAAACAGCCCCAGCGGCAGATTTATGTAGAAAATCCAGCGCCAGGAGGCGTGCTGAACGAGAAACCCGCCGATAAGCGGGCCTATCACCGTCGCCAGGCCAAACACGCCGCCAAACAGCCCCTGATAGCGACCACGCTCGGCAGGCGGGATCACATCCGCCACGGCCGCCATACTGATCACCATCAGACCGCCGCCCCCCAGCCCTTGCAGAGCGCGCATCAGCACCAGCTGGGTCATGTTCTGCGCCAGACCGCACAGTGCCGACCCCACAAGGAAAAGCACAATCGCGATTTGCAGGACGATTTTACGCCCAAACAGATCGCCGAATTTGCCGTACAGCGGTACCACGATGGTCGAGCTGAGGATATAGGCCGTCACCACCCAGGAGAGCTTATCCAGCCCGCCCAGTTCGCCGACGATGGTCGGCAACGCGGTGGAGACAATGGTCTGATCCAGCGCCGAGAGCAGCATCACCAGCAGAAGTGCGCTGAACAGCAGCTTGATCGACGGCGCGTTTTTCGCAGGTTGAGTCATGACGTCAGACTCCATAAGAGAATCGCTTGAAATTAATTAATCGAATAATTAATATTCAGGTAAGTTATGGATAAGATCAAGAGACAGCGCGACCGTGCCAGCACTAAAAGACAATTCTGAACCCCGCCGTCCCGGTCGTCCGCGCGGCGGCAAACGCGTTACCGCCAGCCGCGAGCAGCTGCTGGATATCGCCCTGAACCTCTTCTCCCGCCAGGGGATTGCCAATACCTCGCTGAACGCCATCGCCCGCGAAGCTGGCGTGACGCCCGCCATGCTGCACTATTACTTCAACTCCAGAGAGCAGTTGCTGGATGCGATGATCGAGGAGCGCTTTCTGCCGTTACGCGAGCGGATCGGGACCATTTTCGCCGACAATCGGGAGTCTCCGGTCAATGCCCTTACGGAAATGGTTAAGGTGCTGGCCGAACTGGCGGAAGAGCACCACTGGTTTGCACCGCTGTGGATGCAGGAGGTGATTGGCGAGATGCCAGTACTGCGTACGCATTTGCAGGAACGTTTTGGCGATGAGAAATATCAGACCACGCTGACAACCATTAAAGGCTGGCAGCAGGAAGGAAAGCTGAATCCGGCCCTGGCCCCCGAACTGCTGTTCACGACGCTACTGAGCCTGGTGCTGGTGCCGTTCTCACGCATGCGCAACGACGAGAGGCTTAGCGCCCTCTCGCCGGAGAAAGTTGTGCGCCACGTGTTAGCCGTGATCGGCAACGGGATCGGCGGTTAAAGATGTTTGGTCAGATAGTGTCTCTGCATTCCCTGATAAGGGTAATCCTGCAAGGACATCTGCACCTGATAACCCTGCTTTTCATAGAACGGACGCGCCTGGAAGCTGACCGTATCCACCAGCGCGTGACGACAGCCTTTGCGGCGGGCCTCTTCTTCGGCCGTTTTGATGAGCTGGCTGCCAACGCCCGTTCCGCGCACGCTGTCGCTAACCCACAGAAAGTCGATGTTCAGCCAGTCGCCTTTACGTACGCCGATTAATCCGCCCAGCATGACGCCGTTGTCGTCTCGCACATATACGCCAATATCGCCGCTAAACGTCGCAAGATCTAAATACTGCGCGTTATAGGCTCTTAGCCCCGTTAATAATTCTTCTTTTTCTTCAGCCGTGACATTATCTGTAATGCTCAGGTGCATAATTTTCTCCTTATTTTCAGCGCAATCTGAATATCTCACAGCTTAACCTTCATAAAAACTCCTTATTTCCTCCATTGTTTAAACAAGGAAATATTCATTCAATATGTAAATAAAAAAAGCCTTTCCAATAGGCTCCGAAAACGTATAATGAGAACGATCATTCTCACTTTTTACGGTAGCCAACGATGAGTACAAAGCTGGAAGAACGACAAAAACTGCGACAGGACGAAATCATCACCGCCGCGCGCCGCTGCTTTCGCGCCAGTGGATTTCACGCTGCCAGCATGTCGCAGATTGCCAGCGAAGCCAGGCTCAGCGTCGGACAAATCTATCGCTATTTCAGCAACAAAGACGCGATCATTGAAGAGATGATCCGTCGCATTATCGACTCACGTATCGAGGAGATGCAGGGTAAAACCCTGGTTGAAGGGATGCCGCAGGCGCTTGCCTGGCGCCAGACGCTTAACGAAGATGATGACGCGCTCATGCTTGAAATGTCCGCAGAGGCCACGCGCAATCCGCTGGTGGCAAACATGCTGATCGAAGCCGAAGCCCGCATGTTCGCCAACGCCTGTGAGCACCTGAAAAAGCAGTTCCCCCACCTGAGCGATGAGCATATTCGCTGCTGCGTGGAGATTACCGCCGTGATGATCGAAGGCACGATTTACCGTCGACTCACGCCATTAAAAGTGCCGTCAGAACAATTAGAGCCCATTTATCAGAATATTTTAAATATGCTTTTCTCTGCGAAGTAATCGCATGTGAATAATTAGCGGAAATAAGTAATTTCCTTTTTTTCATTTCTGGCTCTGCCAGAGATGTGGTATCGCTGTGCTTTTAATTAGTCCTCCTCCCTGTTAAGCGATTAACAGGGCAGGCTTCGCTCACCCTGGAAAAAGATTATGAAAACCATAACAACCTCCATCGCGGCATTACTCCTCCTGACAGGGTGCGATAATGCGCAAACATCTGCTCCCCAGCGTCCTCTTCCGGAAGTGGGGATTGTCACACTCATGAGCCAGCCGGTGTCCGTCGTCAGCGAGCTGACCGGTCGCACCACCGCCGCGATGAGCGCCGAAGTGCGCCCCCAGGTGGGCGGCATTATCCAGAAACGGCTCTTCACCGAAGGCGATACGGTCAAGGCCGGGCAGGCGCTGTATCAGATCGATCCTTCCAGCTACCGCGCCGCGTACAATGAAGCTGCCGCCGCACTAAAACAGGCGCAGGCGCTGGTGCAGGCCGACTGCCAGAAAGCCCGGCGCTATGCGCAGCTGGTGAAAGACGACGGCGTATCACGACAGGATGCGGAAGACGCGAAATCGACCTGCGCGCAGGACAAGGCCAGCGTCGAGTCAAAGAAGGCCGCGCTGGAGAGCGCCCGCATTAACCTTAACTGGACCACCGTCACCGCGCCGATTGCAGGACGTATCGGTATCTCCTCGGTGACCCCCGGCGCGCTGGTCACCGCCCAGCAGGATACGGCACTGGCCACCATTCGCGGGCTGGACAGTATGTACGTCGATTTAACCCGTTCCAGTGCCGATCTGCTGCGATTGCGCAAGCAAACCCTCGCCAGCAACAGCGATACGTTGAGCGTGTCGTTGACGCTCGAAGACGGCAGCACCTACAGCGAAAAAGGCCGCCTGGCGCTGACCGAAGTGGCAGTAGATGAGTCTACCGGCTCTGTCACCCTGCGCGCCGTCTTCCCGAACCCGCAGCATCAGCTTCTGCCGGGCATGTTCGTCCGCGCCAGAGTGGATGAGGGCATCAAGAATGACGCGATCCTCGCGCCGCAGCAGGGCATCACCCGCGACGCCAAAGGTACCGCCACCGCGCTGGTGGTGAACGCCAGCAACAGGGTCGAGCAGCGTCAGCTGGAGACGGGCGACACCTACGGCGACAAATGGCTGGTGCTGAGTGGCCTGAAGGCGGGCGATAAGCTGATAGTGGAAGGTACCGACAAAGTCACCGCCGGGCAGGAAGTTAAGGCTGAAGCGATGAAAGCCAGCGGAGGAAACGCCTGATGTTTTCCCGTTTCTTCGTGCGCCGCCCGGTCTTTGCCTGGGTTATCGCTATTCTTATCATGCTCGCCGGGATGCTGGCCATCCGCACGCTGCCGGTCGCGCAGTACCCGGACGTTGCGCCGCCGTCGATCAAAATCTCCGCCACCTATACCGGTGCCTCCGCGCAGACGCTGGAAAACAGCGTGACGCAGGTGATCGAGCAGCAGCTGACCGGGCTGGATAACCTGCTCTACTTCACCTCCACCAGCAGCTCGGACGGATCGGTGAGCATTACCGTCACCTTCGAGCAGGGCACTGACCCGGACACCGCTCAGGTGCAGGTGCAGAACAAAGTCCAGCAAGCGGAATCGCGCCTGCCGACCGAGGTGCAGCAGTCCGGGATCACCGTCGAAAAATCCCAAAGCAACTTCCTGCTGATCATGGGCGTGTATGACAAAACGGATACCGCCAGCAGCTCGGATATCGCCGACTGGCTGGTGAGTAATATGCAGGATCCGCTGGCGCGCGTGGATGGCGTCGGTAGCCTACAGGTGTTCGGTGCGGAATACGCCATGCGCATCTGGCTCGATCCGGCGAAGCTGGCGTCGTACTCGCTGATGCCCTCCGACGTACAGAGCGCGATTGAAGCGCAAAACGTGCAGGTCTCTGCCGGTAAAATCGGCGCGCTGCCGTCGTCGAACGCCCAACAGCTGACCGCGACCGTCCGCGCTCAGTCGCGCCTGCAAACGGTCGACGAGTTCAAAAAGATCATCGTCAAGAGCCAGTCTAACGGCGCGGTGGTGCGCATCAGCGACGTCGCGCGCGTGGAGATGGGCAGCGAAGATTACACCGCCACCGCGAAGCTGAACGGCCACCCGGCAGCGGGTATGGCGGTGATGCTCTCGCCGGGCGCGAACGCGCTTAACACCGCCACGGCGGTAAAAGACAAGATCGCCGAGTTCAAAAAGTCGATGCCGGAAGGCTACGACGTGGCCTATCCGAAAGACAGCACCGAGTTCATCAAGATCTCCGTTGAGGACGTGATACAGACCCTGTTCGAAGCCATTATCCTCGTGGTGGTGGTGATGTACCTGTTCCTGCAAAACATCCGCGCAACGCTGATCCCCGCGCTGGCGGTACCTGTGGTGCTGCTGGGCACCTTCGGCGTGCTGGCGCTGTTCGGTTACTCCATCAACACCCTGACGCTGTTTGCCATGGTGCTGGCGATAGGGCTTTTGGTGGATGACGCCATCGTGGTGGTGGAAAACGTCGAGCGTATTATGCGCGACGAAGGGTTGCCCGCCCGGGAAGCGACCGAAAAATCAATGGGCGAAATTTCCGGCGCGCTGATCGCCATTGCGCTGGTGCTCTCTGCGGTATTCCTGCCGATGGCCTTTTTCGGCGGCTCGACCGGGGTGATTTACCGTCAGTTCTCGGTCACCATTATTTCGGCGATGTTCCTTTCCGTGGTGGTGGCGTTGACCCTGACGCCCGCGCTGTGCGGCTCGATTCTGAACCACACGACGCCGCACAAGAAAGGTTTCTTCGGCGCGTTTAACCGCTTCTACAGCAGGACCGAGCACGGCTATCAGAACAAGGTCCTGCGCGCCCTGCGACGCTCCGGCGGCATGCTGGCGATCTACGCCCTGCTCTGTGGCGCGATGGGCTTCGCCATGCTGAAACTGCCGGGCAGCTTCCTGCCAACGGAAGACCAGGGAGAAATCATGGTGCAGTACACCCTGCCTGCCGGCGCAACCGCGGTGCGTACCGCCGAGGTTAGCCGCCAGGTACGCGAGTGGTTCCTCACCAAAGAGAAAGCCAATACCGACGTCATCTTTACCGTTGAGGGCTTCAGCTTCAGCGGCAGCGGCCAGAACGCCGGGATGGCGTTCGTCTCCCTGAAGAACTGGTCAGAGCGTAAAGGCGAGGAAAACACCGCGCAGGCCATTGCTCTGCGCGCCACGCAGGAGCTGAGCACCATTCGCGATGCGACCATCTTTGCGATGACGCCGCCGGCGGTGGACGGTCTGGGCCAGAGCAACGGCTTTACCTTTGAGCTGATGGCAAGCGGCGGCACCGACCGCGACGCGCTGCTGAAACTGCGTAACCAGCTGATTGGCGAAGCGAATCAGGACAGCTCGCTGCACGCCGTGCGCGCCAACGATCTGCCGCAGATGCCGCAGCTTCAGGTGGATATCGATAACAACAAAGCCGTGTCGCTGGGGCTGTCCCTGAGCGACGTTACCGACACCCTCTCCAGCGCCTGGGGCGGCACCTACGTGAACGACTTCATCGATCGCGGTCGCGTGAAAAAGGTCTACATTCAGGGCGACAGCGACACCCGCGCGGTACCGTCGGACCTTAACAAATGGTATGTGCGCGGCAGCGACAGCACCATGACCCCCTTCTCCGCCTTCGCCACCACGCGCTGGGAGTATGGCCCGGAAAGCCTGGTGCGCTACAACGGCTCGGCGGCGTATGAAATTCAGGGTGAAAACGCCAGTGGCGCCAGCTCCGGTACGGCGATGAGCAAAATGGAGCAGCTGGCGAACAGCCTGCCGTCCGGCAGCACCTGGGCGTGGAGCGGTTTATCCTTGCAGGAAAAACTGGCGAGCGGCCAGGCGATGAGCCTGTATGCCCTTTCCATCCTCGTGGTGTTCCTGTGCCTGGCGGCGCTGTATGAGAGCTGGTCGGTGCCGATTTCGGTCATTCTGGTGATCCCGCTTGGGGTGCTGGGCGCGGCCGTTGCCGCCTCTCTGCGCGGCCTGAACAACGACGTCTATTTCCAGGTGGCGCTGCTGACCACCATCGGTCTGTCGTCGAAGAACGCCATTCTGATTGTCGAATTTGCCGAAGCCAAAGTTGCCGCAGGCTACTCCCTGACGCGTGCCGCCCTGCGGGCCGCCCAGACGCGTCTGCGTCCGATCATCATGACCTCGCTGGCGTTTATCGCCGGCGTGACGCCGCTGGCCATCGCTACCGGCGCCGGGGCCAACAGCCGCGTGGCGATCGGTACCGGCATCATCGGCGGGACGCTGGCCGCGACGCTGCTGGCAATCTTCTTTGTTCCCTTATTCTTTGTACTGGTGAAACGTCTGTTCTCCGGTAAGCACGCAAACCGGAGGTCATAATGTTTCGTGTCACTGTTTTAGCGTTAGCCCTGCTGAGCGCAGGCTGTGTGTCGTTAGACCCAACCTACCAACGCCCGGACGCCCCCGTCCCGGCAACCTTACCCGGCGCGCACGGCGAGGCCAACGCCGTGGTGAGCCAGTGGCAGCAGGTGATGAACGATGCGCGGCTGAAAAGCGTGGTGACGATGGCGCTCAACAGCAACCGCGACGTGCAAAAAGCGATTGCGGATATCGACGCCGCTCGCGCCCAGTATGGCGAAACGCGGTCGTCCCTGTTCCCGACGGTGGATGCAGAACTGAGCCACACCCGCAGCCGCACGCTGGCGAACGGCGTGACGACGAGCGACGAAGCCCGCGGCGCGGTCTCCAGCTTCGAGCTGGATCTGTTTGGCCGCAATCAGAGCCTGTCCCGCGCCGCGCGTGAAACCTGGCTTGCCAGCGAATTCACCGCGCAGAACACGCGCCTGACGATGGTCAGCGAGCTGACCACGGCCTGGGTGACGCTGGCGGCGGATAACAGCAATCTGGCGCTGGCAAAATCCACTCTCGAGAGCGCCGCGAACTCGCTCAAGATCGTCAAACGTCAGCAGGAAGTGGGCGTGGCCGCCGCCACGGACGTCAGTGAGGCGATGGCGGTATACCAGCAGGCGCGCGCCAGCGTGGCGAGCTACCGGACGCTGGTCATGCAGGACAAAAACGCCCTTAACCTGCTGGCGGGCGATACGGTGCCCGATAACCTGCTGCCCGGCACGCTGGAGAGCCTGAGCGACAACGCCATCACGCTGGTTCCGGCGGGCGTCAGCTCCAGCGCGTTGCTGCGCCGCCCGGACATTCAGGAGGCGGAACATAATCTGCTGAGCGCCAACGCCAGTATCGGCGCAGCGCGCGCCAATTTCTTCCCGACCATTTCGCTGACCGCCAGCGCGGGGGTCGGCAGCGATTCGCTCTCATCCCTGTTCAGTCACGGCATGAAGGTCTGGTCGTTCGCGCCGTCCATCACCCTGCCGCTGTTCAGCGGGGGCAACAATATGGCGCAGCTGCGCTATGCGGAAGCGGAGAAAAAAGGGTTAATTGCGACCTACGAGAAAACCATCCAGAGCGCGTTTAAGGACGTGGCCGACGCGCTGGCGCGGCGCGAAACGCTGAGCGAGCAGCTCGATGCCCAGCGTGAATACGTGGCGGCGGAGCAAAAAACACTGGATGTGGCGACGCGCAGCTACAGGGCCGGCGCGGGCGATTATCTGACGGTGCTTACCGCGCAGCGGTCGCTGTGGTCGGCGCAGGAATCGCTGATTGCCTTGCAGCAAACCGACCTGGAAAACCGCATCACGCTGTGGCAATCGCTGGGCGGTGGGATTCAGTAGCCTTCTGAATCGGGGGGTTTGATCGGGTCTGGTGCGCAGCATGCTTACCCGGCCTGTATATTTAGCTGGCCGGGTATGACATGAAAGGGGGTTCGCTTTTTAACGCTTGCGCACATCCGGAATAATTAAATCCCCACGCAGCACGTACGACCCCAGCATCTGCGTTTTTTCATTCAGCCAGGTCACGATGCGCGCCGCCATGGCGTCCATGGAATACTCAATAGCCGGGATCACCGGGATACCCGGCAGATGCAGCGAACCGGCCAGGCTAAAGACCATGATGTCTTCCGGTACCGATTTATTAAACGCCTGAAGCTGCGGGATCACCCGCTGGGCTTCCTGCTCGTCCGCCACCAGCAGCGCGTTGAAGTTCAGCGTGGACGCGTTGTTGAGTAATTCCTGAAGCGCAACGGACGACGAGGTCGCGTCCATAAACACGAGGTTGCGATTAAAGGGCAGGAAGTTTTTCTCAAGCGCGTGCTTGTAGCCCAGCAGCACCTGGTCAGCGAATCCGCTGCCGTGCGGGTGGATCAGGGCAATCTGGCGACGCCCCTGGCTGGTGAGGTAGTTACACGCCGTTTCAGCCGCGAACGCGTGATCAAACTGAATGCTGTTGGCGTTATCGGCCTCCATGCAGTCGACCAGAATCACGTTGTCCATGTCGACATCCAGCGGGAAACGCGCGCCAATCACCAGAATGTCATCACATAAGCCGCAGGAGAGTTCTTCAAGGGCGTTCATCACTTCTGTTTTGGTGTGCGCGAAACGCAGCAGCAGGTGTTTCTGATGCTGGCTGAGGTGCTTTTCCAGCGCGTACAGGTAACCGGTGGTCTGGTTAATGTTCTCCTGCGCGCAAATCACCCCAATGCAGCCCGTCGACTGGCTGAGCAGCGACTGGGCAATCACGTTAGGACGATAGTTCAGCTCATCCACCGCTTTCAGCACAGCCTGACGGCTGGCTTCCTTAACGCCACGCGACCCGCTCAACACCCGTGATACCGTGGCTTTGGACACCCCGGCCAGACGTGATACATCGTTGATTGTAGACATCTTTCTCCCCTGTCAGACGCAACTGGCGCCTGTAATTTCCATCACCGCTACGGCTCACATTATAGCCAGAACGGAGTATATCCGTTTCCGTTTTCCATGGAAACCGATTTTCCGTTTCCACTCAAATTGATGTCAAAACAGCCAAATTATGTGACCCACATCCAGTTAATAAGCCCCATAAGCAGGGGATATTGATGGTTGTCACACTTCTGTCTTTTATGAATGGAAACCGGTTTCCGTATCATGTCCAATCATCCTCGCAATAACTTTTTACATTTTGAGGATGGTTGTCGATGTTCAAGATTATGCTGTGCTGCTCTGCCGGGATGTCCACCAGCCTGCTGGTCAGCAAAATGGTCGATGTTGCAAAAGAACGGGGCTTGCCCGTGAAGATAGATGCGTACGGCGTATCCGAATTTGATACGCAGTTTCCGCACTATCAGGTGGTACTTCTCGGACCGCAAGTGAAATACATGTTAAAGACGCTTTCAGACAAGGCAGCGACGCAAGGCATTCCGGTGCAGCCCATCGACATGATGGACTATGGCATGCAGCGTGGCGATAAAGTACTGGACTATGCTCTGTCGCTCATCGAAGCGGCACACTAAAAGGTGTTCACATGAGTTCGTTATATCAATCTATGGTCGCGGTCATTGAGCAATCAATTACCCCGCTGGCCGCGAAGCTGGGTCAGCAAAAGTATGTGATTGCCATCCGCGACGGCTTTACCGCCGCGCTGCCGTTCATGATCATCGGCTCGTTTATGCTGGTGTTTATCTTCCCGCCGTTCTCAGCGGATACCACCAACAGCTTCGCCCGCGGCTGGCTGGACTTTTCCGAGACCTACCGCGAACAGCTGATGCTGCCGTTTAACCTCAGCATGGGGGTGATGACGTTCTTTATCTCGGTGGGGATTGGCGCGAGCCTGGGACGTCAGTTCAACCTCGACCCGGTGATGTCCGGCCTGCTGGCCTTTATGGCTTTCCTGCTGGTCGCCGCGCCGTATGCCGACGGGAAGATCTCCACGCAGTACCTCTCTGGTCAGGGCATTTTCAACGCGCTGATCACCGCGATTTACTCTACCCGCGTCTATGCGTGGCTGAAGCAGAACAACGTCACCATCCGTCTGCCGAAGGAAGTGCCGACCGGCGTGGCGCGTTCGTTTGAGATCCTGATCCCGGTGATGGTGGTGATCGGTACCCTGCACCCGCTGAACCTGTTCATTGAAGCGCAGACCGGCATGATCATCCCGCAGGCGATCATGCACCTGCTGGAGCCGCTGGTATCCGCGTCTGACTCCCTGCCCGCGATTCTGCTCTCCGTGCTGCTGTGCCAGATCTTCTGGTTTGCCGGTATTCACGGGTCGCTGATTGTCACTGGCATCATGAACCCGTTCTGGATGGCGAACCTCTCGGCAAACCAGGCGGCACTGGCGGCGGGCGCAGCGCTGCCGCACGTTTATCTGCAAGGCTTCTGGGACCACTACCTGCTGATTGGCGGCGTAGGCTCAACCCTACCGCTGGCGTTCCTGCTGCTGCGCAGCCGCGTTACGCACCTGCGCACCATCGGCAAAATGGGCGTTGTGCCAAGCTTCTTTAACATCAACGAACCGATTCTGTTCGGCGCGCCGATCATCATGAACCCGATGCTGTTTATCCCGTTTGTGTTTGTTCCGCTGGTCAACGCCTGCCTGGCGTACGGCGCGACGAAGCTCGGCTGGCTGGCGCAGGTGGTGTCATTAACCCCGTGGACCACCCCCGCGCCGATTGGCGCCTCGTGGGCGGCGAACTGGGCGCTCAGCCCGGTGGTGATGTGCCTCGTCTGCATGGTGATGTCGGCGCTGATGTACCTGCCGTTCCTGCGCGCCTACGAGCGTACGCTCATCAAAAACGAAGAGCAGAAAGCGCAGGCTGCAACCGTGGGTGCCGCTGAAGCCACAAGCAATTAAGTCAAAGAGGAAGAATCATGAAATACGCATTTCCCGATAACTTCTGGTGGGGCAGCGCCAGCTCCGCTCTCCAGACCGAAGGGGCAAGAGTGGGGGAAACCACGTGGGATTACTGGTTTGCCCGCGAGCCGAACCGTTTTCACAACGGCGTGGGGCCGCAGCAGACCTCCACGTTTTATCAGCACTGGAAAACGGATATTCAGCTGTTAAAACAGCTGAACCACAACAGCTTTCGCACCTCGATTAGCTGGGCGCGCCTGATCCCCGACGGTATCGGTGAAGTGAACCCGGAAGCGGTCGATTTTTACAATCAGGTCATTGATGAGCTGAATGAACAGGGCATCACGCCGTTTATGACCCTGTTCCATTTCGACATGCCGATGGCGATGCAGGAGACCGGCGGCTGGGAAAACCGTGACGTGGTGGACGCTTACGCCCGCTATGCGCAGATTTGCTTCGAGCTGTTTGGCGATCGCGTGCTGCACTGGTTTACCTTCAACGAGCCGATTGTGCCGGTAGAAGGCGGTTATCTGTACGACTTCCACTACCCGAACGTGGTGGATTTTCGTCGGGCAGCGATCGTGGCCTATCACACCGTACTGGCCCACGCGAAGGCGGTTCAGGCCTACCGCGCCGGGCATTACGCGGGGGAGATCGGCATCGTGCTGAACCTGACGCCGTCCTACCCGCGCTCGCAGAACCCGGCGGACGTGAAGGCCGCGCACATCGCAGACCTGATGTTTAACCGCAGCTTCCTTGACCCGGTCCTGCGCGGGGAATATCCGGCGGACCTGGTGGCGCTGCTGAAAGCGTATGATCAGCTGCCTGCCTGCAAGCCGGAAGACAGCGCGCTAATTGCGGAAGGAAAAATCGACCTGCTCGGCGTGAACTACTATCAGCCGCGTCGCGTGAAGTGTCGCGACAGCGCGGTGAACCCGCAGGCGCCGTTTATGCCGGAGTGGTTCTTTGATAACTACGAGTTGCCGGGCCGCAAGATGAATCCGTACCGCGGCTGGGAAATCTACGCGCCGGGTATTTACGATATTCTGGTTAACCTGCGCGACAATTACGGTAACCCTCGCTGCTTTATTTCGGAAAACGGCATGGGCGTCGAAAATGAACAGCGCTTTATTGAAAATGGTCAGATTAACGATCAATACCGCATCGAGTTTATTTCAGAGCATTTATCGTGGCTGCACAAAGGGATTAGCGAAGGGTGCAATTGCCTTGGCTACCATATGTGGACGTTTATTGATAACTGGTCGTGGTGTAATGCGTATAAAAACCGCTACGGTTTTATTCAGCTCGATTTAAAGACGCAGCAGCGCACCATGAAGAAAAGCGGCGAGTGGTTTGCCGCCACCGCCTTAAATAATCGCTTTGATAAAGAGTAAAGATGATGATCGCATTAGAAGAAGCCGTAATGGAAATTATCGTCAACGCCGGACAGTCCCGCAGCCTGTGCTTTGAAGCGCTGCACGCGGCGCGTCAGGGTAACCTTGATGAAGCCAAAAGCCTGCTGCGCGAAGCCGACGGCTACGCGCGCCAGGCGCACAAGATGCAGACCAAACTGATCGAGCAGGATGCGGGCGAAGCCCGCCAGCCGATGACGTTAATTATGGTGCACGCCCAGGATCATTTAATGAATTCCTTATTAGCGCGTGAATTGTCTGAAGAAATCATTCATTTATATCAGAGATAGTCTATGGCGAAATAAGTACTGTAATACCTCTGTACCCTAAATAGAGATCCACTTGTTCTGATGATAGCGACATACTCTGTCAGATCGGAGCGGGATGGTTATTGTCTGAATAAAATTAAACTATATTGAGATAACCATGAATACGATTAAAAAACTTCCATTAACCATGGCGGTTATCGCCGCGCTGTGCCCAATTTCCGTCCTCGCACAAGAATTTACCCAGGAGCAAATCGACGCCATTGTGGCCAAAGCGGTGGATAAAGCCCTGGCCGAGCGTCAGGCCAAAATGGATGCGGCGGTCGCGAAAAAAGCGGACGTCATCACCGAGCCGCAGAGCGCGGCGCAGTCTCCGGATATGGCGATCCCGTTCGGGGTGAAATTTACCGGCTACGCCCGCTACGGCGCGCACTTCCAGGCCGCCGATCAGAAATACGTGGCGGTGGACGGCTCCTACAACGGCGCATCCGCGATTGGTCGTCTGGGTAACGAAGGCAACGGCGGTGAATTCCAGCTCTCCAAGGCCTTCAAAGGGGACAACGGTGCCATCTGGGACATCAACGTGATGATCGACCACTGGGGCGACGAAGTTAACCTGAAGAAAGCCTACGCGGGCGTGACCAACATTATGGCCTCCAACCCGAACGCCTACTTCTGGGCCGGTCGTGACTTCCACCAGCGTCCGCAGCAGGGCATTAACGATTACTTCTGGATGAACCACGACGGCCAGGGCGCCGGGGTGAAGAACTTCGACATTGGCGGCGTGCAGTTTGACGTGGCCGCCGTGGCGGCGGTCGAATCCTGTAGCCCGGAAGTGATGGAAGACGAAGCCAACCCGTCGCGCATCACCTGTACCGGCGGTTCCGGCACGGGCGATAAGGGCAACTACGCCGCGACCTCCAAAATTCACGGCATGAAGCTCGGCCCGATCGACATGGAGCTGTACGCCAACTACGGCTTCGACTCTAAAGCCGTTGAGAGCGACGAACGCCTGAACGCCTGGCAGGGCGGCGTGGTGCTGAGCCACACCAACGAAAGCGGCGTGAACAAGGTGATCGCCCGCTACTCCGATAACGCGGACAACAGCGTGTTCAACAAAACCGAAGATCTGACCACGGTCTACGCCAGCTTCGAAGGGCTGTATAAATTCACCCAGGCCACGCAGGTGGAGTACATCCTCGCCTTCCACGACTATGACAACAGCCGCGATGACGCCGACAACCGCAAGAACTACAACGCCATCGTGCGCCCGATGCACTGGTGGAACGACGTTCACTCCACCTGGCTGGAAGCGGGCTGGCAGCACGTTGATTACGACAACGGCGGCGACAACAAGGGCTGGAAGCTGACCCTGTCGCAGAACATGTCTATCGCCATGGGGCCGGAGTTCCGTCCGATGCTGCGCTTCTACGTCACCGGCGGCAAGGTGGATAACGAACGCACCGCGCGCATAAATAATACCAAAGACGAAACGCTCGACGACTTCAACGTCGGCGCGATGTGGGAGGCGTGGTTCTAATACAGTGCCGTTTGTTTCGCCCGGCGGCGCTGCGCTTGCACGGGCCTACAAGGTTTTGTAGGCCGGATAAGCGTAGCGCCATCCGGCAAGATCCCATGTTATGCTACAAAAAAACCAACATAACAGGGGAGAACATGGGTTCCACACGCAAAGGGATGCTCAACGTCCTGATCGCCGCCGTTTTATGGGGCAGTTCCGGCGTTTGTGCGCAGTACATCATGGAGAAAAGCCACATTTCTTCGCCTTACCTGACCATGGTTCGCCTGCTGTTTACCGGCGTGATCCTGCTGACGCTCTCCTTCGTTCACGGCGACAAAATTTTCTCGGTCATCAAAAACCGCAAGGACGCCCTCAGCCTGCTGTTTTTCTCGCTGGTCGGCGCGCTCACCGTGCAGCTCACCTTCCTGCTGACGATTGAAAAATCCAACGCTGCTACGGCGACCGTGCTCCAGTTCCTGTCGCCGACCATTATCGTGGCGTGGTTCGCCCTGGCGCGGAAAACGCGTCCCGGCGTGTTTGTCCTGTCCGCGATTTTCACGTCGCTTGTGGGCACCTTCCTGCTGGTGACCCACGGCGACCCGACCTCGCTCTCCATCTCCCCTGCCGCGCTGTTCTTCGGCATCGCCTCGGCGTTTGCCGCCGCGTTTTACACCACCTATCCGTCGACGCTGATCGCCCGCTACGGCACGCTGCCCATTGTCGGCTGGAGTATGTTGATTGCGGGACTGATGCTGACGCCGTTCTACGCCGGACGCGGAACAACCTTCGCCATCGACGGCGGCCTGCTGCTGGCGTTTTTCTACCTGGTGGTGATTGGCACGGCGCTGACGTTCAGCCTGTATCTGAAGGGCGCGCAGATGATCGGCGGGCCGAAGGCGAGCATTCTGAGCTGCGCCGAGCCGCTGAGCAGCGCGCTGCTGTCGGTGGTGTTGCTGGGCGTGGCGTTCACCCTGCCGGACTGGCTGGGGACGCTGTTGATTGTGTCGTCGGTGGTGCTGATTTCGATGGATTCGAGAAGACGGGTGAAGGCATCGGCATGATCTACGAATAATAATGATAGCGGCACATTAAAATAGTGAGAGCGCTATCCGACACCCCGTAAACCAGACGGTCAGTATCATTGATTCGGCGGGACCAGTATCCGGAAAGGTTACCTTTAAGCGGTTCCGGCTTACCCAGGCCATCGAAGGGTTGACGCTTCGCATCTTCAATCAATTTATTGATTCTGCGAAGCGTTTTCTTATCCTGCTCCTGCCACCACAGGTAATCATCCCAGCCGTTATCAGTCCAAATCAGTAGCCTGGTCATCTATCAAATCCCTCTGCGTGGTTTTTCCGGTGTTGACCTGTGCGATTGACTCCATCAGTCGACTGGCGTTGGCAGGCGAACTCATCAGATGGATGGTTTCCATCATCGAGTTGTAGTGCTGTAAAGACATCACCACCGCATCCCCCCCGTTTCGGCGGCTGATGATGGTGGTCTCCACGTTGTCATTCACGTCGTCCAACACATCTTTGAGTCGGCTTCGTGCTTCGGTAAACGTCACAACCTGCATATTTCCTCCTGTACAAGTTACGGTACAAGTATATCGATAGGGTGACTATTAATCAATCAGCGCGCCTTAACCTTCCCCGCCACCAGCAGCGCGGTCAGCAGCATCAGCGTGCCGGAAATCACCAGCGGTGACGTCAGCCCCAGATGGTCGAGCGCCACGCCGCCCACCGCCGCGCCGCAGGTGTTCGCCAGCTGGATCACTGCCACCTGAATCGACCCGGCTTTTTCCGCCTGATCGGCAAGCGAGCGGGTGATCCACGTCGACCAGCCCACCGGCACCAGCGCAAACGCAAAGCCCCAGACGATCGCAATCGCCGACGCAACCCACTTATCGCTGCCCCACAGCACCAGCACCGCAGCACTGATCGCCAGCACCAGCGGCGCACCCGCCAGCGCCACCTTCAGGGAGCGCTTCAGGAACGGGGACGACAGCGAGGTGCCGACGAAGCTGGCGATACCAAAGCTCAGCAGCACCAGCGTCAGGCCGTCCACGTCAAAGCCCGCCATGGTCATATAGACCGGGCGAATATAGGTGAAGAAGGCAAACTGCCCGGCAAAGGCCATGAAGATGGCGGTCATCCCCGCCAGCACGCCCGGACGCTTGAGCAGCGCGAACATGTTCTGTTTGTGGTGCGCCGCTTCGCCCGGCAGGGACGGCAGCGCTTTCCACACCCAGATAATGCACAGCACGCCCATCACCGCCGCCGCGTTAAAGACGTTACGCCAGCCGATAATCCCGCCGAGGAAGCTGCCCAGCGGCGCGGCGATCACCAGCGCGATGGAGACCGCGCCGAAGATAACGGACAGCGCTTTTGGCACGGTGCGCGCGGGCACCAGGCGCATGGTCAGCGAGGCCGACATCGCCCAGAAGCCGCCTAATCCCAGCCCCAGGCAGGCGCGACCCAGCAGCAGCAGGGTGAAGCTTTCAGCGAAAGAGACCAGCAGGCAGGAGAGCGTCAGCAGCACGCTGAACAGGATGACCACTTTACGACGGTCAATGGTGCCAATCGCCTGGGTGATAAACAGGCTGGCGAACATCGCCACAAAGGCGGTAACGGTGACGGATTGCCCCGCCACGCCTTCGGAAATGCCCAGATCCTGCGCCATCGGCGTCAGCAGGCTGACCGGCAGAAACTCAACGGTGATCAGGCAGGCGACGCAGAACGCCACGGAGAAAACCGCCGACCAGTTGGGGCGTGAAACCTCGCTGGTCTGCGGTCTGGTCGAGGGCTGGATATGTTCTGTCATGGCATCACCTGAAGATAAAAACGTGCGGAAAAGTCGCGCAGTTTATCATCAAAAGTGTGACGGATTTAACGATTTGACAACTTTTCTTGCATCGCCGCATTCGCCAGCCCGACGATCCACTCCTGGTGCCCGTTAATCATCGGGTTCGGCACGGTGCGAGCAAGCTCCTGTGCAGGCACGCCTTTCTGCGATTCCTGCGTCAGAATGCGCACGCGGTTTCCCGGAAGATCTTCAAACAGCCAGGCGTGGATCACGTCCAGACGAGAATTCGCATCCCCTTCCACCCAGCCGTGCCAGGCAATGCGCGCAGCTTCACCGTCCGTCGGCGGAACATACTCCGTCACCTGCGCTTCAACCGGGAAGCCGAAGGTGGTGAAGCGAAAGCGGGCGTTAGCGCTCAGCGCCGGGCCGCTGCCGTCGTGAAAACGAATGTCTTCCGCATTGCTGTAGTAGCCCGGCCAGAGGAAGGTGTCGTTGAGCTGCGCCCAGACTTCTTTCGCGCTCAGCCCGGCAACAATGATTTCGTTAGATGCAAAGTTATCGGTGGTACCCGGCAGGTAGTCGTTCGGCCAGATAATGGCGGATTGTTTCATGGTTCACCTCATCAGTTAGTTGATGAGGTGATGGTGCCCCCGCGAGTGGTATAAATCTAATGACGATGCTTTATACTCTTCATCACGATTCGTGATATCAGTGCAGATAGAATACTCCCTCTTCCGGCAGGAAGAGCTGGTTGTAGCGCAGCTGGAAGGCGTTAAGCTCCTGCGGATCGGGCTCTATTTCGCGCATAAAGCCGAGCGCGAGGCGAATCTGCGCATCGGTAATGGGTGCGACCAGACGGGCTTTACGCAGCATACGGTGCCAGGTATGCAGATTTTCTTCGCTGCCATCGACGATGCAGACCTGCCAGATCAGTAGCACCTGCGCGGCATTTTGCAGATGCGCCTCGTCGGGGCGTTCAAGGTAGCGGATAAACTCATTGCCCGGCGTTTTACCGAACTGGTCAATCATCGACTCGACCGGCATCGGGGTGATCCCCAGCCGCTCGCTTAAACGTTTGATGGCGCGGCGGGAGTCTGAGGTCAGGACACGAAATCCAACCACAAACACCACGGCAAGCGTTGCCAGCATTATCCAGACCATGCGTTCTCCTTAGACTAGCCGCTCATCATAGCGGGAAACGCAGCGCGTCGACAGCGGGCAGCGCCATAATAGTGAACGGAAAAGAGGTGGAAAAACGTCATGAAAGCGGATCTGCGCACGCTGGATCTTAACCTGCTGAAAACGCTGGATGCCCTGCTGGACGAGCGCAGCGTCACCCGCGCGGCGGGGCGTCTTGCCCTGACCCAGCCTGCGGTGAGCGGCATGCTCAACCGCCTGCGGGATTACTTTGACGATCCGCTGTTTATTCGTGCGCCGCACGGGATGGTGCCAACCACGCGCGCCGAAGCATTAGCCGCTCCGGTAAAGCGCATTCTCGCTGATATCGACATGCTGCTTCAGCCCGTGGCGTTTGACCCTATCACCGCAGCGCTCACCTTCACCCTCGCCGCGACTGACTACGCCCTGCGTGCGGTCGTCGTACCCTTTATCGCCGCCCTTAAGGTGCAGGCTCCCTCTGTCCGCGTGCGCGTCGTGCCCGTGGAACCGGGTCGCCTGGTCAGCCAGCTTGAACAGGGCAGCGTTGACGTGGCGCTGATCACTCCGCACACCACGCCAGATGAGCTTCACAGCCGTGCGCTTTATGATGAACGGTATGTTTGCATGATGCGTGCCGACCATCCGGATGCCGGAAAACCAATCACGTTAGACCGTTTTTGCGCCCTGGAGCATGTACTCGTCTCTTACGAGGGCGATGGTTTTCGTGGCGTAACGGATAGCGCGCTGGAGAAAATTGGCCGCATGCGGAACGTGGGGTTATCGGTGAGCAACTTTTTGGTGCTGCCGGACGTGCTGGCCCTCAGCGATATGATTGCCGTCGTGCCGTCACGCATCGCGGAAAACCAGACGGGGATGTTCGTCTGCGAGACACCGATTCCCGTACCCGGCTTTACCAAAAGCATGGCCTGGCACGGCAGAACGCACCGTAACCCCGCGCAGGCGTGGCTGCGCGGGCTATTGCTGGAAACCAGTCAGCGCGCCTGAAGCCCTTTCAGCAGCGCCTCGTGGAAGCGCTCAGGATCCTGCATCTGCGGCGCGTGGCCCATGTCGTTAAACTCGACCAGCGTCGCGTGCGGAATGCGCTTCGCCGTCTCTTTCCCCAGCACCGCATAGTTGCCGAGCGTCTTGCGGATCTCCGGCGGGGCGAGGTCTTTCCCGATGGCGGTGTTGTCCTTAGTGCCGATCATCAATAATACCGGCATCTTCAGGTTGCTAAATTCGTAGATAACCGGCTGGGTGTAGATCATGTCGTAGAGCAGCGCCGAGTTCCACGCCACGCGCGCTTTACCCGGCCCGTTGTTCAGCCCGGCAAGCATGGTGACCCAGCGTTCGTATTCCGGCTTCCACTCCCCGGCGTAGTAGGTATTTTTCTCGTACTGACGAATGCCGTCGGCGCTGACCTTCAGCTCGCGCTGGTACCACTGGTCAACCGTGATATGCGGCACGCCGCGGGCTTTCCAGTCTTCCAGGCCTATCGGATTCACCATCACCAGCTGCTCTACCTGCTGCGGCCACATTAGCGCGTAGCGGGTTGCCAGCATGCCGCCGGTCGAGTGGCCGATAACCGTCGCGCGATCGACGCCAAGCGATGTGAGCAGCGCGTGGGTGTTGTCCGCCAGCTGCTGGAAGGTGTACTGATAATGGTCCGGCTTGGTGGATTTACAGAAGCCGATCTGGTCGGGTGCGATCACGCGATACCCGCTGGCCGACAGCGCGCGGATCGTGCCGTCCCAGGTGCCGGCACAGAAATTTTTGCCGTGCATCAGCACCACGGTACGTCCGTTGGGTTTTTCCGGCTTCACGTCCAGGTAAGCCATATCCAGAGGCTGGTTTTGCGAGGTAAAGGTAAAGTGTTTTACCGGCCAGCCGTAGTCGAAACCTTCCAGCTTCTCGCCGTAGGTGGGGGCATCCGCGGCCATTGCGGGGGACGCCAGCGCCATCAGCAGCGCCAGGCAGGACAATCGTCGGGTTAACATGCAAGCTCTCCGTTAGCAAAAGGGGCTAAGGCTGCACGAAAGGCGGCAGCAAAAAACACTGTAGAGCATGGAGAGGTGCGAGTGTGTAAAGCGGAGTAAAGGTAGGACGCGCAAATAAAAAAAGCCCGGCATCACACACCGGGCAAAGAAGTTACCTGCACACTCAGGCCGCTTTTAATTTCTGCGCGCGGTTCTCGCGGCGAATTTTACGTTCTTCCAGCACCGCGACCATCGCCATCAGGACGATACAGCCAATCGCTGCCGCATCCAGCGCCGCGAAGGTGCCCGCCCAACCGGTGAGGCCGAAAATCGGCGTACCGTCGGCGATCATCCCCAGGCCAAGCTTGGCGAAGCTGTCGCCGATCAGGTAGGCGAAGGTGCCTTTAATCCCATCGGCGGCGCCGATCGCTTTTTTCGGCACGAAACCTACGGCCGCCACGCCAATCAGCAGCTGAGGGCCAAACACCAGGAAGCCGAGCGCAAACAGGGACGCCAGATAAACGTACTGGTTGCTGGCGTGCTGGTAGACGCCCAGCGTGGCGATAATCAGCGCCAGCGCGACGCAGGCTACCAGCGCACGGCGGCCGTTGGCGAGATCCGAAAGCCAGCCCCACAGCAGCGTGCCGACCAGCGCGCCCACTTCGAACAGGGTGAAGCCCTGAATCGCCACCTCTTTCGAGAGCTTCAGCTCCTGGAAGGCGTATACCGTTGACCACTGGTCGATGCCGATGCGCACCACGTACAGGAAGATGTTCGAGAAGCACAGCAGCCAGATCACTTTGTTTTTCAGCACGTACTCAACAAAGATCTGCCATTTGGACATTTCGTTCTCTTCGGTCTCTTTGTCCTCTTCACTGATCTCCTCGCCGAACAGCTCTTCAGCTTTGCCGAGGCCGTACGATTCCGGGGAGTCGCTGCCGAAGCGCAGGCCGATAAAGCCGACGATCAGGGCGATAATCGACGGGAAGATAAACATGCCGATCACGTGGCCGTCGAACAGGTAGTTCGCGCCAAACAGCGCCACGCCTGCCGCACCCGCCCCGCCGAGGTTGTGGGAGATGTTCCACATGCCGAGGTACGAACCCCGCTTGCGGCGCGGCGTCCATTTGGTAATGGTGGAGTAGCTGCACGACCCGCCGGTGCTCTGGAAGAAACCGCTCAGGGCGTAGAAAGTAATCATCAGGAACAGGCTGACGGAGCCCGCGCCCATGCTGGCGCTGAAGCCGAGCATACAGATGGCGGAGAGGATCAGCATAAACGGCAGGAACTGCTTGGTGTTTTTGCCGTCCGCGTAGTAGGACACCACCGTTTTCCCCACCCCGTAAGTGATGGAGAAGCCCAGGCCAATCATCCCCAGCTGCGTCATGCTCAGCCCGTAGGTGGAGATCATGTCGTTCTGCGCGATGTTAAAGTTTTTGCGGATCAGGTACATGGTCAGGTAGCCGATGAAGACCACCAGATAAGACTGCATGAACGGTTTGAACCACATCTTGCGCCGCACGTCGAGCGGCAGATCCAGGGTCGGCTTGCGCACCTGGTTTAAGAAGGCCAGCATGGTTGGTTTACTCCTGAGCTGATTTTTGCAGCATTGTAAAAATCAGCCGGGAGAGATGCCTGAGACAGCGTCCAGGTGAAACCGGGAAAATTTCTTAGTTTTGCGCCATTCGGCAACAAAAGGTGAAGCGCGTCACGCTTCGCGCGGCGCCTGGGCGTGCAAAAACGGCAGCAGCAGCAGGGCCGAGATGCCCGCCGCGATGGCGATCGCCGCGAAGAAACCGCTCCAGTGCCAGATGTCGATCACCCGCGCCAGCGGCCAGCCGGAGAGCGACGCGCCGAGGTAGGCAAACAGCCCGACAAAGCCCGTCGCCGCGCCTGCCGCCTCTTTGTGCGAGCACTCCGCCGCCGCCATGCCGATCAGCATCTGCGGGCCAAAGACAAAAAAGCCGATGGTGAAGAAGCACGCCGCCTGCATGACGTAGCTGGCGAACGGCATCAGCCACAGCGAGCCCACGGAGAGTAAAATCCCGGCGGCAAAAATCAGGTTCATCGGGCCGCGGTTGCCGTTGAACAGCTTATCCGATCCCCAGCCCGCTACCAGCGCGCCGATAAACCCGCCCAGCTCGAACATGGTGACCGCCGAATTAGCGGTGACCAGATCCACACCCAGCGTCTCAGACATGTACAGGTTGCCCCAGTCGTTGATGGCCGCGCGCACCACGTAGACCAGCACGTAGCAGAGGGACAGCAGCCAGATGTACGGGTTTTTCAGCACGTACTTGGTGAGGATTTCCTGGCGGGACAGCCCGGCGCCCTCCTGCTGCTGGGCGATCTCCATCTCGTCGTGCCGCCAGTCGCCTACCGCAGGCAGGCCGACAGTTTGCGGCCTGTCGCGCAGGCGCCAGCAGAGGAACAGCCCGGCGACAATCGCGAGGGCACCGGCAATCATCATCCCCGTGCGCCAGCCGTAGTGCAGCGCGGCAGCCCCCACCACCATCGGGATCAGCGCCCCGCCGACGTTATGCGCGGTGTTCCATATCGCCCACCAGCCGCCGCGCTCGTTGCGCGAGTACCAGGCGGTGAGCAGGCGGGCGCAGACCGGCGCGCCCCAGCCCTGGAAAAAGGCGTTCAGCGCCCACAGCAGAGCAAAGGCCCACAGCGAGGTGGAAAAGCCGAACAGGATGTTCACCACGCCGGTGGCGATCAGCCCAACGCCCATAAAATAGCGCGCGTTGGAGCGGTCGCTGACGATGCCGGAGAAGAACTTCGACAGGCCGTAGGTGATGTAAAACAGCGTCGCCAGCAGGCCGATATCGGTGCGTGTCATCACGCCGCTGGCGAGGATTTCCGGCGCGGCGGCGTTGAAGCTTTTGCGGGTGAAGTAGAACAGGGCGTAGCCGAGCCAGAGGGTGATCAGGATATGGCGACGCCAGTAGCGGTAGCGGGCGTCGATTTCCGCTTTGTTGCTTAACGGGGCTATGCTGGCGGGCGTTTTAAACATGATGCGTCCTTAACGGCAGGCTGACGCTGACGCGCGTCCCGTGGGTGCAGGAAAGGTTCAGCGTGCCGCCCAGCGCCTTGACGCGCTCGCGCATCCCCGCCAGGCCAAACCCCTGCTGGCCGGAGCCCGGCGGCAGGCCGCAGCCGTCGTCGTCAATCACCAGCATCAGTCGCTCGTCCTGCTGCCAGCCCTGGATCGTCACCCCGCTGGCATTGGCGTGTTTGACGATGTTGTTCAGCCCTTCCTGACAGACGCGGAACAGCGTCACGCGCTGGCCTTCGCTCAGCGCAGGTTCGTTAATACGCCAGTCGAGATGGCTGACAATGCCGCGGCTTTCGAGCTCCATCTCACGCATCAGGGAGCGTATCGCCTGCTCCAGCGACAGGTCATCAAGCTGGCGCGGACGCAGCCGTCCCAGCAAGCGCCGAACGGCGTCATAGACGCCCAGCGAAAGCTGTTCGATATGCGCCCCGCCCTGCTTCACGCTCGCGTTATCCGTCGCCAGACGCTGGACGATGCCCGCCTGCGTGCGGATGGCGGTAATGGTCTGGCCGATATCGTCGTGCAGCTCGCGAGCCACTTCCTGACGCACGCTCTCCTCGGTTTCCAGCAGACGCTCCGCCAGACGACGGTTGCGCGCCAGCTCGGCTTGCAGGGACTGGTTCAGCTCACGCAGACGCTGAATGCCCGCCCCGAGCAGCAGCCCGGTCAGGCTCTGGGCCAGCAGCGAGAGCAGCAGATCCACCGGATGATCGTGCCAGGTCTGGCTGGCGATCAGCGCGATGGCATTCATCAGCGTGGCGATCAATGCGCCCTGCCAGCCGTAGTGCCAGGCCAGAGCGATAATCGGCAGCGCCAGACAAAACGGCGTGAAGCGCGATAATTCAGCGGGCAGACCCAGCTGTAGCCACAGGCTCACGACAAACAGCAGCAGATACCAGATCAGGTGCCGGGCGCGCCAGTTCACCGGCTGGGAGACCAGCGCCGGGCCGAGGGGCTGCCAGACGGTGCTGGTAAGGTAGTGCCAGATCACAAGGCAGGTCGGGGCCAGCGTCAGTCCGCCGGTCAGGGTCAGCAGCAGGGCGTTGAGCACCTCCTTTTCGCCCATCCACGGCAGAGACTGCAACAGCGCGGCGGCAATCAGCGCCGCCCCCTGACGCAGCAGCGTGCGCCAGTCGCGCTGGTGGCGGTAGCGGGAAATCAGGGCAACGGGGAGAAGCGTGAGCAGGCTTCCGGTCATCAATAAGGGAAGATGCGCGAGGGCCACCTCCTGCGCCAGCCAGACCAGCATCAGCCACTCCGCGCCCAGCAAAACGGGCCAGTATCCGCGCGGGCACTGGAGCATTAATCCCAGACGCAGGCCGAAGGGAAACAGCAGCACCGCCAGCTCCGGACGTTCCACCAGGTGCAGACTGATGCTCCACAGGCAAAACCACGCGGCGGAGAAGATAAAAAAGCTGGCAGCGACGGCGATCAGCCTTGAAAACAGGGAGTTCATTGCCAGCTGTCGAACATGCGGCGCGCCAGTTCAACGTCGTTGCTGACGTTGAGTTTTTCCATCAGGTTGGCGCGATGAACGTGTACGGTTTTGGGCGACAGGCCCAGCTCTACGGCAATCTCTTTTACCGACATGCCCTGGGCAAGCTTCTCCGCGACCTGGCGTTCGCGTCTGGTGAGCGGATCCTGCCGTCCGGCCGCCAGCTTGATGGCGATATCCGGCGTCAGGTAGCAGCCGCCGGTAGAGACGGTACGCACGGCGGCAATCAGCTCGTCCGGGCTACAGCGTTTGGAGAGGAAGCCGCGCGCCCCCGCGTTGAGCGCCTGCTCGACCAGCGCCGGGCTGTCGTGGACCGAGAGCATGATCGTCGCCATCCCTTTCGGCAGCTGGCTCAACAGCTCCAGCCCGGAGAGATCCGGCATCGAGATGTCGCAGATACAGACCTGCACCCCGCGTCCCGGCAGGCCCGCCAGCGCCTCGCGCCCGGAGCCAAACTCGGCCACAACCTGAAAATCCGGTTCGAGGTTGAGGAGCTGGGCAAAGCCGGAGCGGACGATAAGGTGGTCGTCGATGAGAGCGATGGTGGTCATGTGTGTTCCTGCGGTCTGAAATGCCGGATGGCGGCGTAAACGCCTTATCCGGCCTACGCGTAACGTCCTTGTAGGCCGGAAAAGCGCAGCGTCATCCGGCAAAAGCCTCTTACCTTAAGTGATTTACTCGAAAAACACCGCAATTTTGTTAAACATGGTGGGATCGGACTGGTTGCGCGCCACTTTGGTGACGTCTTCCAGCTTGTCGATCTGCGCCATCATTTGCTCCAGACGCTGGTCGTCGTTGACCAGTAGCCAGATGCGGCTGTGCTCGCTGCCCTGAATCGGCAGACACAGAATGCCTTCTACGTTAAACGCTCGGCGGGCAAACAGCCCGCAGACGTGGGTCATGACGCCAGGGTGGTTGCGGACGGTGAGTTCCAGAATGACGTTATCATGTTGTTTCTGCATTGCTTATTCCCCCACCATCTCAGTATTTGCCGCACCCGGCGGCACCATCGGATACACTTTTTGCTGCGCGTCGATACGCACGTGGATCAGCGCCGGGCCCGGACGAGCAATCGCCTCCTGCAACGCCGCGTGGGCATCGTCTTCGGCGTTCAGATCGCAGGTGTGCAGGCCAAAACCGGCGGCAATTTGCATAAAGTTAATCATCCCCGGATAGGTCGCCGCAAACACGCCCTGCTTGTAGAACAGGCTCTGCTGCTGGTGCACCAGACCCAGCGCCTCGTTGTTCATCAGGATGATTTTGACGTCCAGCTGGTTTTCGGCCGCGGTGGCCATTTCCTGAATGTTCATCATCAGGCTGCCGTCGCCGGAGAAGCAGATAACCTTGCGGTCCGGGTTGGCGAGCGCCGCGCCTACTGCCGCCGGCAGGCCGAAGCCCATGGTGCCGAGGCCGCCGGAGGTCAGCCACTGGCGCGGACGGTTCAGCGGATAGGCCTGCGCGGTCCACATCTGGTGCTGGCCGACATCTGTGGTGATGATCGCGCTGTCGTCCACGCAGGCGGCCACGGCGTTGATCAGCCCGTAGTGGCTCAGCGGGTCGCCCTCGGTTGGGATGGCGCCCGGGAACTCGCGCTGCAGATCGGCCACCAGCTGGCGCCAGTCGGCGCGGTCAGCTGCGTCCGTCTGCGGGATCAGCTGCGCCAGCACGTCGGCCACGTCGCCCTGAATCGCCACGTGCGGCTGCTTGATTTTACCCAGCTCGGCGCGGTCGATATCCACATGAATAATTTTGGCGTTCGGGCAGAACTCCTCGGTTTTGCCAATCGCCCGGTCATCAAAACGTGCACCCATAACAATCAGCAAATCCGCCTCTTGCAGGATGTAGTTGGTGCTGCGCGCGCCGTGCATGCCCAGCATCCCTAATGACAACGGGTGCGCTTTAGGCAGCATGCCCAGCGCCATCAGGGTCATCGTGGTTGGCAGGCTGGCTTTTTCCGCGAACGCACGGATTTCATCCGCAGCGTTAATCGCCCCGCCGCCCAGATAGAGCACCGGGCGTTTCGCCGCGTTAATCATGGCGGCGGCGTCGCGCACGCTCTCAGCGCTGAATTCCGGCGCGGGGGCACGCTCGCCCGGCGCAGGCAGCACGTCGATCTCGATCTCTGCGGTCTGTACGTCCTTAGGAATGTCTATCCACACCGGACCCGGGCGGCCAGACTGCGCAATGCGGAACGCATCGCTGATCACCTGAGGCAGCTCGCTGATATCGCGAACTAAATAGTTATGTTTGGTGATGGGGATAGAGATGCCGTAGGTGTCCACTTCCTGAAACGCATCGGTGCCGATCATCGAGGACGGGACCTGGCCGGTAATGCAGATGAGCGGAATGGAGTCGAGACGCGCGTCGGCGATGGCGGTCACCAGATTAGTGGCGCCCGGCCCGCTACAGGCCATACACACCGCAGGTTTGCCCTGGGTACGGGCCATGCCCTGAGCGATAAAACCGGCTCCCTGCTCGTGACGCGCCAGCACGTGGCGGATCTGTGTACTTTGGCTTAACGCATCATACAGCGGCAGCACGGTTCCACCCGGGATACCCGCAACCGTGGTGATGCCCTGTCGTTCCAGTAAATGAACAATCAGCTGCGCGCCTGTAAAACGCGTCTTTGTGGATGTTGTGCCCGAACTTGCCATGCTCCAGTCCTTTTCTTCTGAGCCAGCCTTCCGGGGAGGGTCCTAAACGAAAAACCCCGCCCGGTTTGCGCCGGCGGGGTTTTGGATTCGTGTGTTGATCCAGTCCCTACGGCGCATTGCCGACGACCACCACCACACGCACGACGACCACTGCGGCTGGTTGCGCAGTTTTTAGTAGGGTCGAAGTGAAAATGGATGAAGTCATTGGGGACCTGTGTTTGGAATCATTGATTGAATTTATACAAACACAGGTTTTCGGGCGTGACAATGGAAATATTTTCATCTGCGCAAAAATGCGTCAGGGATCACGTTTCGTTTGTTGGGTGATGAAACCATAAAAAGGCTTTTATCTCACTCAATAAACAGCGCAGGCGAAACGCCAAAGCGGGCCGCCAGTTTTTTTATATGGTTCAGTGTGAGCTGACGCTGCCCATTGAGTACCCTTGAAACCATTGATTTACTGCCTATTTCATCCTGAAAATCCGAAATAGTGAGTTTGTGCTGATCCATAAGCGTTCTTAACACCGCAATCCCCACGGGAACAGATTCCATCTCCTGGCGTAGCGCGACAATTTCAGGCTGGTTTGCTTCGTAGCGGCTGATTCTCGCACATACAATATCCAGTAAAGGGCTGCCAGGTTCATGCACGAGCAGATACTCAACCAGCTCAAGTGCGTCCTGGTAATCCTTCTCGTTAGGATGTTCACCCAGTAGAGGAACAGCCGCAACAAGGTCATGCGTAGCTTTTAGTGCATCAGCAACGATCATCATTTCTTCCCCTTAGTGCGATGTTTCTCCGTAAAACGGTCATATTCCTTATGAGTAAAAACATGGCGCACATAAAACTTTTGGCTTTCAAAGAAAATGAGAGCCACTACTCTGAGATTGTTATTTGCAATATCAATAACATAATGCTTATCGAGATACTTGAAGTTATCCAGCGTTGGAAACAGTTTTCTTAGCGCAGCAGGCGTCGGGCAATGGCTTTTTTCGATAACTCTTCCCAAAATGAGAAGTTCATCCCTGTATTGTGGAAACTGGCTTACCGCCTCACAAACTGCCTTCATTGAGATTAAATGCATACTGCATGCCTGCCGCGTCCGTTGCCATAATGGCAACAATAACATGCATTGCCAATATGTCAACGCCCGTCAATTTTTGTCTAATCTCATAAAACAAAAAACCCCGCCTAAGCGAGGTTTTTTTCAGGATTTTGCGGTTGGTCGCCGCAGAACACACTGTGTTACGTCAACGCGAAAAGTATACGCGATCGAAGACGAACGCGCAATTCCGGCACGGATTTTGACGTTTTTGAGTATGGATCGCCTTCCAAATTTTGTCCATAAAATACTGTTCATGCATACAGTATTTATCTATACTGAGGGTGTTCGCAGTGAGCGAGGGGGCCGCAGTTTACCGGCGCAACGAAGTCCTGGCTGAAACGGGTGGTGCCGTCAGTGCCTTAACCCCTGAAGTGAGCACACTGTGTTACGTCAATCCAGGTGCTGGCCACAGGCGGCGGAAAGGTACGCCAGCATCGTGCTCCTTTTAACCAAAAGGAGACGCGTATGAGCGTCGTGGATATGGTCATACTTGTCCTCAAACTCATTGTTGCTGTATTGCAACTGCTTGATGCTGTCCTGAAATACGTTCGGTGATTCAGGTTCAAGTCGCACCTGAGAGGGGCGGGCAACCGCCCCTCTTTAATAACGAGGGAATGCTATGTCGCGTCTGTTAATTGAGCCTGTTACGCCTGATGAGCCGGGCTATATCGCCCTGAAGGCCGAGAGTATCGCGTTGAATTTCAACATGCTGCGCCGGCTGGAAGAGAACTGGCAGCGGGGTGAAAACCGCTTTAATGCCCCGGGTGAAAAGCTGCTGGGGGCGTTTCTTAACGGCAAGCTGGTGGGCGTGTGTGGTCTTAATCGCGATCCGTTCAGCCAGCAGCCGCGCGCCGGACGTATTCGTCATCTCTATGTCAGCGAAAAGTGCCGCGGGCTGGGCATTGGAAAGCAGCTTTTGACCGTGGTGATGGCGGATGCCAGCATCTGGTTTGATTTTCTTAATACCCATGCGCCGGAAACTGCGTACGGATTTTATCATCGGGCAGGCTTCAGGCTGGTGTCAGACGAACCCCGGGTCACGCACCGCCTTTTTTGCGCAGTGTAAGCGTCTGGCAGCATCAAAGGGTGAATGTTACAGTTAGATGACATTTCACCATTTGAAACGCCATGACCATCACCGTTTTCTGCATTTTACTGTTCGCCGCACTGCTGCATGCCAGCTGGAACGCCATCGTTAAGGCCGGAACGGACAAGCTCTACTCTGCGATCGGCGTCAGCGGTTCAGCCGCGCTTATTGCCCTGATTTTACTGCCTTTCTCTCCCCAGCCGACGGCTGCAAGCTGGCCTTATTTGTTCGTCTCCTGCGCGTTACAGGTGGTGTATACGGTACTGGTGGCAAAAACCTATCAGGTCTCCGACATGAGCCAGACCTATCCGCTGATGCGCGGTACCGCCCCGCTGCTGGTGGCGCTGATCAGCGTGCTGGCGCTTGGCGACCACCTCTCCTGGCTCGCCTGGTCCGGTATCGGCGTCATTTGCCTGTCAATTCTGGCGATGGCGATGAATGGCCGCATGCAGTCGCGCAAGGGGATCTGGCTGGCACTGCTTAACGCCTGTTTTATCGCCGGGTATACGCTGGTGGACGGCACCGGCGTGCGGTTATCAGACTCGGCGCTGGGCTACACGCTCTGGACCTTCTTCATGAACGGCTTCTGCCTGCTGAGCTGGGCGATGGTAGCCCGCCGCCGTGAAGCGTCAGCCTATCTGCGCCTGCACTGGAAAAAGGGGCTACTCGGCGGCGTCGGGACGATGGGATCTTACGGTCTGGCGCTTTGGGCGATGACGCAGGCGCCGCTGGCGGTGGTCGCGGCGCTGCGTGAAACCTCGATTCTCTTCGGCGCATTAATCGCATTTGTGCTTTTAAAAGAGAAAGTTGCCGGCCTGCGCATCGCAGCGGCGCTGGGTATTGCCGCCGGTGCGGTCCTGCTGCGCCTGGCTTAATTCGCTGGCAACATTAGTTGCCGATCTTGTTTACAAATCCTGCCTTCACGCCCTCTGTCATTCATCACAGTAATGCTTAAATTGTCATCTCACTGTGGTAGATTCCTCGCGCATTTATGGTAATGCGTAGTCACTTATTCTTTATTTCTCTCTTTTGGCAAAAGTATTCAGCGACATGAAAAAGCAACGGAACGTGAACTTATTGTTGATGCTGGTGTTACTGGTGGCCGTCGGGCAGATGGCGCAAACCATCTATATTCCGGCGATTGCCGATATGGCAAAAGATCTGAACGTCCGAGAAGGGGCGGTACAGAGCGTGATGGCAGCCTACCTGCTGACCTATGGCGTTTCACAGCTTGTTTATGGTCCCCTGTCCGATCGCGTCGGGCGTCGCCCGGTCATTCTGGTGGGCATGAGCATTTTCATGGTGGCGACGGTCATTGCCATTACCACCCATAGCCTGACCGTACTGATTGCCGCCAGCGCTCTCCAGGGTGTTGGCACCGGCGTCGGCGGGGTTATGGCGCGTACCCTGCCGCGAGATATGTATCAAGGCACCCAGCTCCGTCACGCCAACAGCCTGTTAAACATGGGTATTCTGGTGAGCCCTCTGCTCGCGCCGCTGATCGGTGGCCTGCTGGATACCGTGTGGTCCTGGTGCGCCTGTTACGCCTTCCTGCTGGTGCTGTGCGCGATCGTCACCTTCAGCATGGCGCGCTGGATGCCGGAAACACGTCCGCAGGACGCGCCGCGCACGAAGCTTATCGCCAGCTATAAAACGCTTTTCGGCAACGGGTCGTTTACCTGTTATTTATTGATGCTGATCGGCGGCCTGGCGGGCATTGCCGTGTTCGAAGCCTGTTCCGGCGTGCTGCTGGGCGCAGGCCTTGGCCTGAGCAGCATGGTGGTGAGTATCCTGTTTATTCTGCCGATCCCGGCGGCGTTCTTCGGCGCATGGTTCGCCGGACGTCCGAACAAACGCTTCTCCACGCTGATGTGGCAGGCCGTGATCAGCTGTCTGCTGGCCGGGCTGATGATGTGGATCCCGGGGCTGTTTGACGTGATGTCGGTCTGGACGTTGCTCGTCCCGGCGGCGCTGTTCTTCTTCGGCGCGGGCATGCTGTTCCCGCTCGCCACCAGCGGCGCAATGGAGCCGTTCCCGTTCCTCGCGGGTACCGCTGGTGCCCTGGTGGGCGGTTTACAGAATATCGGTTCCGGCGCGCTCGCCTGGCTCTCCGCGATGATGCCGCAGACCGGGCAGGCTAGTTTAGGCTTGCTGATGACTCTGATGGGGCTGCTGATTTTGCTGTGCTGGCTGCCGCTGGCGTCGCGTGTCTCGCATCACGAACAGCCTGTTTAACCGCATGATGGCCCGGCTTCTCGCCGGGCTTTTCACACCCGGGCGCAATCATCGCCTGCAATAGCCGCTCTGGCGCAGGACGCCACGCCCCCTCTTCCCCGTCATAAAACTGAACATCGGCGTTTATCGCATACGGGATAGCAGCCTTTTGCAGCTCGCACGCCATAAACGTGGCAAACGCCATCTGCGAGGCGGTTGGCGTCAGGGTTTTCGACTCGCCCACACCCCAGCCACCTACCCAGCTCACGTGCCCGGTTTTTTGTTGCCAGCGCAGGGCGGCGTTGATTCGGTTGCGAATAGCCGTTTTCTCCGCCGCGGTTCCGGACGTCCACGGGTATTTGCCGTTCGTTTTCAGCGGACCCCACGGGAAAATATGCCACTCTGCCAGCAGGTAATTCTGGCTGTGCGCGGGCAGCTTCAGGCTGGATAAATCCTCCGGCGCGGCGCGCAGGCGAGGTGCGATAAAAATCATGCGGCTGGCATCAATGGCGTGAATGCCTTTGATCGCTTTCTCATACACCCGGTTGAGGGAAACCATGTTGTGGTTGAGCTTGTCCGCCGGTTCGTAGATCAGGTCAAAGCCCAGCAACGGCGAACGCTGACCAAAATAATGCGCCACGGCAATCCACCAATCAATCACCGCTTTTTCGGTATCCGCTTTCGGGTCGTTTTTATATTCATCTGCCTGATAAGCGACGATGGGGATGATGCCGTATTGCTCGCAGGCCTCCACCAGCTTGCGCAGGTGAATCAGTCGCGCTTCCGTGGGTTCGCCCGCCACCCGAATGCGGACATGACGTATGCCTTTCGCCCGAAAATCACGGACCACCAGCGGATCAAACTCTCGGATACCGCGCTCGGTGCGGGCCCAGTCGACGTCCATCCCGACACCCAGCATCTGCGCGTAACGGGCGGCCGTCAGCGGCGGCTCAGCGGCACAGGCCCAGCCGGAAGCGATCGCTAACACGGTGACAATGAAAGGCTTCAGCACGTCGCACCTTGCGAAAATCAAATCGTTAGCCTGTATTTAGCACGCTTTTTCGCATTTGGTGTAGAGCCAAAGCGTAATAATTCTTCAGTTCGCTCGCTCTTTCAGCCAGCCGATAAAGGCGTCAATTTTTGGCCATTGCCGGCCCGAAAGCGTTGAGACGTAGTAGTGCTGATGACATTTAAGCGTCTTTTCGCCGAAAGGGGCAATCAGCTCGCCGCACGCGAGATGCTTTTGCACCAGCCTTTTTCGCCCCATCGCAACGCCGGCGTGGTGCGTCGCGGCAATAATCGCCAGATCCGCACGGTCGAACCCAATCCCGGATGAGGGCGGCATATTCACGCCAAAATGCGTCGCCCAGCTTGACCATTCATCCGTGGCGGAATCGTGGCTCCAGGCCTGACGGTCATGGAGCAGCGTGCAGCGGTGAAGGTTATCGGGATTTTGCGCCAGCGCGTGCTGCCTGGCATATTCCGGTGAGCAGACCGGCAGGATCGCTTCATCCATCAGGAAGTGATAACCGAGCCGCTTCGGCGGTGAATCATCGAAATAGAGCGCCAGATCGACGCCCGTTCGCTGCATATTCACGTCTTCATTGCCCGTCAGCACGTTCAGCGAAATAGACGGATAGCGTTGGGTAAAGTCGCCAAGCATCGGCACCAGCCAGCATTGGGCGATCGACGGACGGGAATAAACCGTCAGCGTGCCCGACAGCGCCTGGTTTTTAATGTCCAGTACCTCCTGGTTCAGCGCGTCAAGCGAGGATTTTAGCGTCCAGTACACGCGCTTCCCCTCCTGCGTCAGCTCAACTTTGCGGTGCGAGCGTGTAAACAGCTGAATGCCCAGCTCGTCTTCCAGCAGGCTGATGCGGTGGCTTACCGCGCTGGGGGTCAGGGACAGCTCAGCGGCTGCCAGCGCAAAAGATTCATACCGGGCAGCCGCTTCAAAGGTATGCATTTTGGACAGCTGCCAGCCGTTTAGCCGTCGCTTATCTTCCACCATCGCCCTCATCTCTTCGTGGTTGGTTCAATCTGGTTCACCTGAAACGCAATTTATATCATTTGTCAGTATGCCTCTTTTTTATGCTTAATATCGGATGAATCCCCTTGCGAAGAGATGGACGATGAAAAGCGCAACGATCAACGCGTTAACCGCACGGTTTCCTCTGGTTGAGGATCTGATTGCCCTGAAAGAAACCACCTGGCTCAACCCGCGTACCACGACGCTGGCTGAAGGGTTGCCCTATGTCGGGCTGACCAAAGCCGACGTTGACGACGCCCACGCGCGCCTGGAGCGCTTCGCGCCGTATCTGGCGAAAGCCTTCCCGGAAACGGCGGCAGCGGGCGGAATTATTGAATCTGAACTGGTCCCCATTCCGGCAATGAAAACGCGTCTGGAGCAGGAATGTGGCGTAACGATACCCGGCACGCTGCTGCTGAAAAAAGACAGCCATCTGCCGATCTCCGGCTCCATTAAAGCGCGCGGCGGCATTTATGAAGTGCTGGCTCACGCGGAAAAACTGGCGCTGGCCTCAGGCTTGCTCAAGCGGGATGACGATTACAGCATTCTGCTGGAGCCGCGCTTCAAGGACTTCTTCAGCCAGTACAGCATCGCCGTGGGCTCAACCGGCAACCTTGGGCTGTCCATCGGCATCATTAGCGCGCGCATCGGCTTTAAGGTCACGGTGCATATGTCTGCCGACGCCCGTGAATGGAAAAAAGCCAGGCTGCGCAGCCACGGCGTGACCGTCGTGGAATACGAGCAGGATTACGGCGTGGCGGTGGAGCAAGGGCGCAAAGCAGCGGAAAGCGATCCGAACTGCTTCTTTATTGACGACGAGAACTCCCGCACGCTGTTCCTGGGCTATGCGGTGGCGGGCGAGCGCCTGAAAGCGCAGTTTGCCGCACAGGGGCGCGTGGTGGACGCTGAACATCCCCTAAACGTCTATCTGCCGTGCGGCGTCGGCGGCGGGCCCGGCGGCGTGGCGTTTGGCCTGAAGCTGGCCTTTGGCGACAGCGTGCACTGTTTCTTCGCCGAGCCTACGCACTCGCCATGCATGCTGCTGGGTGTCCACACCGGTCTGCACGATGAGATCGCCGTACAGGATCTGGGTATTGATAACGTGACGGCGGCGGACGGGCTGGCGGTAGGCCGCGCGTCCGGCTTCGTGGGTCGCGCGATGGAGCGTCTGCTTGACGGGTTCTTTACCCTCTCCGATCAGAGCATGTATAACCTGCTCGGCTGGCTGGCACAGGAGGAAGGCATTCGCCTGGAGCCGTCGGCGCTGGCGGGGATGGTGGGGCCGGTACGGATAAAGTCAGATGCCAACACGACGCACCTGGTCTGGGCAACCGGCGGCGGCATGGTGCCGGATGACGAGATGGCGAATTATCTGGCGAAAGGGAAGTAATTATGCCGGGCGGCGGCGCCTTACCCGGCCTACAGATGCAAAATTTGTCGAATATGGGTTACCGCAAACAGCAGCGACAGGGACAACACGGCCAGGGCGATCAGGAACTTATCCCGCACCGCCCCTGGCTGTGCGAAATCACTGTGCGCGACGTCCATCAGGTTCCGGCTGCGGGTATAGCGCCATAAAATAATGGCTACCAGCGCCAGCACAACGATGGAGATCCAGAATGGCATCCCCGTGCGGTGCCAGTTGTGCTTAATGGCAAGCGCAATCAGCGCGCCATACCCCAGCAGCGTGCGTAGCCAGGCCAGCGAGGTACGCTCCGGCTGAAGCCCGGGGTCTGCTTCCCGCCGCGCTTTGCGGCTATCCGGCATAGAACACCAGTAACATCACGATGCCAGCCACCAGCAGCAAAATCGTACTGATGATAAGCAAACCGCGCGTGTAAGGGAGATCCTGCTTCAGACGCATCGCCTTTTCGTTGCGCAGCCACCGCAGGTAGCCGTAGATCGCCAGCACGCCGGCTAACAGACACAGCAGCAGGGACAGCGCTTCGCGGATCAGCGGGGTGGCAAAATCAGGGGCGAGCTGATCAAGGCCAACGCCTGCGGCCAGAAAGCCCAGGGCAGTACGGATCCACGCTAAAAATGTACGCTCGTTAGCCAGTGAGAAGCGGTAATCCGGTGCTTCACCGAGGCGGGAAATGTTCATGAAGGTTCCTTGTCGTACCAGAAGCAGGCTTCAGCATAGCGTAAATTAACGGGGACAAGGAGACCGGCATCGGGTGATGCCGGTCAGCGAGGCTAGCCCATCCCCCAGAACAGCACCGCCAGTAGCTGTGGGGTAATGATGCGCAGAAACATCACCAGCGGATAAACCGTGGCGTAAGACAGCGCCGCCGCACCGCTGGTGGCGTGCAGGTTATTGGCGAACGCCAGCGCGGGCGGATCGGTCATAGAGCCAGCCAGCATGCCGCACAGCGTGAGATAGTTCATTTTAGCGAACATACGCGCCAGTAATCCGACCGTTATCAGCGGGATGGCGGTAATAAATATGCCGTATCCTACCCAGCTCATCCCTTCGCCGTTCACCAGGGTATCGACAAAATCGCCGCCGGATTTCAGCCCCACCACCGCCAGAAACAGCACAATGCCTAACTCCCGCAGCGCCAGGTTAGCGCTCGGGGGCATAAACCAGTAGAGCTTACCGATGGAGCCGATACGCCCGAGGATCAGCGCCATAATGAGCGGCCCGCCAGCCAGACCCAGCTTCAGCGCTACCGGGAAGCCGGGCACGTACAGGGGGATGGAGCCAAGCATCACCCCAAGCCCGACACCGATAAAGACCGGCAGCATCTGCACCTGCTGGAGTTTTTGCTGCGCGTTTCCCACCATGTCCGCTACGGCATCAATGGATGACGGACGCCCGACCAGGTTGAGAATATCACCGAATTGCAGGCTCGCATCCTGGCTGGCCACCAGCTCCACGCCGGCGCGATTAAGACGGGAGATCACCACGTCATAGCGCTCTTTAACCTGCAAATCGCGTATTTTCTTGCCCAGCACCTTCTCATTGGTCACCACCACGCGCTCCACGCGCATATCCGTTCCACGGGTCGAGAGCGAGGTATCTACCTCCTGACCAATCACCAGCCGGGCATTGTTTAAATCCGCCGGTTGCCCTACCAGATGCAGAAGATCGCCGTGTTGAATAAGGGTATAGGGCGAAGGCACCATCAGCGTGTCATCGCGTTTCAGGCGTGAACAGATAATGGTCGCGCTGTTCAGAATGGGAACATCCTGTATCGCCATATTGTTCAGATTGGGGTTTTCGACACGAATGTTGATGGTTTTAATGAGCGCATGGCCGTTGGTCAGGGTGCTTTCATGCTCCTTCGCTTCCTGTTCAACGTTAACGCGGAACAGCACGCGCACCAGCCACATCGAGAGCAAAATACCGCAAATGCCAAACGGATAGGCCATGGCGTAGCTCATTCCCATCTGATCGACGACATCAGCCGGGATACCCAAATCGCGCAGAATTTGCTGACCCGCCCCGAGCGCAGGCGTGTTAGTGACGGCCCCGGAGAAAATACCCAGCACGACAGGCAACGGAATAGCGAAGAGTTTATGCAGGATCGCGGTGACCAGCCCACCCATCACAACAATGGCGAAAGCAAAGAGATTAAGGCGTAAGCCGGAGACGCGCAGCGAAGCGAAGAAACCCGGACCCACCTGAATACCGATGGTATACACAAAGAGGATCAGGCCAAATTCCTGAATGAAATGCAGCATATCGGCGCTGAGCACCCACCCAAGCTGGTCGGCAAAATGGCCGACAAAAATCCCGCCGAACAGCACCCCGCCGATACCAAACCCGACGCCGCGGATTTTGATATTCCCCAGCCACAACCCGACTACCGCGACAAGGGCCAACACGCTCACGGTTAACGCGATATCACTCATGATCCACATCCTGTGTATAACCATAGTTATACTAAGGATTCTCTCAGAGCCAGCGGCGGCTGTATGGGGGATGGCGCACAAAAAAGCCCTGCCGGGGCAGGGCTTCGTGCAGTCTGTGGGTAGTGTCGGTTGGCGGCTGCGCCTTACCCGACCTTCAGGATCGGCAGGTTTTGCGCAGCCTCTACCCGACAAAAAATGTATTAGCTATTCAACGCCGGACGTTCGCTAATGGCGATGCGCTGCGGCGCAATGGCTTCCGGCACGTTACGGGTGAGGTCAATATTCAGCAGCCCGTTGGTAAACGTCGCGCCAGACACTTCCATATGGTCTGCCAGCGTAAAGCTCAGGCTGAACGGCTGAGTGACAAGCCCCTGATGCAGCCATTTGGTCTCGGTGTCTGGTTTTTCCGGCGACCCTTTCACGGTCAGGCGCGTGCCCTCAAGCTGGATGTCGAGATCTTCCTGACGGAACCCGGCCAGCGCGAGCGTGATGCGGTAGTGATTATCATCGCTTTTTTCGATGTTGTACGGCGGAAACGTCTGCTGTTCGGTCGCGCTTTGCAGCGCGTTAGCCAGTTTATCAAAACCGATCCACTGACGCAGCAGAGGGGAAAAATCATAGTTACGCATACTAAATCTCCTTCTGAGAAGCGAGTTCGGCACAGTTTAATTTTGTGCGCAGTTGTACCTGCAAACCCTTACGGATTCGCATATGCTCCCTTTACGGCAAGCAATTTCAGGTGGGCCGCGTTAGCGACCCGCATAATTAGTTGATTTCGATACGGCGTGGTTTTTTCTCTTCCGGAATCACACGTTCCAGTTCGATAAACAGCAGGCCGTTCACCAGGTTCGCGCCCTTGACGTGGATGTTCTCAGCCAGCTGGAACTTGCGCTCAAAGTTGCGCTCTGCGATGCCCTGGTAGAGGTAGGTTCGTTCTTTCTGCTCGCCCGCATGGGAGCCTTTCACCACCAGCAGATTGTCCTGGGCGGTGATCTCCAGTTCGCTCTCTGCGAAACCGGCGACAGCAATCGCAATGCGGTAGTGGTTTTCGTCAACCAGTTCAACGTTGTAAGGAGGATAGCCGTTGCTCTGGCTCTGGTTGTTTTCTAAGTGGTTGAACAGACGATCAAAACCAATGGCAGAACGGTATAGCGGAGAGAGATCGAAGTTACGCATAGATAAAAGCTCCTGAAATCAGCGAGAAAATGTAGCCTTCCACCATGGACAGGCTTCCGTTCCCCCGAACACCCATCAGGCGTGTCCGTTATCGGGGTACATCCTTAAAATGGGTCTGGAAACGGGCTTTTCAAGCGTATTAATGCGAGATTTTTTTGCACTTTGCTGGATGTCGCATAGACTCAGGGGCACAGCACAAAGGGTTAAATTGCGATGGCGACCACAGTGCAGATGTTTTGGACTGTCCATTTTGGACGCGCCTCGCTATAACCCTGAGATGCAGGTCAATGCCGTGCTACTAAAGATGACTGAGTGATGATGAGAAATGTTCTGATTAAGCTGGCAACGTTCAGCGGGGCTGTTTTACTTTGCGGGTGTTCGAGCGTTATGTCGCACACCGGCGGTAAAGAAGGAACATATCCGGGGACGCGCGCCAGTGCCGCCATGATCTCTGATGATGAGACAAACTGGGGTACCAAATCTCTGGCGATTCTTGATATGCCGTTTACGGCGGTTGCCGATACGCTTCTGCTGCCGTGGGATATGTTCCGCACCGACAGCTCAGTGCGCTCGCGCGTTGAGAAAAGCGAGCAGGAGACGCTGGCAACCAACTCCGTCATCCCGCCCGCAGAGATGCCCCCGCGCTAATTCCGTGCGGTTTCCGTTAGCCACAGCTGGCGGAAACCGTCCTTCTCTTCCATCCACGCGATATAACGCCCGTCCGGGGAAAAAACCACTGCGTCAGCAGACGGCGGATTGCCATGACGGGACGTCAAAAACGTCACCTTTCCGGTCTGCGCATCGCAGCAGACAATGCGGCTTTCGAGCACAAACCCAAGTGTGCGGCCAGAAGGATGCCAGTTAAAGGCCGACTGGATATCACTCTCACTGCGGGTCAACTGGCGCGGCTCGCCGCCCTCAGGTGAGATAAGCCACAGCTGCACCACGCCGTTATCGTCCCGCATTAAAAACGCAATCTGCGTCCCCTGCGGATTGCTGCGCACCCAGTGGCGCGGCACGTTCACCAGCCCCGGATACGCCTTCTGATGGGTGAAGGTTAAGCGGCGTTGCGTGATGCCCGCAGGAGGCGCGGGCATCGTCTCAGGCGTTCCCTGCAACGGCGCCTCGCCCGCCCGTTTCCAGCCCTGCTCATCTTTGGGGAGGTCCACAATAAACAGTTCAGGCACCTTTTCGCCTTTCGCAGACACCGTATCGCCGATAAACGCCAGCCTGTCGTTGCCCACCCAGCCCTCTTCATAGGCGCGGTTAATCTCATCGCTGCCCGGTTGCGGGTTCGGCGTTGTACGGCTTACCAGCACGCTCCAGAAGGTGCCAGCATATTCCCGCGGATGGTTCCCCTGTGGGTTTACCGGGCCGAAAGGCGCAGCTACCCCGACGTTACGCAAATCCAGCTTCGGATCGCGCTCGTGCAGCACATGGTCGTTGTAGGTAAAGCTGACGAACTGCCCGTTCGGGCTAAAAACGTGGACGTGGCTGCCGCCACGCAGCGCACCAGCCGTGTAAGGCGCGGTGATATCCATCGCATCGAGATTGCTCACCTCGCCGTTGTGCACAATCACTCCCTGACGATGGTGAAAATCATACTGCCAGTCTGCATCGGGGTTTTTCGGGCCGTGGATAAATACATATTTATCCTCAGCAGGATGAACGGTTACCACGCCGACATGCGCGCCGTCAGCGGCACGGTAGATCACCTCAACCTCGCCCGTACTGACATTGACCCGCTCAATGGTTTTACCGGTAAACGACGCGCCGGATGGCCGCACGTCATAGACAAGCCACTGGCTGTCTGGGGTCCAGGTGTTGATATTGGTGAGCTGGTGGTGGCGGGAAGCGAAGGTGATTTGTTTCATAAGGATACCCTGATGCGCGGTTATCGCATCAGGGTAAAACATCCTAAGGCGTTAGCCTACTCGTTTCACGTCGCCCACCAGCAGGATGTAGGAGAGCGCGCCGATCAGCGCCACGGCAGAGATATACACCAGAGCCGGACCAAAGCCGTAGTCCTGCGCAAGGTAGCCGATAACCAGCGGCACGGTGATCCCGCCCAGCCCGCCAACGAAGTTAAACACGCCACCGGTCAGGCCGATAAGACGCATCGGCGCCAGGGACGACACCAGAGACCAGGTGATGGAGGCAAAGCCGTTCCCGAAGAACGCTATCGCCATCAGGGTCATGATCCACACCGGATCGTTGGTGTAGTTCGCCCCCATGATGCAGGTAGAGATCAGCAGCCCGCAGATAATCGGTGTTTTACGCGCCACGCCCAGCGAGAAGCCTTTTTTCACCAGCTTGTCCGCCAGCCAGCCCGAGAGCAGTACGCCGAAGAAGGCCGCCAGGAACGGTACGGTGGTCATAAAGCCCGCCTTCAGCGCGGTGATCCCTTTTTCCTGCGTCAGGTAGTTCGGGAACCAGGTGAGGAAGAACCACAGCGTGGAGGTCACCGCGAACTGTCCCAGATACACGCCCACCAGCTTACGGTGGAAGACCAGCTTCCAGTCCGCTTTGGTTAACGGCTGGCGCGCCTCTTTTTTCACCGGAGCATCGCCATCTACCAGACCGCCACCGTCGCGGATGTAGTCCAGCTCGGCTTTGGTGATGCTTTTGGTCAGACGCGGCGGCTGATACACCTTGAACCAGATGAGCGACCAGATAATGCCGATCCCGCCGGTGACGATAAACACCCAGTGCCAGCTCAGCAGCTCCTGGATCCAGATTAACAGCGGTGTCAGAAATGCCAGGCCCACAAACTGCCCGGAGGTGTAAAAGCCTACGGCAGAGGCACGCTCATGTTCCGGGAACCAGCTGGTCACCATGCGGTTGTTGGTCGGGAACGCGGGCGCTTCAAACACCCCGGTGATGGCGCGCAGGCCAATCAGCGACATCAGCCCGGTGGCGAAGCCCTGGAACAGGGTCGCCACGGACCAGCCCAAAATAGCGATAAAGTAGGTCAGACGCGATCCCACGCGGTCAAGGAACCAGCCGCCGGGGATCTGACAGAGCGTATACAGCCAGGCAAACGCCGAGAAGACATAGCCCATTTCCGCTTTGGTGATGCCGAACTCTTCCTGGATATGAGCCGATGCCACGGCGAGGTTGGCGCGGTCGACATAGCAAATGACCACGGTAATAAAGATCATCATCAGCGTCAGGTAACGGCGACGCCCGGTTTTTGCAGCAGTAACTGGAATATCCATCGCAATCTGTCTCCAGATTTTGGGCATAGCGAAGCCGCTCACCATGCCCTGTAATTTACAGAGGGTTATATTTTTGTATGTATGTTTTTTTGCCCGGTGGCGCTTCGCTTACCGGGCCTACGGGAGAGTAGGCCGGATAAGCGTAGCGCCATCCGGCTTTACCACTCGGCTACGGAACCGTCCTCATGACGCCACAGTGGGTTACGCCAGTCCGGCGTATTTTTACTCAGCTCAATGACTTTGGCTTCGTCAATTTCCACGCCAAGGCCCGGCTTCGTTAACGGTTTAAAGAAACCGCCTTCCATGCTGAAGTCTTCTTTGTTTTTCACAAAGTCGAGCAGCTCCGCGCCCTTGTTATAGTGAATGCCCATGCTTTGTTCCTGGAACACCGCATTGCGGGAGACGAAGTCCACGTGCAGACAGGCTGCCAGCGCAATCGGTCCAAGCGGACAGTGCGGCGCCAGCGCCACATCGTAGGCTTCTGCCATGCCGGCAATTTTGTAGCATTCGGTGATGCCGCCCGCGTGGGAGAGGTCCGGTTGCAGGATCGCAATGCCGCCCGCTTCCAGCACGCGTTTAAACTCGAAGCGCGAGAACATGCGTTCACCCGCCGCGATGGGAATGTGTGTCTGTTCTGCCAGTTTTGGATAGTATTCCGCCTGCTCGGCCAGTACAGGCTCTTCGATAAACAGCGGGCGATACGGCTCCAGCTCTTTAATCAGCACTTTGGCCATCGGCGCGCTGACGCGGCCGTGGAAGTCCAGGCCAAACTCAATCTCGTTGCCGAAAGCCTCACGGATTTGCGCCACGGTGTTCACCGCCCGGTCTACCGCGCGCGAGTTGTCGATAACGCCCATCTCTTCGCAGCCGTTGAGTTTGAAGGTGTCAAAACCAATGTTGCGCAGCTGGCGGATACCGTCGATGACTTCCGCAGGGCGGTCGCCACCCACCCAGCTGTAGGCTTTGATTTTATCACGTACCAGGCCGCCCATTAATTGCCAGACCGGGGCATTCAGCACTTTGCCCTTGATATCCCACAGCGCCTGGTCGATACCGGCGATGGCGCTCATCAGGATCGGACCGCCACGGTAAAATCCCGCCCGATACATGACCTGCCACAGGTCGTTGATGCGCGCCGGATCCTGGCCAATCAGGTATTCACCCAGCTCGTGAACCGCGGCTTCCACCGTACGCGCACGGCCCTCAATCACCGGCTCGCCCCAGCCGACCACGCCTTCGTCGGTTTCAATTTTCAGGAACATCCAGCGCGGGGGTAAACGGTACGTGGTGAGTTTGGTTATTTTCATTGCACTGCCTCTCGATACGCTTTCACAAATGCTGTCGCCTGCCGGGCGGTACGCTCAACGGACTGGCCTGCACGATAGAGATCGCTGCCCAGCCCCGCGCCCACACAGCCCGCGTTTATCCACTGCACCAGGTTTTCCGGCGTGACGCCGCCCACGGCAAAGACCGGCACGCTGGCGGGTAAGACCGCCTTCAGCGCTTTGATGTAATCCGGGCCAAAAGCCGACGACGGGAAAATTTTGAGCGACTGTGCGCCCGCATCGAGAGCGGCAAAGGCTTCTGTGGCCGTGGCGCACCCCGGGCAAACGGTCATGCCGTAATCCACCGCCCGGCGGATGACCTCGGGGTTGATATTGGGTGTGACGATAAGCTTGCAGCCCATTTTCGCCAGGTCATCCACCTGCTCCGGCTGCAACACGGTTCCTGCGCCAATCAGCGCCTTATCACCAAACGCCGCCACCACTGCCGGAATGCTTTTTTCCCACGCCGGTGAGTTGAGCGGGATTTCCACCGCGTCGAACCCGGCGTCGATAACCGCGCCAACGTGCGCTAACGCCTCGTCGGGCGTGATGCCGCGCAAAATCGCGATAAGGGGAAGATCAGTTTGCCACTGCATGAGCGATGCTCCTTATGCCTGCCTGAAATGCCGTGTCGCCCTCCACCGCGGCAACATCCCGTCCGATAGCGTGGAACGCCTGGCGGTAACGTGACGTCAGCGATGAACCCGCGACGAGCGTGATGGTCTGCTGCCCGGCGAACGCGTCGCTCAGGGTGACGACTTCGGCGCCAATCAGCAGGCCGGACAGAAATTCGCTAACCTGCTCGCGCGGAAGATTTCCCAGCACGTGCGAGGCGCGAACCTCAAAAAGTTGCGGCAAAACGGCAGGAGATGTGATCCCGCGCTCAAGCCCGGCGGCAAACGCCTCCGGGGAAGGGTTCTGCTCCGGCAAACCGGCCCCTACCAGCGAATGCGTAAGCAGCAAATGATGCAATTCGCCAGTCATCACGGTGCGAAAATCATGAATTTGCTCAGCATCCGCCTGGACCCATTTGCAGTGCGTCCCGGGCATGACGTAGACAGAAGAAGGAGAAAGGGTGCGCGCCCCGAGCAGTTGCGTCTCTTCGCCGCGCATCACGTTTTGGTTATCGTCGCGAGAGACGCATAAACCGGGAATAATCCAGACATTGTCGCCAACGGACGTTAACTGCTCACCAACGGAGGCGAAATGAACCGGAACCGACAGGTAAGGTGCGACCTTCCAGCCCACGTTACTGCCGACCATTCCGGCCATCACCACCGGCGTATTACCGTCGCGCCAGCTTTGTGTTACCTCTGCTAACACCGCTTCAGGGGATTTACCGTTCAGGCGCGTGACGCCTGCTTCTGATTGCCTGCTTTCCAGGCACTGCTCGCCCTGGTAGAGCCAGGCGCGCAGATTGGTCGATCCCCAGTCAATTGCGATGTAGCGTGATGTCATGTGATTTCCTTCAACCTTCGTGTCGAGCTGGCGATCATGGTTAGCGCCGCCTGCTCTGCCGCATCGCCGTCCTGATGCCGTATCGCATCGAACAGCGCTTTATGTTCCTGAAGCGTTTTCGGCATGTTGGCCTCATCGCCCATCCAGGTACGTTCAAATACTGCTCGCTGTAGCGAGCTGATCGCCACGCTAAGCTGCTGTAAAACCGGGTTATGCACCGACTGCAATACCGCCTCGTGATAGCGAATGTCCGCTTCGTTGAACGCCTCCCGATTCTGGTTATTGGCGATCATGTCGTTCAACGCTGACTCAATCTGTGCCAGGTCACCAGACGTTGCGCGCTCTGCTGCCCAGCGGGCGATGGCCGGTTCCACCAGATTTCGGACTTCGCTCATCGCGCCGATAAGCCGTGGGTCGTAGTCGTTTTCCAGTACCCATTGCAGAACATCGGTATCGAGGTAGTTCCACTGGTTACGCGGCGCAACAAACGCCCCGCGATAGCGCTTCATTTCAATCAGCCGCTTCGCCATTAGCGAGCGGAACACTTCCCGGATGATGTTGCGCGAGGTTTCAAACTCTTCGCACAGTTCGGCCTCTGCTGGCAGCGGCGAACCGGGAACGTATTTGCCACCCACAATCTGGGTGCCCAGCGTGATGACAATGCGATCGGTTTTATTGAGTGTCATGGAGAGTCCTTGTGCTCTGTAAGTCCATCACTACTTTACCGCGACCGCTGAATTTCGCCTCACTTTTGCAGTACAAACGTGAGGCCATTCGTCTTTGCCGTGGTGACAATGTAGTACAATCAGTTAATGTTGTACTACAATCCAGATCACAAAAAGAACAATTGGGTAAATTCAGGGCAAAAAAAAGCCCCGGTTGATAACCAGGGCTGATGATTTGAGCGTTTGTTACGACAGAACGAATTTCTCGATCGCCCAGGCAACGCCGTCTTCCAGGTTAGATTTGGTAACGAAGTTCGCCACGTCTTTTACCGACGGGATCGCGTTATCCATCGCCACGCCCATGCCTGCATACTCGATCATCGCAATATCATTTTCCTGGTCGCCCAGCGCCATGATCTCCTCAGGCTTAATGCCCAGCGCATCGGCAAGCGATTTCACGCCCGTGCCTTTATTGACGCGTTTATCAAGGATTTCGAGGAAGTACGGCGCGCTTTTCAGCACGGTGTATTTCTCTTTTACCTCAGCCGGAATGCGTGAGATGGCTTTGTCGAGGATCGCGGGTTCGTCGATCATCATCACTTTCAGGAACTGGGTTGCCGGATCCATGTTTTCCGCTTCGCAGAACACCAGTGGAATGGTTGCAACGTAGGACTCGTGCACCGTGTAGTAGCTGATATCGCGGTTGGCGGTGTAAAGCGTATTACGATCGAGCGCGTGGAAGTGGGAGCCTACTTCGCGGGACAGTTTTTCCAGGAACAGGTAGTCATCATAGCTCAGTGCAGTTTGCGCCACCGTGCTGCCATCGGCTGCCTTTTGCACCAGCGCGCCGTTATAGGTGATGCAGTAATCGCCAGGCTGGTTCATGTGCAGCTCTTTCAGGTAGCTGTGCACCCCGGCATACGGGCGTCCGGTGGTGAGCACCACGTTCACGCCTTTTTCGCGTGCAGCGGCGATCGCGTTTTTAACGGCTGGAGAGATGGTGTGGTCCGGCAGCAGCAGCGTGCCGTCCATATCGATTGCAATGAGTTTGATGGCCATGAGGTCCCCGGGATAAATGAGTGCTACCTCATGCTAACGCGATTAAGCCCACAAAAATAGAGCTACTTTGCGCAACAAAAAGCCCCTTTTACGTTTATCCCGGGAACGGGAACTCACTCGCGGGTGAGAACAATTTTGCCAAACGCGCCGCGATCCAGATGTTCAAGCGCCTGTTCCAGCTCGTCAAAGCGGTAGCGATGCTCAATCACCGGTTTTAAGCCAGTGATGTCAACCGCACGGACAAAATCTTCCAGCGCCCGACGGTGTCCAACCCCAATCCCCTGAATGACGGGGGATTTCAGCAACAGTTCGCTCGCGGGCAGCGAAATGTCAGTCCCGGCCAGCACGCCAATCACTGAGATACGCCCGTGAACGGCAACGGCGCGCAGGGAATGCTTCAGGTTCTCGCCTCCCACGGTTTCAATGATATGGTCAATGCCGCGATCCTGCGTGAGTACCAACGCATTTTCAGCCCAGTCGCCTTTCAGCCGGTTAATGCCCTGGCTGGCGCCCAGTTTTTTGGCCAGCGCCAGTTTTTCATCACTCCCCGACGTGACAATCACCTCGGCGCCGTGCGCTTTTGCTATCTGCAAAGCGAATAGCGCCACGCCGCCCGTCCCCTGTACCAGCACCGATTGCCCGGCGCGTAAATGACCGCGCTCCACCAGCGCGAACCATGCGGTAAGCCCCGCGCAAGGAAGCGTGCTGGCCTCAGCGTCATCCAGGCTTTCCGGGGAGGCCACCAGCGCGTTTTCACTCACAATCACATATTCAGCCAGCATGCCCTGGAAGTATCCACCGGACGTTTTGTAGGGCAAATCGCGCGCGTCTGCCTGCGGCTTGCCGTCGATCCACTCCGGGAAAAAGGTTGAGATGACGCGTGCGCCGGGTTTGAAGCGTGTCACCCCGTCGCCAATGCTGTCCACCACGCCCGCCATGTCAGACGCCGGAGTAAACGGGAAAGAAAGCGGAATTGGCATCGTGCCTTCGATAACCATTTTATCCCGGTAGTTGAGCGCAACGGCATTTACCCGTACGCGGACCTCACCCGGGCCTGGCTGTGGAACAGGCTCCTGAACAAGCTGAAGGCTCTCGCGCCCAAGGGCGTTCATTGACCAGCGCTGCATTGTTTCTGTCATTTTTTTCTCCTGTCATCAGATGATTTTCAGTTCTGACAGTCTACCGTTGACTCTGCGTCGCCAGTGGCGATAAGTTTTCCCGCTATTGATGACTAAAAAGATACAATCAGTTCATGACCGATACGCTGAAAGATATTCCCGTTTTCGTTGCCTCTGTAGAAGCAGGAAGTTTTGCGCAGGCCGCCGTGCGTCTGCATTTGTCGCGCTCGGCGGTAGGAAAAAGTATTGCTCGTCTTGAAGAGAGGCTGGGGGTTCGTCTGTTTCATCGGACCACGCGCAGTCAGAGGCTGACCGATAACGGCGCGCTTTTTTATGAACGCTGCCTGCGCGCGCTGGAGGAGATTCGTGGCGCTGAATCGCTGCTTGAAACCGGAAAACATCAGGTCAGCGGCCGCCTGCGGGTTGCCATGCCGGTGCTGTTTGGTCGTCAGTGTATCGCCCCGCTGCTCACAGAGCTGACGCAGGAACACCCCGGACTTGAGCTTGAAATGTCCTTCAGCGACCGCATCGTGGATCTCGTGGAAGAAGGGTTTGATATGGCGGTGCGCAATGGCACCCTGGCTGACAGCGCCGTGCTGGTCGCCAGAAGGCTGGGTGAGCACCGAATGGTTCTGTGTGCCGCGCCGGATTATCTGCTTAAGAATGGCCAGCCGCAGGCCGTTGATGATTTACGCCAGCATACGGCCATTAACTACACGCGTGCGGGCAGAGTCTTACCCTGGCAGCTGATGGATTATGATGGCACGTCGCGCACGTTTATTCCCCGCTCATCACTCAATATGGATGATTTACAGGCGATCTGCGACGCGGCGCTGGCCGGCCACGGCCTTGCGTGGTTACCCTGCTGGATGGTCATCAAAGAAATTCAGCAGGGGAACCTTGTCCCGCTCTTAAATCAGGCCCCGGATGTACGCTTCGACGTTCATGCCGTCTGGCAGCAGACGCCGCACCTGCCGCTAAGGGTAAGAATTGCCATAGATAAGCTGGCGAGCCGTTTACCGGCAGTGATGTCGCTGGACCTTCCTGCGTCCATAACAAAGCCGCGCTAAAGCGCGGCCAGTTATGTTGCCGTAAAGCGACGATTAAATATCGATATTCGCCGCCTTCAGGGCGTTCTCTTCGATGAACGCACGACGTGGTTCAACCGCATCGCCCATCAGGGTGGTGAACAGCTGATCCGCTGCAATCGCGTCTTTAACGGTGACGCGCAGCATGCGACGGCTTTCCGGATCCATGGTGGTTTCCCACAGCTGATCCGGGTTCATTTCGCCCAGACCTTTATAACGCTGAATAGAGAGGCCACGACGGGACTCTTTCACCAGCCACTCCAGCGCCTGCTCGAAGCTGGCTACCGGCTGACGACGCTCGCCACGTTCGATAAACGCATCTTCTTCGATCAGACCACGCAGCTTCTCGCCGAGGGTGCAGATACGGCGGTATTCCGGACCGGTCACAAATTCGTGCTCCAGCGGGTAGTCGGTATCGACGCCGTGGGTACGCACGCGCACGATCGGCTCGAACTGCTGCTCAGCGTTCTGCTGAACGTCGAACTTCCACTGGCTGCCGTGCTGCTCTTTCTCGTTCAGCTCGCTCACCAGGGTATTTACCCAGCGGGTTACGGCCTGCTCGCTGCTCAGATCGGCTTCGGTCAGGGTTGGCTGATAAATCAGCTCCTTCAGCAGCGCTTTTGGATAGCGGCGCTCCATGCGGCCAATCATTTTCTGCGTGGCGTTGAACTCGGAGACCAGACGCTCCAGCGGCTCGCCGGCCAGCGCTGGCGCGCTGGAGTTCGCGTGCAGGGTCGCACCGTCAAGGGCGATCGCGATTTGGTACTGATCCATCGCCTCGTCATCCTTAATGTACTGTTCCTGCTTGCCTTTTTTCACCTTGTACAGCGGTGGCTGCGCAATGTAGACGTGGCCGCGCTCAACGATTTCCGGCATCTGACGATAGAAGAAGGTCAACAGCAGCGTACGAATGTGCGAGCCGTCGACGTCCGCATCGGTCATGATGATGATGCTGTGATAGCGCAGCTTGTCCGGGTTGTACTCGTCGCGCCCAATACCGCAGCCGAGCGCGGTGATGAGCGTCGCCACTTCCTGAGAAGAGAGCATCTTGTCGAAGCGCGCTTTCTCAACGTTAAGGATTTTACCCTTCAGCGGCAGGATCGCCTGGTTCTTACGGTTACGGCCCTGCTTCGCAGAACCGCCCGCGGAGTCCCCTTCCACGAGGTACAGTTCAGACAGCGCTGGGTCGCGTTCCTGGCAGTCAGCCAGCTTGCCCGGCAGGCCTGCCAGGTCCAGCGCGCCTTTACGACGGGTCATTTCACGGGCTTTACGCGCCGCTTCACGGGCACGTGCCGCATCAATAATTTTGCCCACCACGATTTTCGCGTCGGACGGGTTTTCCAGCAGGTATTCGCTCAGCAGTTCGTTCATCTGCTGCTCAACCGCCGATTTCACCTCAGAAGAGACCAGCTTGTCTTTGGTCTGAGAGGAGAACTTCGGATCCGGCACCTTCACGGAGACCACGGCAATCAGGCCTTCACGGGCGTCGTCGCCGGTGGCGCTGACTTTCGCTTTTTTGCTGTAGCCTTCTTTGTCCATGTAGGCGTTCAGGGTACGGGTCATCGCCGCGCGGAAGCCCGCAAGGTGAGTACCGCCGTCGCGCTGCGGAATGTTGTTGGTAAAGCAGTAGATGTTTTCCTGGAAACCGTCGTTCCACTGCAATGCCACTTCGACGCCGATACCGTCTTTTTCGGTAGAGAAGTAGAAGATATTCGGGTGAATTGGCGTTTTGTTCTTGTTCAGATACTCAACGAACGCCTTGATACCGCCTTCGTAGTGGAAGTGGTCTTCTTTGTTGTCGCGTTTGTCGCGCAGACGAATCGACACGCCGGAGTTCAGGAACGACAGTTCGCGCAGGCGTTTCGCCAGGATGTCGTACTCAAACTCGGTAACGTTGGTGAAGGTTTCGAGGCTCGGCCAGAAACGCACCATGGTACCGGTTTTATCGGTATCACCCGTTACGGCCAGCGGAGCGTCAGGCACGCCGTGCTGGTAGATCTGACGGTGAATTTTGCCTTCGCGCTGGATAACCAGCTCCAGCTTCTGCGACAGGGCGTTTACCACGGAAACGCCTACGCCGTGCAGACCGCCGGAAACCTTATAGGAGTTATCATCGAACTTACCGCCTGCGTGCAGCACGGTCATGATCACTTCCGCAGCCGATACGCCCTCTTCCGGGTGAATACCGGTTGGGATGCCACGACCATCATCGGTAACGGAGACGGAGTTGTCCGCATGGATCGTGACCACGATGTCTTTACAGTGACCCGCGAGCGCTTCGTCGATAGCGTTATCTACCACCTCGAATACCATGTGGTGCAGACCGGTGCCGTCATCCGTGTCGCCGATATACATACCCGGGCGCTTACGCACCGCATCCAGCCCTTTCAGGACTTTGATACTGGAGGAGTCATAAGAATTCGACATCAACGTTTCTCGCTCATTTCAACTTGGGTTAATCCGTTATTTTACCCTTTTCCACGGTAAACATCTTCGAATTTTCGTCCGACATGTCCATAACGTGTTCAGCGCTAATGGCGCTGACGAAAACCTGCGACTGCGTGGCTTTTAAGCGGCTGGCAAGCAGCCCGCGCCGCGCGTCGTCAAGTTCCGAGGCAAAATCATCTATCAGGTACAGGCAGCGTCGCCCGCTTTCGCGGGTGAGGAACTCCCCCTGCGCCAGGCGCAGCGCGCACATCAGGAGCTTCAGCTGCCCGCGCGACAGCGTATCTTCCACCGGCGCACCGTCAGCACGAATGCGGAAATCCGCCTTGTGCGGGCCGTGCGCGGTGTAGGTCAACATGCGGTCGCGCTCGAAGCTTCTCTCTAACACCTCGGCATAATCCGTCTCTTTCTCCCAGCCGCGCTGGAAGGAGAAGGTGAGAGAGAACTCGGGTAAAAACTGTTTGCAGGTATCGGCCATGTCTTCAGCGATACCGGCGCTGTATTCGGCACGCCAACGGCTGATCTGCTCCGCGAGAGGGATGAGTTCCATGTCCCACGGACGCAGCTGGGCGTAGCGCGTGACCTGGCGCAACGCGGCGTTACGCTGTTTAAGCAGACGCTTCAGGTTGCTCCAGGCGTTAAAGAAACCGGCTTCATTGTGAAAGCATCCCCAGTCGAGGAACGCTCTTCTGTATTTGGGGCCGCCGTTGAGTAAAGTAAACCCCTCGGGCGTAATCAGCTGCATTGGCATCAGTAGCGCCAGCTCCGCTACCTTGTGGCCATCGGTGCCGTCGATGCGCACCTTGCTGTCGCCCTGCTTGTCTTTGGTCAGACCGATGGCGGTTTCCCGCTCTGCGCCCTGCAAACGCCCGTGCAGAACAAAAGAGTCCTGCTCGTGGCGAATCACGCGACCAATCTGCAAACTGCGAAACGCCCGGCCATGGCCGAGCGTATAGATGGCTTCCAGCACGCTGGTTTTGCCGCTGCCGTTCGCGCCAACCAGGAAGTTAAAGCCGGGGGATAAAGCGAGATCCGCGCTTTCGATATTGCGAAAGTCGCGGATCAACAGACGGGTGAGCGACATTACAGTCTCATTGGCATGACAACATAAGCCGCGCTTTGGCTGGCCGCATCTTCAATCTGTACGCTCGAAACGGAGTCGGTCAGCAGAATGCGCACATTCTCGCATTTCAGTGCATTGAGCACATCCAGCACGTAGCTGACGTTGAAGCCGATTTCCATCTCAGCCCCGGCGTAGGTGACGTCCAGAATCTCTTCTGCCTCTTCCTGCTCCGGGTTGTTGGCGGTGATTTTGATCTGGTTTTCACTCACGTACAGACGTACGCCGCGGAATTTCTCGTTCGAGAGAATGGCCGCGCGGGCAAACGCCTGCTTGAGGATATCGCAGCCTGCTTCCAGCGTTTTGTCCGGGTTCTTCGGCAATACGCGGCGATAATCCGGGAAACGACCGTCAACCAGCTTCGACGTAAAGACAAAATCACCCACGTGGGCACGGATGTTATTGCTGCCAATCTGCACCCGCAGCGGCGTGTCACCGCCGTCGAGCATACGCATCAATTCAATCACGCCTTTACGCGGCACGATCACCGAATGGTTCGGCAGCGAGTCGCCAATCGGCATGGAACAGACCGCCAGACGGTGGCCATCGGTGGCCACGGTACGCAGCTCTTCACCTTCGGTTTCGAACAGCATGCCGTTTAAGTAGTAACGAACGTCCTGATGCGCCATGGAGAACTGCGTGGCTTCAATCAGACGCTTCATCGTCGCCTGCGGCAGGGTAAATTCAACTTCGCTCTGCCAGTCGTCCAGGTTCGGGAAATCCGCAGCGGGCAGCGTGGAAAGGGAGAAACGGCTGCGGCCAGAGCGCACCAGCATGCGGTCGCCCTCCAGCTGCACGGCGATTTCAGCGCCTTCCGGCAACCCACGGCAGATATCAAAGAATTTACGTGCCGGAACCGTGGTCGCGCCCGCGTCGTGCGGCTGAGTCAGCGTAACGCGCGCGATCATTTCCATTTCCAGATCTGTGCCGGTCAGCGACAGCGTACCGTCCGCGACCTGAAGCAGCAGGTTTCCAAGAATAGGCAGCGTTGGGCGGCCGCCTAACGGGCCACTCACCTGTTGCAGCGGTTTTAATAAATGTTCACGTTCAACGGTAAATTTCATAGCGTCACGATGATAATGTTCTGATTAAATTGGAAAAATCTTCTTTTATGTCGTGGCTTTCTTCGCGTAACTGCTCAATCTTGCGACAAGCGTGCAGCACGGTCGTATGGTCACGGCCACCAAACGCATCGCCGATTTCCGGCAGGCTGTGGTTGGTTAGCTCTTTTGCCAGCGCCATCGCCATCTGACGCGGACGCGCCACCGAGCGGGAACGACGTTTAGACAGTAAATCTGCCACTTTGATCTTGTAGTACTCAGCCACCGTCTTTTGAATATTGTCGATAGTGACCAGTTTTTCCTGCAATGCCAACAAATCGCGCAGCGCTTCACGCACAAAATCGATGGTGATCGCACGACCGGTGAAATTGGCGTTAGCGATAACGCGGTTCAGCGCCCCCTCCAGCTCACGAACGTTGGAGCGCAGGCGCTTGGCAATAAAGAACGCCACTTCGCCCGGCAGGCGAATGTCGTTCTCGTCGGCTTTTTTCATCAGGATCGCGACGCGGGTTTCCAGCTCCGGTGGCTCGATCGCCACGGTCAGGCCCCAGCCGAAGCGGGATTTCAGACGATCTTCAACGCCGTTGATCTCTTTAGGATAACGATCCGAGGTCAAAATGATCTGCTGATTGCCTTCCAGCAGGGCGTTAAAGGTGTGGAAAAACTCTTCCTGCGATCGTTCTTTATTGGCAAAGAACTGAATGTCATCGATCAGCAGCGCATCAACGGAACGGTAGTAGCGTTTAAACTCTTCGATCGCATTGTTTTGCAGGGCTTTTACCATGTCCTGAACGAAGCGCTCGGAGTGCATATACACCACTTTCGCATTCGGCTTACGCGCCATAATGCCGTTACCCACCGCGTGCAGAAGGTGCGTTTTACCGAGACCCGTGCCGCCATACAGGAACAGCGGGTTATACGCGCCACCGGGGTTGTCAGCAACCTGGCGAGCCGCCGCGCGCGCCAGCTGGTTCGACTTACCTTCAACGAAGTTATCGAACGTGTGCTTCACGTTCACGTTAGAGCGGTAGGTAGGCTCAGCGGGGGCAGGAACGTTATCCCAGCCCTGACGAGCCGGTGCAACGCGAGGCGCTGGAGCGGGCGCCGCCTGTGCAGGGGCTGCCACATTGACAACTTCACGAACGGTTTGGGTGACCGGCTTTGTGCCCACTTCAAAACGCAGCTGTGGGGCATCTGACCCGCAAAAATCGTTCAGCAGTCCATTGATGTTATTAAGGTATTTATCCCTTACCCAATCGAGCACGAAACGGTTTGGCGCATACAAAGCCAGCGTGTTATCGCTCAGTTCCGCCTGCAACGGGCGGATCCACATACTGAATTCTGTGGCTGGTAACTCATCCTGCAATCGGGCAAGACACTGCTGCCAAAGCGAAAGTGACACGGCGGACTCCACTCGAACAATAAAAGAAAACTATTGAATATTCATGATTGTTGGCGCACATCGACATGACCCCATTAGGGTGATGTGCGAACCGCTATCTGCGGTTATACACGCTATCGTTGATACAACCTGAACGATGTTGTGTTTATGCCCGACCAGGATCGCTGGATCCCGATCGGGACCGCGGATCATAGCCTAAACTGAGCCAGAGATCTTCTGTTTCTCACAGATTCTTCCCGATTTATCCACAGGATGATCCGGAATCGGGTAAGTGTAAACGATCCTGACGCGAGTGCCCCGCGATTTAGCCCGCATATTGGAAAATTTAATGAGCACAGACGATTTTTGGCTTAAATGATCTAACGAAGATCCGGGACGATCCTTGCGCTTTGTGGATGACTCCGTATAATCCTCGACCCGGCGCGTGATGCTCATCTTCCTGCGTCGTCCGTTGCTCATTTTCCACGCGAAATCGTGCGGAAATACGCGGGAAATAAGGAAAGAGAATTGACTCCGGAGTGTACAATTATTACAATCCGGCCTCTTTAATCACCCACGGCTTCGGCGTCCGTCATTCGAAACTCGGTCGGGCATCCGCAAAAGTCATGAATTTTTTCAAGTTTAGGTAGAAATCGCCATGAAACGCACTTTTCAACCGTCTGTACTGAAGCGCAACCGTTCTCACGGCTTCCGTGCTCGTATGGCTACTAAAAATGGTCGTCAGGTTCTGGCACGTCGTCGTGCTAAAGGCCGCGCTCGTCTGACCGTTTCCAAGTAATAAAGCTAACCCCTGAGTGGTTAAGCTCGCATTTCCCAGGGAGTTACGTTTGTTAACTCCCACTCATTTCACTTTCGTCTTCCAGCAGCCATTACGGGCTGGCACGCCGCAAATCACCATCCTCGGCCGCCAAAATTCGCTGGGGCATCCCCGTATCGGTCTCACAGTCGCCAAGAAAAACGTTAAGCGTGCGCATGAACGCAACCGGATTAAACGTCTGACGCGTGAAAGCTTCCGTTTACGTCAGCACGAACTGCCTTCTATGGATTTCGTGGTGGTGGCTAAAAAAGGGGTTGCCGACCTCGATAACCGTGCTCTCTCGGAAGCGTTGGAAAAATTATGGCGCCGCCACTGTCGCCTGGCTCGCGGGTCCTGATAGCCCTTATCAGGGTCTATCAACGCCTGATTAGTCCGCTACTCGGGCCACATTGTCGTTTCACCCCTACGTGCTCAAGCTACGGAATTGAGGCATTGCGCAGGTTTGGAGTGATAAAAGGCAGTTGGTTGACGGTGAAACGCGTATTAAAATGCCACCCTTTACACCCAGGTGGAGACGACCCCGTCCCTCCAGGACCCTTTGATACCAGAGAACACTAACGATGGATTCGCAACGCAATCTTCTTATCATCGCTTTGTTGTTCGTGTCTTTCATGATCTGGCAGGCATGGGAGCAGGATAAAAATCCTCAACCCCAGCAGCAGACCACGCAGACCACGACCACCGCAGCGGGTAGCGCCGCCGACCAGGGCGTACCGGCCAGTGGCCAGGGGAAACAGATTACGGTTAAGACCGATGTGCTTGAGCTGACTATCAACACCCGTGGTGGTGATGTTGAGCAGGCGCTGCTGTTGACCTACCCGAAAGAGCTGAAGTCTACCGAACCGTTCCAGTTACTGGAAACCACGCCTGAATTTATCTACCAGGCACAGAGCGGCCTGACCGGTCGTGATGGCCCGGATAACCCGGCTAACGGTGCGCGTCCACTGTATAACGTCGAAAACGACACGTTTGTGCTGGCTGATGGTCAGAACGAACTGGTTATTCCGATGACCTACACCGACGCGGCAGGCAACACCTTCACCAAAACCTTCACCCTGAAACGCGGTGAGTATGCGGTGAACGTGGGCTACAGCGTACAGAACGCCGGTGCGAAACCGCTGGAAATCTCTACCTTTGGTCAGCTGAAGCAGTCCATCAATCTGCCGTCTCACCGTGACACCGGAAGCAGCAACTTTGCGCTGCATACCTTCCGTGGCGCGGCATACTCCACGCCAGATACCAAGTACGAGAAATACAAATTCGACACCATTGCCGATAACGAAAACCTGAACGTCAGCTCTAAAGGCGGCTGGGTCGCAATGCTGCAACAGTATTTCGCGACGGCATGGGTACCGAACAACGACGGTACGAATAATTTCTACACCGCGAACCTCGGCAACGGTATTGCAGCCATCGGCTACAAATCTCAGCCGGTTCTGGTACAGCCGGGTCAAACTGGTAAGCTGGCAAGCACCCTGTGGGTCGGTCCGGAAATCCAGGACAAAATGGCTGCCGTTGCGCCGCACCTGGATCTGACCGTTGATTACGGTTGGTTGTGGTTCATCTCTCAGCCGCTGTTTAAGCTGCTGAAGTTCATCCACAGCTTCCTGGGTAACTGGGGCTTCTCCATCATCGTTATCACCTTTATCGTTCGTGGCATCATGTACCCGCTGACGAAAGCGCAGTACACCTCCATGGCGAAGATGCGTATGCTACAGCCGAAGATTCAGGCTATGCGTGAGCGTCTGGGCGATGACAAACAGCGTCAAAGCCAGGAGATGATGGCCCTGTATAAAGCAGAGAAAGTAAACCCACTGGGTGGTTGCTTCCCGCTGCTGATTCAGATGCCAATCTTCCTTGCGCTGTACTACATGCTGATGGGTTCCGTTGAGCTGCGCCACGCGCCGTTCGCCCTGTGGATCCATGACCTGTCCGCACAGGACCCGTACTACATCCTGCCGATCCTGATGGGCGTGACGATGTTCTTCATCCAGAAGATGTCTCCGACCACCGTGACCGACCCGATGCAGCAGAAGATCATGACCTTTATGCCGGTCATCTTCACCGTGTTCTTCCTGTGGTTCCCGTCAGGTCTGGTGCTGTACTATATCGTCAGCAACCTGGTGACCATCATCCAGCAGCAGCTGATTTACCGTGGTCTGGAAAAACGTGGCCTGCATAGCCGCGAAAAGAAAAAGTCCTGATTCGGTAAGTTAACGCTAAAATAAGGGCGGTCGATTGACCGCCTTTTTTATTTGTATTGAACGAGAGTAACCATGAGCCATAACGACACTATCGTCGCCCAGGCAACCCCACCGGGACGCGGTGGTGTAGGCATTCTGCGTATCTCCGGCCTGAAGGCGCGTGAGGTGGCCGAAGCGGTGCTGGGTAAACTGCCAAAGCCGCGCTACGCTGATTATCTGCCGTTTAAAGATGCCGACGGCACCCCGCTGGACCAGGGCATCGCGCTGTGGTTCCCCGGCCCGAACTCCTTTACCGGCGAAGACGTGCTGGAACTTCAGGGCCACGGCGGTCCGGTGATCCTCGACCTGCTGTTAAAACGTATTCTGACCCTGCCTGGCCTGCGCATTGCGAAGCCGGGCGAATTCTCCGAGCGTGCGTTCCTGAACGACAAGCTCGACCTGGCGCAGGCCGAAGCGATTGCTGACCTGATCGACGCCAGCTCCGAACAGGCGGCCCGCTCCGCGCTGAACTCGTTGCAGGGCGCGTTTTCTGCACGCGTAAATCATCTTGTGGAAGCACTTACTCACCTGCGAATCTATGTCGAAGCGGCTATCGACTTCCCGGACGAGGAGATCGACTTCCTTTCTGACGGCAAAATCGAAGCCCAGCTGAACCAGGTGATGAACGATCTGGATGCCGTCCGCGCCGAAGCGCGTCAGGGCAGCCTGCTGCGTGAAGGGATGAAGGTGGTCATTGCCGGACGCCCGAACGCCGGGAAATCGAGCCTGCTGAACGCCCTGGCGGGCCGTGAAGCGGCAATCGTAACCGACATAGCCGGGACCACCCGCGACGTGCTGCGCGAGCATATCCATATCGACGGCATGCCGCTGCACATCATCGATACCGCCGGCCTTCGCGATGCGAGCGATGAAGTCGAGCGTATCGGCATCGAACGCGCCTGGCAGGAGATTGAGCAGGCCGATCGCGTGCTGTTTATGGTAGACGGCACCACGACCGACGCCGTAGACCCGGCGGAGATTTGGCCTGACTTTATCGCCCGTCTACCTGCCAAACTGCCGATCACCGTAGTGCGCAACAAGGCAGACGTGACTGGCGAAACGCTGGGCCTCAGCGATGTGAATGGTCACTCACTTATTCGCCTGTCGGCCCGTACCGGGGAAGGCGTAGAAGACCTGCGTAACCATCTCAAACAGAGCATGGGCTTCGACACCAGCATGGAGGGTGGCTTCCTGGCGCGTCGTCGTCACTTGCAGGCGCTGGAAGAGGCGGCACGCCATCTTGACCAGGGCAAAGCGCAGCTGATTGGCGCGTGGGCGGGTGAACTGCTGGCGGAAGAGCTACGTCTGGCGCAGCAGAATCTGAGCGAGATTACCGGAGAGTTTACGTCGGACGATTTGTTGGGAAGGATCTTTTCGAGCTTCTGTATTGGCAAGTAAGTTTTAGTCCATCCTCGTCCGTGAACGTTCACTAACCCGCATTAACTACCTGTTAATGCGGGTTTTTACTTTCCGTACTCGTCCATAGTCGTACGGATTCATCCGCAATTCTTGTGTCCATCGTTGTGCCCATAGCAAAAAAACCGCTGTGCCATTGTTCATTTTTTGCGTTAAAAATCACACCTCATGGGCACAAAAAACGGTATAAAAAAGCATCAAAATCGATATCCCATGGGCACAGCAAAGAGGTGAAAAATGGCGCTTTCAGATACTAAACTCCGCTCATTAGCTCCAAAAGATCATCCCTGGCAAATAGCTGATAGAGATGGTCTGATGATTGAAATACTTCCAACAGGAAGAAAAGTATGGAGATTTCGCTTTCGCCTTAACAATAAACTTCAAAAAGTCACACTGGGGGGAATACCCATCCTTCTCCCTCGCTGAGGCTCGTATGTGGTGTGAGAAATGCCGCTCAATGGTTGCCCATGGCATTAACCCGGCACAAAAGAAGCAGGAAGAAAAACTTAAACAAAATGACCCGACAACAGTAAAAGCGTTCGCCAAACGCTGGCTGACCGATATCGTTGAAAAAAGTAACCGCAATCCACGCAACGTCACTCGTATTATCGAGAAGGACATCATTCCCATCATCGGGAAACTGGAACTGGAAGAACTCACAACTGCCCATATTCAGGTCGTGCTCGACCGCATCAAACAACGAGGTTCCGATCACGTCGCGCTGCTGACGCGAAACGTGCTTAAACGCATGCTGGCCTACGCGATTTCGAGGGGAATCATCTTCAACAACCCGGCAGCCGCTATCGAGGCCCGTTATATCGCACAAGCAACAAGTCGCGACGTGGCGCTAACGGCAGAAGAGATCGGTATCCTGCTACGGGGGATCTACACCTCTAACATGAACCGACGCCACAAGCTGGCTTTGCACCTGCTGATCATCTGCATGGTGCGTAAATCGGAGATGATTGAAGCGACATGGAGCGAAGTTAACTTCAACGCGCTGGAATGGCGTATACCCGGCGAAAGAATGAAGATGGATAACCCGCATATTGTTCCGCTGTCAAAGCAGGCGCTGGCGATGTTCGAAGAGTTAAAATTTCTGGCCGGGGATTCTCCATACGTCTTCCCCAGCCGAAACGACTACCGACGTCCGATCTCCAAAACAACGCTGAACTGTGCGGTGCGTACGCTGGATCTTAACGTCAGGGATTTTGTTATTCATAACTTCCGGCGTACTGCCAGCACATTGCTCCATGAGCAAGGCTACAACTCAGACTGGGTGGAGAAATGCCTGGCGCATAAAATCGGCGGCGTTCGCGGTGTCTACAACCGTGCGGAGTACCTGAATCAGCGCCGGGAGATGCTTCAGTCCTGGGCGGACTTTGTTGATGCGCAGATTGAGACTGGAAGGAAGGTTATCATTGGAGAATTCGGGAAGGCTTACAATGTAACCGACTGAATAATATAAAAAATATAACAATAGTAGTTACTGATTAGAATATACTATCTAACCGGTTGAAAAAGATGCACTTCTCAACCATAATAACATCACTCTTTAGCGTTAGGCTTTGATTTATAGCCTTGTCGAGCGTTTCGCCAGACACTAACTTATTGAGTACTTTTAGGGTTGCGCTAGAAAGTTTTCTACCGATCCTAGAAGTCTCTAGGATCGGTAGAAAACTTTCTAGCGCCTCCTCTAGTAAAGAGTAAAAAACGAGCAAAGCTACATTGCTCGTTTTTTTCATCAACGGAAGACAAATCAAAAACACATAACGTTTAAATCAATGTTTGAAGAAACTATTAAAAAACAATTTCAATTGTTAGACATAAGTAACTTCAATGTTGATATATCTCATCGTCTCCTTTTCGTATGTGGTGGCAAAGTCGATGTACGTGCACCAATTCCACCCAGTTTTAGGGATAGACTACTTACTTACACAGCAAAACATGCCCCTGAACTTCACGAACATTTCATTCTAGCTGAGACATTCAAGGATTATTTTAAAGAGAATGCCTATCCGGACCTTCTAGTGTTTGAAGATGATATAGCCAGTATTTCATCTCTTATTATCATTTTTTTAGAAAGTCCAGGATCATTAGTTGAGCTAGGTATATTTTGCAACAAATCAGAACTATTTAAAAAAATACTGATCGTTGCTTCAGAGGAAGAAGTATCCGGTGAGGACTCATTCATTTATTTAGGCCCACTTGAGTATATTAAGAAGAAAGTTTCATCCTCTGTTGTAATCTATCCTTGGCCGGATCCTGAAGTTTTAAAATACGATGATGATTTTCTTGATGATTTATGTGTAAATATAAAAGAAAAACTTTCATCAATCCCAAAAACAGAACAATTCAGTAAGGATAATTCTGGGCATATAGCACTTCTAATTACTGAAATTATATCTCTTTGCTTCCCAATACAACTTAGTGAAATAGAAC